>JALOLH010000006.1 GCA_025456065.1 Candidatus Nanopelagicales bacterium | reverse complement strand
GAGGACCAGCGCTCGTCGGCGTCGACCGTGGCCGTCACGGTGGTCGGCGACCTGCGGGCCAGCCTCGCCGCCCTGGTCGAGGGCCCGACGGCGGACCCCACGTGGCTGTCCGGCCTCGCGCACGCTGCGGCGGCGGCCACGGCGAAGGACGACGCCCTGCTGGCCGCCGACACCGACCCGATCCACCCCGCGCGCATCTATGGCGAGCTGACCAGGCGCCTGACCGACGACACGGTGGTGATCGGCGACGGCGGGGACTTCGTCTCCTTCGCCGGGCGCTTCATCGAGCCGCGGGTGCCGGGTCGCTGGCTGGACCCGGGCCCGTACGGGTGCCTGGGCACCGGGCCGGGCTACGCGCTGGCCGCCGGCATCGCGCACCCGGGGTCGCCGATCGTCCTGCTGCTCGGCGACGGTGCGGCCGGCTTCTCGCTCATGGACGTCGACTCGCTGGTGCGCCACCGGATCCCCGCGGTGATGATCGTGGGGAACAACGCCGGCTGGAACCTCGAGAAGCACCCGATGCGGATGCTCTACGGCTACGACGTGCTCGCCGACCTGCGCCCGACCCGGTACGACGAGGTGGTGATCGCCCTCGGTGGCGGGGGTGAGACGGTGACCCGGCCCGAGGAGATCGGCCCGGCGATCGATCGCGCGATGGCCTCGGGCATCCCCTACCTGGTCAACGTCCTGACCGACCCGGAGGCCGCCTACCCGCGCAACACCCTGGGGATCTGAGATGGCCCCCGACGACGCGGGCCTGAGCATCCAGGAGCGGTTCTACCCCCACATCACTTGCTTCGGGTGCGGGCACGCCAACCCCAAGGGGCTGCACCTGCGCAGCTACTCGCACGACGATGGCCTGGTGGTGGCGCAGTTCACGCCGTGGCCCGAGCACGACAACGGCTTCGGGTTCCTCAACGGCGGCATCGTCGCCACGGTGCTGGACTGCCACAGCGGGGCGGCGGTCTTCGCCGCCGCGCACCTGCGCGGCCCGGACCCGGCCACGGGCGCCCACCGGCTGTACGTGACCGCCGGGCTGGACGTGCGCTACCTGCGGCCCACCCCGATGGGGCACGCGCTGCACCTGCAGGCACGGGTGCTCGAGGAGGACGACGACCGGATGGTCGTGGACGTGGCCCTGTGGTGGGACGGCAAGCCGCGCGCGACCGCCGTCGCCGACTGGGCGCGCTGGCGGCCGCGCTAGCGGTACTCGGCCGTCACGTTGGTGACGGGGCGTTGTCGCGCCCGCGATTCGCAGTCGCGCTCGCGTCCACCGGTCGCGCTCGCGTTCGTGGTGCTCGGTCGCGCTCGCGTTCGTGGTGCTCGGTCGCGCAAGCGGCGACCGGTCAGGTGCGCAGCACCGGGCCGAGCCGTGCGCTGCACGGTCAGGGCATCAACGGCCGCTCAGGCCCGGGTACCACCCGTTCATCGGCCGCGCGCGCTCGCTGCGGGCATCGCTGGTGTCGCGGCCGAGCACCGGTGCCAACAGGCAGGTGAGCAGCAGGATCAGGAACAGGATCGTCACCATGGGGGTCACCTCCGTCGTCGGTCCAGTGGTGCGCTCCCCGCTCACGGTACGGGGTCAACCGTCCGCGATCAAGCGATGATCGCTTAGATATCGTTCACGAACTCTGTACAATCAGCCCATGCTGAGCACGCGATTGCTGCTGGTCCATCGCGCGGTCGTGCGGGAGGGCTCGTTGACCGCGGCCGCCCACGACCTCGGGTACACCGTCTCGGCGGTGAGCCAGCAGCTCGAGCGGCTCGAGCAGCAGGCCGGCATGGCGCTGTTCGAGAAGGCCGGTCGCGGGGTCCGGCCCACGGAGGCCGGGCTGCTGCTCGCCGATCACGCCGAGCGGATCCTGCACGAGGTGGGCGAGGCGCAGGACGCCCTGGCCAACCTGCGCGAGGGCCGGGCCGGACGGCTGCGGGTGGTGACGTTCTTCTCCGCAGGGGAGTCGCTGCTGCCGGAGGCGATCGCCGCCATGCGCCGCGAGCTGCCCGGGCTGCACGTCCGGCCGACCGTCGACGAGGAGGCCGGCGCGCTGCGGCGGCTGCGGGCCGGCGAGGTCGAATTGGTCGTCGTGGTCGAGCCGTTCGCGCGGGGCCGCCAGCCCGACGACGACCTGCATCGCTGGCACCTGCTCGACGACGAGTACCGGCTGCTGCTGCCCGCCGAGCACCCGCTGGCCCGCCGGGGCACGGTGGGGATCGACGAGCTGGCCGACGAGGACTGGGTGGTGACGGCCGGTCCGATCGACTACGTGCGCCAGACCACCGGCGCGATCTGCCGTCGTGCCGGGTTCACCCCGCGCCTCGCCGCCGAGAGCGACGAGTTCCCGGTCACCCAGGGCTACGTCGCCGCCGGCATCGGCGTGGCGCTGGCGCCGCTGCTCGCGCTGCGCGCGGTGCGCCCCGGGGTCGCGGTGCGCCGGCTGCAGCCGCCCCCGGAGCCCCGGCACATCTGGGCCACCACCCGCGTCCCGCTGCGTGACCACCCGCCAGTGCTGCGGATGGTCGAGGCGCTTCGGGCGGCAGCCCGGGGGCTGGGCCGCGAGGCGGCCGAGCAGCGGGCCTGAGGGCGGTCAGCGCCGCGTGTCGAGGGCGGACTGTCGCGCGGCGCACGGGGCGCATGCTGCGCTCGTGGGCGGGCCGCCCGAGCAACGGGCGTGAGCGATCCGCAGCCCGGCGGGTCGGGGCCGGCCCAGGGTCGGGCCTGGGGCCGGCCGAGGAGCCGCGGGGCCGTCAGCCCGCGAGCACCTCGCGCAGCGTGATCCGACGGCCCGTGCGGGTCAGGCCGCGTGCGTAGATCCGTGAGGCCACCAGCGCCAGGGCCACCGCGGTGATCGCGACCAGGGCCATCGCCAGCACCAGCTGCCAGGGCGGGACCAGGCCGGACGCCCACCGGATCGGCATGACCAGCGGGGCGCTGACCGGGAAGATCGAGGCCGCGGTGGAGGCCCACCCGTTCGGGTCCTGGATCGTGACGATCACGGCGAACATGTAGGACGCCACGAGCACGAGATTCGCGGGCATGGTCGCGGCACCCACCTCGGTCGGCTTGTCCACGAGAGCGCCGAGCGCGGCGAAGACGAAGGCGTACATGCCCAGCCCGAGCACGAACCAGGCCAGGGCCAGGAGGATGTCGCCTGTCGTCGACGCTGGCAGGTCGATCCCACCCCCGGCGGCGAGGCCGATGGCGGCCGGCACGGCGATCGCCGCGATCTGCGCCAGGCCGAGCAGTCCCACGCCGAGCACGGTGCCCACGAGCAGCTGCGTGGGTCGCAGGGCCGTGAGCAGCACCTCGGAGATGCGTGACGACTTCTCGGTCGCCACCGCCGTCGCGATGGCGGTGCCGGTCAGGATCAGCGCCAGGTACAGCAGGATCCCCGACACGAACCCGACGCCCGCCCTGCCCTCGTCGGCGACCCTGCCGACCGGTACCTGCACGGGCGGCGGGGTCGCCTGGATGGCGGCGATCTCGTCCGGGGACAGTCCCGCCTGCGCGAGCTGGTCGGTGATCGCCAGGCTCAGGGCCGCCTGGGACACGAGGGCGGGGAAGGTCCGGTCCGCCCGCTCGGCCACGTAGAGCGTCGACCCCGGGGCGACGCCGGTCAGGGCGGCATCGGCGTCGCCGTCGCGCAGCAGCGCCTCGGCGGCCGCCGCGTCGGGCACGGTCCGGACGGTCACGGCGAACTCGCCGGCCTCGCCGGCCGCCTGCAGCGCCGCCAGCAGCCCCGGCGGGGCCTCGCCGACGGTGGCCAGGGTGTACTGGGTCGTGCCGCCGCCCAGCAGCCGCGGCACCACGACCAGGGCGATGCCGATCAGCACCGAGACGCCCGTGATGATCCGCCACGACCGGGACGCCCATGCCTCGGCGATGGCCCGGCCGGCCACCAGCCGGACGCCCCCGGAGAACCCCGTCGCTGTCACGACCGCACCTCCGTCCCGAGTGCCGCGGCCGGGGGTGCGACGGAGTCAGCGGTGGCACCGTCCTCGACGGCGGCCAGGAACAGCTGCGACAGGGTCGGCAGGTCCAGGCCGAAGTCCACCACCGGGGCGGTCCGCCGCGCCGCGTCGAGCACGGCGAGGGCATCGACCTCGGCCGGCAGCGACAGCCGCAGGGCGTCGACCGCCTCGTCCACCACGACCACCCCCGGGAAGGCGGCCAGCCAGTCCCGCCCGTCGTGGCCGGGGATTCCGAGTCGCAGCTGGCGCCGCCCGGAGGAGGCCCGCAGCTCGGCCACCGGGCCAGCGAGCACCGTGCGGCCGTGGTCGACCATCACGATCTCCTCGCACAGGTCCTGGACGAGGTCGAGTTGGTGGCTGGAGAGCAGCACGGTCCGGCCCGCCGCCACCCGCGCCCGTAGCGTCACGGTGAGCTCCTCGACGGCGACCGGGTCGAGCCCGGCGAACGGCTCGTCCAGCACGATCACGTCCGGGTCGTGGACCAGGGCGGTGCCGAGCTGGAGCCGCTGCTGCATGCCGCCGGACAGCTGCTCGACCTTCTGGTCGAAGCGGTCTCCGAGGCCGAGCTCGGCGAGCAGGGTGCGGGCACGGGCCTGGGCGGTCGTGCGGTCCAGGCCATGGACGCGGGCGAAGTAGGTCAGCTGGGCGCCCGCCGTCATCGCCGGGTACAGGCCGCGCTCCTGCGGCATGTAGCCCCAGCGCTGCCGGTCGGAGAACGCGACCGGCCGGCCGTCCGTGCGCACCTCTCCCTCGTCGGGCTCGAGGATCCCGAGCAGCACCCGCATGAGGGTCGTCTTCCCGGCACCGTTCGGGCCGAGCAGGCCGGTCAGCACGCCCGGTCGCACGGCGAGGTCGACCCCAGCAAGCGCCGTCCGGTCACCGAACCGATGGGTCAGTCCACGAGCCTCGAGCACCACGGCATCGACCCTACGCCGGACCCCCGGACTCGGGTGCCCGGCGGGCGACGCACCGCCAACGCCCGTTGCCGGTCACCCGCGCCTCCGGCCGC
The DNA here is from genome assembly GCA_025456065.1 of Candidatus Nanopelagicales bacterium. Classification (GTDB taxonomy): domain Bacteria; phylum Actinomycetota; class Actinomycetes; order S36-B12; family CAIYMF01; genus Prado023. The sequence goes on along the minus strand of JALOLH010000006.1, from coordinate 35,904 downwards.
CCGTTGCCGGACACATGTGGCCGGGAACGTGCGCGCGGCGCTGGCCGTGGCCGCGAACGTGCGCTGGGCGACCGGAACGCGCGCTGGACGCTGGCCGTGGCCGGGAACGTGCGCGGGACGCCGGCCATGGCCGGGAACGTGCGCTCAGGCCCGGCGCAGGGCGACCGCGCCGTCGAGCAGCGCGTCGCGATGGTCCGGGTGGGCGATGTCGATCAGCGCCCGGGCCCGGTCCCGCGCGGACCGCCCGCGCAGCTGGGCGACGCCGAACTCGGTCACGACGTAGTCCACGTCGTTCTTGCCCGTGGTCACGTGCGTGCCCGCGGGCAGCGTCGGCACGATCCGCGAGACCGTTCCGCCCTTCGCGGTCGCGGGCAGGACGATGATGGCCTTGCCGCCCTTCGACCGGTTCGCCGCCCGGACGAAGTCGACCTGCCCGCCGGTGCCCGAGTACGGCACCGTGCCGAGGCTCTCCGAGCCGCACTGGCCCAGCAGGTCCACGGCGAGCGTGCCGTTGATCGAGTGCAGCCGGTCGTTCATGCCCGCCAGCATGGGGTCATTCGTGACGTCCACCGGGTGCATCTCGAGCACCGGGTTGCGGTGCATGTAGGCGTAGAGCTGGGCCGAGCCCAGCGCGAAGGTGGCCAGCATCTTGCCGGTGTGCAGGTTCTTGCGGCGGTTGGTGATCACCCCGGCGTCGAGCAGCGCGAGGATGCCGTCGCCGAACATCTCGGTGTGCACGCCCAGGTCGTTCTTGTCGCCGAGCTGCTGCACGACCGCATCGGGGATGGCGCCGATCCCGATCTGCAGCGTGGCGCCATCTGGGATCAGCTCGGCGACGTGCCGGCCGATCGCGAGCTCGACCTCGCCGAGCGGGGGGTGCGGCAGCTCGACGACGGGCTCGGTGGACTCCACGACGGCGGCCACCTGCGAGATGTGGACGTGGCACTCCCCGAAGCAGAACGGCACCTGCGGGTTCACCTCGAGGACGACCGCCCGGGCCCGGCTGATCGCGGCCATGGTGTAGTCGGCCGACAGGCCCAGGGAGAAGAAGCCGTGCTCGTCCATGGCCGAGGCGCGGGCGAACACCACGTCGCAGGGCAGCAGCCCGCGGCGGAACAGCTCGGGCATCTCCGAGAAGTGCGCGGGGGTGAAGTCGACCCATCCGGCTGCCGCACCCGGCCGACTGGTCGGGCTGAGGAACGCCGTGGTGTGCCGCACGTGGGCTGTGGTCTCCGGGTCGAAGTAGCCCGCCCGCACCAGCGGGAGCAGCTGGAAGACGGCGACGTCGTGCAGTGCGTGGCGGCGCTCGGACAGGGCGGCCAGCAGCGCGGGAGCCTCCCCGGCCCCGATCGGCAGCACCACCGTGTCGCCGTCGCGGACCAGTCGCACGGCGTCGGCGGGGTCGCAGCGCACCCCCTCGTAGGCCGCTCTCGACATGCGTCACTCCTTCCTGTCAGGGCCCGGCCCGATTCGCTCCAAGTCCGCGCGCGGGTCCGCGGACTTCATCCAAGTCCTGGTCGGCGGGACGCGCCAGGACTTGGATGAAGTCGGCGGGGGCTGGGGCCGGGCGGGGGCTGGGGCCGGGCGGGGGCGGGGGGCGGGAGCCGGGGCCGAGGCGCCGAGGGGGCGCCTCAGGCCAGGCCGTGGGCCGTCCGGCTGGCCTCCTCCTGCGCCTTGAACAGCCCGAACCGCGGCAGGAACTTGTCCCAGTCGATGATGTGCGAGTCGATCTCGGGGCCGTCGATGCAGGCGTGCTTGCGGACCATCCGGCCCTCGATCTCGACGGGCACCATGCACGCCCCGCACATGCCGGTGGCGTCGACCATGATCGAGTTCAGGCTGGCCACGCACGGGGCGTCGTACCGCCGCGTGAGGTCGGACACCGCGCGCATCATCATCGGCGGGCCGATCGTGACCACCTCCGCCACCCGCCGACCCTCGCCGCGCCGGTTGGCCTCGAGCATCTGCTCCAGCGGTCCGGTGACGAAGCCCTCCACCCCGAACGATCCGTCGTTCGTCGTGTAGACCACGTCGAGCAGGCCGGGGAACTCCGCCTGCAGCGTGGGCACGCGCTCGCCCGGGGCGTCCCAGAACATGAGCGCCTTCGAGCGGAACCCGTTGACGAGGGTGACGTGGTTCCCGAGCCGCAGGTGCTCGCGCATGATCGGGTACACGGGCGGCAGGCCCAGCCCGCCGGCGGTGAACACCACCGTCTCCTCCGGGGCGTACTGGTGCAGCTCCGAGGGGCGGCCCAGCGGCCCGGCGATGCCGGTGAACGCCTCGCCGACCTCCATGGCGTTGATCTCGATGCTCGAGGTCCCGACACCCTGCACGACCAGGCAGATGGTGCCCGCCTCGCGGTCCCAGTCCGCGAGGGTGAGCGGGATCAGCTCGCCGTCCGGCCGGGGCAGCACGCGCACGAACTGCCCGGCGCGAGCCGAGCGGGCGACCAGGGGGGAGTGCACCGTGAACTCGACGATGCCGGGGCTCAGCTCGGCCTTGGCCAGGATCGTCTGCGGGTCCGCACCGAGCTCGGAGTAGGCCTTCGCGCGGCGCACCATCCGGCGCACCAGGACGGGGTCGAGGCCGGCCTCGCCGAGGATCTCGCGGGCCGCGGCCTGGCCGTCGCCCGCCGCGAGGATGGCGGTCGAGCCGCCGCGCGCGGCGTCCCCTCCGGTGTACACGCCGTCGACGGTGGTCTCCTGCGAGCCGTCGTGGTCGAGCAGCAGCGTGCCCCACTTGGAGGTCGCCAGCCGGGGCTCGGAATCCTTGATGATGGGGTTGGCGTCGTTGCCCAGCGCCATGATCACCAGGTCGGCGCGCGCGGTCTCGGTGCGCCCCGTCGCGACGGGGCGGCGCCGGCCGGAGTCGTCGGGCGCGCCGAGCTCCATCACGTCCAGCGTGGCCGCGGTGACGAAGCCGTGCTGGTTGCCGAGGAACTCGGTGGGGGAGCGCAGCACGCGCAGCGCGATGCCCTCCTCCAGCGCGTGCTCGAGCTCCTCGACGCGCGCCGGCATCTCCTTCTGCGTGCGCCGGTAGACGATCGTGACGTTGCCGCCGAGGCGCTTGGCGGTGCGGGCGGCGTCCATGGCGGTGTTGCCGCCACCGATGACGAGCACCTCCTTGCCACGCGTCTCGGGCAGGGGCGTCTCGTAGTCGGAGCGCTGCGCCTGCATGAGGTTCACCCGGGTGAGGAACTCGTTCGCGCTCATCACGTTGAGCAGGTGCTCGCCGGGCACGTTCATGAACCGCGGCAGGCCGGCGCCGGTGCCCACGAAGATCCGGTAGAAGCCCTCGTCCTTGAGGTCCTGCAGCGACGCGGTCTTGCCGACCACGAAGTTGGTGACGAACTTGCCGCCGAGCAGCCGGATCTTGCCGACCACGTCGTCGATCAGGTCGTTCGGCAGGCGGAACTCCGGGATGCCGTAGCGCAGCACGCCGCCGAGGGCGTGGAACGCCTCGAACACGGTGACCGGGAAGCCCTCGTTGGCCAGCAGGTAGGCGTTGATGAGGCCGGAGGGCCCGGAGCCCACGATCGCGATCGGGGGCTTGGTCGCCGCGACCCAGGGGTCGACCCGGCCGGAGAGCCGGCGCTGCGTGGCGTCGGGGTCGAGCAGCTTCTCGCGCTCGGGCAGGAACCACTCGAGCTGGCCGATCGCGATGGGCAGCTTCTGCACGCAGACGCCCTGGCACTGCAGCTCCTGCGGGCACACCCGACCGGTCACGTCGGGCAGCGGGTTGCTCGACTCGAGCAGCTCGAGGGCCTCCTTGAACCGGCCCTGCCCGATGAGCTCGATGACCTGCGGGATGTGGATCTGCACCGGGCAGCCGCCGGTCGGCTTCTTGTGCTCCTTGAGGAACACGCCGAGCTCGCAGGGCTTCTCCTCGCACTGCTTGTCGCGCAGCACCTCGAGCCACACCAGGAGGTCGACCTCCCGCGTGCTCAGGCCCAGGTCCATGTAGCCCAGGTAGCCCTTGTTCACCAGGCCGAAGTCCACGGCCCGGTCGTCGGCCTCGCGGATGTACGGCGGGATGCCGTTGTTCGCCGGCCAGTCGATGCTCAGCCCGTCGAACATCGGGTAGCGCCCGCGCAGGTGGGTGTCCAGCGCGCGGATGAACGTGCGCTTCTTGCCCAGCGGCAGGTTCCAGATGAACCGCATGAGCACGGTGCTGGCGTCGTCGCCGCGCAGCAACTGGCCCCACAGCGACTCGGTGAACTCCTTGCTGAGCTCGGGCTGGCCGAACTCCCAGGCGACCGCCTGCATGCCCTCGCTGACGAACAGCTCGCGGAACGCCCGCGGGTCGGCCACCAGCCGGCGCTTGAGCAGGTCGAGCTGGTGGTGGAACGCCTCCACCGGCTCGGCGTGCTCGAGCACCTCGACGGCCGACCGGCTGGCCTGCAGCGACTCGGTCGCCGCCAGGTAGCGGGCGACGTCGTCCGCCGCACCGGTCGGACCGGCGCCGGGGGTGCTGCTCGGTCCGCTCATCGGATGATCTCCGCGTCGCACGTGGCCTTCACCCGCTCGATCCGCCGGGCGATGTCCGGGGTGACCTCGACCGACTGCGCCGAGCCGGGGATCATCCGGGCGATCTGGCGGGCCGCGCCGTCGATGACCACGGTGGCCTTCTCGAAGAACTGCGGCAGCTCCTGGTAGCAGGTGCCGCAGTCGGTGCACTTCGCCTCGTCCGCCGGGTCGAGCCAGACCGGCCCGGCTGCTGCGGGTGCGCACGAGTCCTCGGCCGAGGGGGCCGCGGCCGCGGCCGGTGCCCCGCCACCGAGCGCACCCAGTCCGAGGCCGCCTCCCACGCCCGCGCCGACCGGGGCCCGGCTGGCGGTGGCCAGCTCGGACATGGCCCGGGCGATGTCGTCCATGGACGTCTCACGCGCACGCATGGCCTCGTCGTACTGCGCCTTGAGGGACTCGAAGTCCGCCTTGTGCAGCGCGGTGAGCTGGGCCTCGTGGACGCCGGCGAGGTACTGCAGCGTCTGCCAGTAGCGCCGGCGGTCCTCGACCAGGGCCACGATCGCCTCGGAGCAGGCCACCTTGATCAGGTGCTGCTCGTCGTCGGTGGCGATGATGTAGGGCACGCGCGTGCCGCGGTCCTCGCGGGCCAGCTCGACGTAGTCCTCGATCGGCAGGGCCGCATCCTCCTCGTCCGCGCGCAGGCGGCGGAACTGCTTCTTGAACCGCACCTCGCCCAGCGCGAAGACGGCCGGCGTGAGCGGGGTGGTGAGCAGCTGCACCTGGCCCTCGTCGTCGAGGTACTGCAGGGTCGAGGTCGTCCAGGTCGCGCCGACGTCGGGGTTGCCGTCGAGGCTGAACCAGTCGTGCAGCGTTGTCCCGCGGCGCGGGTCGTGCACGAACAGCGGGTGCATCCGGCTCTCCACGGCCAGCCGGGCGCGGGCGTTCGAGTGCGCCTCGGAGATGCCGTGCTCCGAGCCGCACGGGGTGTAGACGTCCATGACGGCCGGCGCCGGGTAGTCCAGCATCTCCATGGTCGTGGCCAGGAAGTGCCCGTGCATCGAGGTGCTGGTCGCGCACGCGAAGACGTTCGGGTGGAACGACGCGAGCAGGCCGAGCTCCTTGCGGGTCTCGTGCTTGCCGTGGTGTGCCCCGCCGAACCGCGCGAGGTCGGAGTCCTGCCCGGTGAAGCTCGAGGTGGAGGTCTGGCCGCCGGTGTTCGAGTACGCGCCGGAGTTCAGCACCAGGACCTTGATCGGGGTGTCGCTGGCGAGCACGCGCGACATGGCGCCGAAGCCGATGTCGTAGCTCGCGCCGTCGCCGCCGATGGTCATCACGGTGGGCAGCATCGCGCGCTCGTCGGCGGTGAACTGCTCCCACGTGAGCACCCGCAGCTCGGGCTCGTGCACGGCCGGGTCGTAGGCGTCGTCGAGCTCGAGGCGGGCCAGCCGGATCGCCTTGACGTCGCCGGCGGCCTGCGCCGACAGGCCCTCGAAGAGGCCCTTGGCCAGCGGCTGGGTGTCCTGGAACAGGCTGTTCACCCAGGGGTCGAGGTAGGAGTTGAACGGCATCGTGGAGGCGTACACCGAGCTGCAGCCGGTCGCGTTCGCGATGACCGTCGACGACGGGCCGTTGCCGGTCGGGCCGCCCTCGTAGAGGTACAGCCGCCGCTCGAGCACGTCGACCAGGCGGTCGATCCGCGCCACCCGCTCGGCGTCCTCGCTGATCGAGGTGCGCTTGTCCTCGAGGGCGGCGAGCAGCTCGTTCAGCTCACGGATGTGCGCCTTGCGGCGCTCCTGGCCCAGCGCGTGGCTGGCCGACATGACCAGCCGGATCGCGGTGACCTCGCCGCACCCCCGGCAGGCGCCGTGCCCGCCGGTGGTCGCGTAGAAGTTGGGCAGGTCGAGCAGCAGCCGCTTGCGGTCGCCCTCGCCGGTCATCGCGCCCTCGTAGAAGCGCTTGGGCGTGGGCGGCAGGTCGTGCATGAACTCGAAGCGCTCCTGCAGGCCGGTGAGCACGTCGGCGTCCTGGGCCAGCGGGGTGAGCGCCGCGGGCCCGCAGACGTCGATGCACTCCAGGCAGCCGGTGCACTTCCACGGGTCGATCGTCGCCGCGAACAGCCCGCCGGTGCCCGCGGTCTGCTTCTCCATCGCGTCGAAGAACGGGCGCGTCCGCGCCACCGGGAACACGGCGAGGCGCTCGACCAGGTCGTCGAACGCGTGCCGCAGGGTGGGCGAGTCGACGTCGAGGGTCGCCACGGCGTCGCGGACCACCTCGTGGAACGGCGCCTCGCCGCCCTCGCGCAGCGCCCCGCGGACCCGCTCGGCCAGCGCGTACACCTGCCCGCGCAGCGCGTCGCGCTGCGGCTCGGTGACGTCGAGGCCGCGGATGCCGGCGAGCAGCAGGTCGTGCACCTCGTGCACGGTGTTCGGGATCGCGGCGTCCGGGCAGACCAGCGCGCACTCCATGCACCCGGTGCACAGGTCGTGGTGGAACTGCGGCACGGTCAGCCGGAACAGGCCCTTGTCCTTGGCCGCGGCGCTGCCGGCCGGCATGAACAGCCCGATCCCGGGCAGCACGGGGGCCTCGCCGATCGTGCCCTCGCGGAACGGCCGGGCGATCAGGTCCTCGTAGTAGGCCGGGTCGAACAGCGCGGTGGCGCCCGACGACGTGCCGCACATCTCGGCCGAGGTCATCACCGAGTGCAGGGCCAGCTGGCGGCCGGCCTCCTCGTCGATGACGAGGAACTCGGGGGTGTCGTAGGGCACGGCCGTCGTGGCCGCCATGCCGTCGCGGATCACGGCCATGTTGCCCTCGACGACCGCGGCGCCCTTGGAGGCGAACTTCTTCTCGATCTGGCTGCGCACCTTGGCCTCGATGGCCTCGGCGCTCGCGCCGCCGACGACGCGGTCCACGTGCGCGGCGACCGCGCCGATGAACGCGATGCCCATCATGCGCAGCTCGAGGTCGGGGGTCGGGGCGTGCGCCTTGGCGACCTTGAACGCGTCGACCACCAGGAAGCGGATGCGGCGGTCGCGGATCGTGCGCCGGGCGTACTTCGGCAGCTCGCGCCACACGTCCTCGGGCGCCAGGTCGGACTGCAGGATGAACGTGCCGCCCTCGACCAGGCCCTTGAGCGGGTTGGTGTGGATGAACGCCTTGTGGTCCGGCGAGATGACGACCTCGACGTCCTCGAGCTCGGCGTTCGTGATGAGCACCGGCTCGGGGCTCAGGGTGATGTAGTAGTTCGTCGGCGCACCGGACTTCTCCGAGCCGTACTTCGGCGCGGACTTCGAGTGCATGCCGAGCACGCCGGCGAGCACGTCGGTGAGCAGCTTGCCGGTGGCGATCGTGCCGTAGCCGCCGACCGAGTGGAACCGGATGCGCATCGCCTCGGCCGGCAGCATGGCCGGGTTGGGCTCGGTCTCCAGCGCCATGAGCTCGGTCTCGGGGTACGCCGCCTTGAGCTTGGCCTGCAGGGCCGCCATCTGGCCGGTCGGCTCCTTGGCGAAGAACTGCGAGCCGAGGTACACCAGCGGCGAGGGCGCGCCGTCGGCCATGTTCCGGTACGCCGCGATGAGGTGGCGCGGCTGCACGTCGTGGCCGCCGAGGCCGAAGATCGCGGTGACCAGGCGGGGCGTGGCGGCCATCGCGGCGATGCCCTCGTGCTGGGCGACCGCGCCGGCGGCCAGCGCGTCGGCGTTCGCCCGGGCCTTGAACAGCGCCTGGGTGACGAAGCCGGTCAGCGCCGTCTGGTCGGAGCGCTCGAGGACGGTGACGACCCTGGCGCTGCGCAGCGCCTCGACGAGCTCGGCCTCGGGGAACGGCTGCAGCAGCTTGACCGACACCACGCCGGCGCGCACGCCCTGGCCGCGCAGGTGGTCGACCACGGCGCGCACGTCGTCGGTGATCGAGCCGAGGCCGACCATCACGTACTCGGCGTCCTCGCACTGGTAGGCGTGCACCGGGTGGTACTCGCGGCCGGTGAGCTCGGCGTACTCGGTCATCGCCTGGCGGACCAGCCCGGGCACGGCGCTGGCGAAGTGCGTGCGGTGGTCGACCGCGCCGGCCTGGAAGTCCGGCTGGTTCTGCACCGGTCCGGTGAGGCCGGGGTTGTGCACGTCGACCAGCGCGGGCACCAGCTGGCGGGTGCCCTGCTGCATGGCGTTGCGCCACTGCCGGCGCCACGGGCCGTGCAGCTCCTCGGGGATCCACTCGAGCGTGTCGGCGAGCAGGGCGCCCTCGGCGTCGGCCTCGACCGCGTCGGCGTTCGCGGCGAGGTGCGCGCTCAGCGCGGTGAGGTCCGCGGGGCGCAGGTCGTCACGGTGCCGGGCCAGCCAGGCCTCGAGCTGGAAGACCCGGCCCTTGGCCCCGAACAGCAGCTCCTGGGCCACCGTCGGGCAGGGGATCCGCCCGGACGGGTCGCCGAGGTACTCGCGCAGCAGCTCCGGCTCGGGCATCCGGGCCTCGCTGAGCATGTGGCTGGTGGAGAACCCGTCCATCGCGTTCGCGACCGGGATCAGGCTCAGCGCCGAGGTCCGGTAGGCGATCGCGGCGAGGTCGGCGGCCTCCTGCGGGTTCGAGCCGAAGAGGATCGTGTAGCCGGCGCTCAGCAGGGCGTACACGTCGTCGTGGCCGGCCATGACGTTCAGGGAGTGCTTGCTCACCACGCGGGCGGCGACCTGCAGCACGAAGCCGCCGATCTTCTTGCCCACCGTGACGTAGTGGGACTCCATCGCGTAGAGGATCCCCTGGCTGGACGAGGCGTTCGAGATGAACTGCCCGCCGGTGAGCGCGGCGCCGAGCGCGCCGGACTGCGCCGAGTGCTCGCCCTCGGGCTCGAAGAAGAACGGGTGCTTGCCCCAGACGTTGACCCCGCCCTCGGCCCGGTAGGCCTCGTAGAGCTCGGAGATCTCGGTCGAGGGGGTGATCGGGTAGCCGATGACACCGCCGCAGACGTGCTTCATCACGTGGGCGACCGCGCCGTTGCCGTTGATGACCATCGGCACGCCCGGGTACGGGGGAGAGCCGACCGCTTCGGGGCTGTGCAGCGGCTCCTGCCCGACGTCGGCCAGGCCGAGGTCGTCCGTGGGATGGCTGTCCATGGTCTGGGTCATCGCAGTCCTCACGTCACACTGGAGCGTGCCGCCAGCGTAGGTCGGCCCTGCGGGGCGATCGTGGGTCCATCGTCCCGTCGGCGGGGGTCCCATTCCTCCCTACCCGCGGGTAACGTCCATGGCGGCCTGCTCCCGGGACGGGCACCCCTTGGCCCGCCGGACCGACGCGCGTAGCGTCCGGGCCCGCGGGGGGAGAAACCGGCGCTCCGGGTCCGGGGAGGGCGGGCGCGCGAGCGCCCCGACCCTGAGGACGCACCCATGCTCTCCACCTTCGACGGCTACACCACGCTGCCCACCAGCGACCTGTCCCGCGCCCGCTCGTTCTACGAGCAGACCCTGGGGTTCGTCGGTGACGAACGCCCCGAGGGGGTCGTCTACTCGGCGGGGTCGGCGCACTTCCTGCTCTACCAGTCGGCGTACGCGGGCACCAACCAGGCGACGTCGATGGGCTTCCAGGTCCCGGACGACGCCTTCGACGCCGAGGTCCAGCAGCTGCGGGACCGCGGGATCACCTTCGACGAGTTCGAGGCCGAGGGCATCGCCTGGGCCGACGGGGTCGCCAGCATCGACGGCGGCCGCGGCGTCTGGTTCCACGACCCGGACGGCAACATCCTGTCCGTCGCCACGCTCTGAGGCGGCGCCGGCGGCAGTCGTGGCGCCCTGAGGTACCTCAGGGCGCCACGGGGCCGGGCGGGGCCGGCGAAGATGCGCAGTTCCTCCGATGCGGGCCGGGTGCCTCAGCGAGGACCGTGGTGTCCAGAGGGAACGAGGAACCGAGGAGGACACCATGAGCATCCAGAGCACCCTCGCGACGATCCGCAGCCCGTTCGCCCGGCGCGGCCACGCGGTCCTGTGGCGGGCCGCGTCGGCCGAGACCGATCGCACCGCGCGCATGCCGCGCACCCGGGCGCTGCGCACGCCGGGCGCCAGCCCGGGCTGGCTGTCCGACGCCCAGGTCCTGCGCGCCCAGGCCGACGTCATGCGGGCGATCCGCTGAGCCACGAGCGCTGACGCGTGGGCATCGACGCTGGCAGCATGGTCGCCATGAGGGCGGCCTGGGCCCCGAACGGGACCCCGATGGTGGGCCGCTCCCGGGAGCTCGACGAGCTCCGGGAGCGGCTCGCGGTCGCCCGGGCCGGGGTCCCGCAGGTCGTGGTCGTCGCCGGCGAGGCGGGGATCGGCAAGTCCCGGCTGGTCGGCGAGTTCGCCGAGGGCCTCGAGCCGGGCGTCGTCGTGGTCGCCGGGCACTGCCTCGAGCTGGGCCCGGACGGCCCGCCGTTCGCCCCGGTCGCGGGCATCCTGCGCGAGCTGGCGGTGCAGCTCGGCTCGGAGCGGATCGCCGAGCTGGCCGGCCCCGGCCGCGAGGACCTCGCCGGCCTGGTCCCGGAGCTCGGCCGCGCCCGCACGAACGACCCGCTGGGCCGGGGGCGGCTGTTCGAGGCCATGGCGACGCTGGTCGAGCGGGTGGCCGCCGAGCGCCCGCTCGTCCTGGTCGTCGAGGACCTGCACTGGTCGGACTCGGCCACCCGCGACCTGCTGCGCTTCCTCACCCGGACGGTGGGCGACGCCGCGGTGCTCGTGGTGCTCACGTATCGGCGCGACGAGGTCGGGCGGACCCATCCGCTGCTGCCCTGGCTGGTCGAGGTCGACCGGCTGCCGCACGCGCACCGCATCACCCTCGAGCGCCTCGACGACGGCGACGTCGGCGTGCTCGCGCGCGCGATCTCCGGCGGTGAGGTGCCGGACCGTTCGCTGGCCCGCATCCGGGAGCGCAGCCAGGGCATCCCGTTCTTCGTCGAGGAGCTGACCGCCTGCGCCGACGGCGCGGGCGCCATCCCCGAGACGCTGCGCGACCTCATGCTGACGCGGCTGGACCGGCTGGCCCCCAGCACCCGGCAACTGCTGCGGATGGCCTCCGCGGCCAGCACCCGGATCGACCACGAGGTGCTGCTGGCGGTGATGGACGACGACGAGGCAGCCCTGGACGCCGCCCTGCGCGAGGCGGTCGGCGGCCAGGTGCTCGTCGTCGACGCCGACCGCGTCGGGTACGCCTTCCGGCACGCGCTCATGCGTGAGGCCGTGCACGACGACCTGCTGCCCGGCGAGCACGCCCGGCTGCACGCCCGGTACGCCGAGGCGCTGGAGCAGACCGCGCGACCGGAGCAGGCCGGCGAGATCGCCCACCACTGGATGTCGGCCCACGAGTCCGACCGCGCGTTCGCCTGGTCGCTGCGGGCGGCGGACCACTCACGCGCCATCTACGCCTGGCAGGAGCAGATGGCCCACCTGGAGCGGGCGCTCGACCTCTGGGACCAGGTGTCCGCACCCGCCGAGCGCGCGGGCTTCGATCGCGCCGAGCTGCTGCGCCGGACCAGCAGCGCCGCCGGTCGGCTCGGCCAGGCCGACCGGGCGATCGGGTTGCTCGACGCCGCGCTCGACGAGGCCGGCATCGCCTCGGACCCGGCCCGCGCGGCCCAGCTGCTCGTGGCACGGGCGATGCAGTGCGAGGGCGCGCAGCGTGACCCGCTCGAGGACCTCGACCGCGCGCTGGCCCTGGCACCTCCCGGGTCGCCCGATCGCGCGGCGGCGCTGGCCGGCCGGGCCGCCGTGCAGATGATCGAGGCAGCCCTCCCCGAGGCGCAGGCCAGCGCCGAGGAGGCGCTGCGCGCCGCTGAGGAGGCCGGGTCGGTGGCGCTGCGCAGCGGGGCGCACAACACCCTCGGCTGCGTGCTGGTCCAGCTCGGCGACGTGGAGGCCGGCGAGGCCCACCTGGAGCAGGCCCGACGGCTCGCCGAGGAGTCGGGCAAGCACGCCGAGCTGTTCCGGTACTACACCAACTACTCGGACGTGCTGATCGGGGAGGGCCGGTTCGCGCAGGCAGCCGCCCTGGCCGCCGAGGGTCGCCGGATCGCGACCGAGCACGGGCTGGGCCGCACGTTCGGGGCCTTCCTGGCCGGCAACGAGGCGGAGGCCCAGGTGCTCGACGGCGCCTGGGACGACGCGCTCGGTGTCGTCGACGAGGCGCTGCGCATGGACCCACCGCCGGTGACGCGCGGGCACCTGCACGTCCTGCGTGCGGTCGTGCTGGTACGACGGGGGCACCTCGACGCCGCCGCCGACGCGATCGACCGGGCGACGCAGCACCTCGCCCGCGCGGCCCGCCAGCCGCAGCACATGCTGCCGCTGGCCATGGTGCGCGCCGAGGCCGCGCTCGCCGAGGGCGCGGGTCCCGAGGCGCTGGGCGTCATGGCCGCCGCCGCGGCGGATGCCGGTCCGGTCGTGCCCGCCCCGGCCGGGTGGCCCTTCGTGTCCGCCTGGGGGCGCCTGCTGCTGGACCTCGGTGCCGCGGAACCCGCGGCGCTGACCGGCATGCGCGCACACCTCACCCGGACCTGCCCGCATGCCGGCTGGTGCGCGCTGACGGGTGCCCAGGCCGCGGCGCTGGCCGGAGACACCGCCCCGGACTGGTCCGGGGCGGTGTCGGCGCTGGACGCCGGCGAGGGTCTGGCCCACGAGCTGGTCGACGCCCGGCTGCGGCTGGCCGACCAGCTGGTGGGGTCCGGCGACCGGGACGCGGCCCGTGGCCAGGTGGTGCTGGCCTGGGCCGAGCTGCGCCGGCTGCGCGCGGCCGGCCTCGAGCCGTTCGCCGCACGGGTGGCCGCTCGGGGCCGGATCCCGCTGCCCCGCGGCGAGGAGGGGGTCGCGGCCCGGACCCCTGGCGACGACCCGGGCGCCATGCTGACCCCCCGCGAGCGCGAGGTGCTGCGCCTGGTGGCCCAGGGCCGCAGCAACGGGCAGGTGGCCGACGCCCTGTTCATCTCGGTGAAGACCGCGTCCGTGCACGTCTCCAACATCCTGGCCAAGCTCGGCGTCCCGTCCCGGACGGCCGCCGCGGCCTGGGCGCACGAGCACCTGGTCGACGACCCGGTCGAGCCGCTGCCCAGGTCCTGAGCCGCGGGCGAGGGGCCGCCCCTGGCTGCGGGAGGGGCTGCGTCGCGGGCGAGGACCGCATCCAGGGCATGCGGGAGGCCCCACCGCGACGGGGGAGCAACGGTGGGGCCTCGTCGCCCAGCCTACGTCCATCCGGTCGGAGCGACAACGGCGCGCGATCGCGTGTCGGTCGACCGGCTGGCGCAGCGCGTCCTGCCCCTGCCGTCGGCGCCCAGCCCACCGCCAGGGCCGGGCCGAGGGCCGGCCGGTCAGGCGTCGCGCGGCGCGAGCAGCACGTCCTCCAGCGGCGCGCGCCCCGGGCGGAAGGCGTTCACCGGCTCCGCACTCGGGTAGCCCAGCGACACCCCGCAGATGAGCCGGTACTGCGGGGGCACCTCGAACGCCGACCGGACCGGGCCGGCCCAGATCGCCAGCGCCCCCTGCGCGCAGGTGCCGAGTCCGCGTGCGTGGGCGGCCAGCATCAGGGTCTGCAGCAGCACCCCGGCGTCCAGCACCGCGTACTCGCGCAGCCCGCCGTGCACGAACAGGAACACCACGGTCGGCGCCCCGAAGAACTCGAAGTTCCGGCGCATCTGCCGGTCCCTGGCCGGGAGGTCGCCCCGGTCGATGCCGAGGACCTCGTACAGGCCGCGCCCGCACGCGACGCGCGCCGGCTGCAGGTCGTCCGGGTACCGCTCGGGCACCCGGAAGTCGCCGTCCGGCAGGCCGGTGCGGGTGATCGCCACCCGCGCCCGCTCGACCGGGCCCCCACGGCGGGCCCGCATGCCGGCGTCGAAGCGTGCGCAGAGCTCCCCGCTGATCCGGTCGCGCAGCGGCCCGGAGGCGACCGCCAGGCGGTAGGGCTGGGTGTTCGACCAGCTGGGCGCGGTGATGGCGTCGCCGAGGACCTCGCGCAGGACCGGCTCGGGCACCGGATCGGGACGGAAGTCGCGCACGCTGTGCCGGGCGCGGGCGAGGGCCGCCCAGGCGTCGGGCTCGAGCGGTCGGGCGGTCGCGTCGGGCATGGATCCCCTCGGGTCGTCGGCCGGGCGGGCCGGGCGTGACGGTCTGGGCGGGCCCGCCGTGGCCGCGCCTGCGGTCGCACCCGCACCCGGATTCTCCCCGATCCGCGATCCGCCCTCGCTGCCGCGGGACGGATCCCCCGGGGTGTCGCCGACCGGGCCGCGGGCGACACGACGCACACTGGGCCCGTGATGCGACGCGCTGCCCTCGGCCCCGGGCTCCTGGTCGCCGCGCTGCTGGCCGGTGGCTGCACCTCCGGCGGTGGCGGTGGCCCGCTGCCCATCTTCGACGACGAGCCCGAGCCGCCGGCGACCTGGCCGCTCACCGGCCTGCCCGACTACCCGGACACCTGGGAGTCGCCGGTCGTCGTGGTGAAGGTCGACGACTCGCCGGCGAGCCGGCCGCAGCTGGGGGTCGGGGAGGCCGACCTCGTCGTGCAGGAGCTGGTCGAGGGCGGGACGACCCGGCTGGCCGTGCTGTTCCACTCCGACGTCGCGGATCTCGTCGAGCCCGTCCGCTCGGTGCGACAGACCGACATCGGCGTCGTGGCCCCGACCGGCGGGACGCTCGCCGGCTCGGGCGGCGAGCGCTCGACCATCGAGGCCCTGGAGGCAGCCGGCATCCCCCTGGTGCTCGAGGACGACGGGGATGCCGCCGACGCGTTCACGCGCGACCCCGCGCGCCGGGCCCCCTACAACCTGCAGCTCGACGCGGCCGCGCTCGTCGCGAGCCTGCCGCCGTCCCGGCCACCGGGGCCGTACCTGCCCTTCGGCGAGGTGCCCGCGGACGCCGGTGGGGAGCCGGCCGCGGCGATCGCGCTGCGCTGGCCCGCGGGCGGGTCCACGTTCAGCTGGGACGAGGCCGACGGCGTGTGGCAGCGCAGCGACCTGGACGATCCCAGCGGGTTCACGTTCACCAACGTCGTGGCGCTCACCCTCGACGTCGCCTACGACGGTGGCACCGACGTCACCGGCGCCCCGATCCCGCGGATGCTGACCGAGGGCACCGGCTCGGGCGTGATCGCGACCGGTGGACAGGTGCACCCGGTGCGCTGGTCCAAGGCCGCGCCGGACCAGCCATGGACGTTCACCTACCAGCCGGTCGACCCGGCCGCCTCGGCCTCGCCGGCATCCGGGTCCGCAGGCGCCGGGGCGCCCGCGGTCACGGGCGAGCCCGAGCCGTTCCTGCTGCCACCAGGGCGGACCTGGCTCGCGCTGCTGCCCACCCTGGGCGGCTCGGTCGAGGTCGACGCGAGCCCCTGACCCCGGTCGGTGCCGACCCCGCCGGCACCCGGCCCCGAGGCTGACGGGCATCGCCGCTCCGCCCGCGGGTACGCGACGGCATGGAGTCGCCGGGGGAGCCCGCCATCGAGGTCTGGCTCGAGCAGGTGGTCACCTGGCTGGTCGCCGTGGTCGAGGCAGCCGGCGTCCTGGTCATCATCGTCGGGGCGTTGATCGCCCTCACCCTGTTCGTGCTCGCCCTGCCCAAGCGGGACCCCGTGGCGTTCGTGCCGATCCGCCTGACCCTCGGGCGGTTCCTCGCGCTGGGCCTGGAGTTCCAGCTCGCCAGCGACGTCCTGCGCACGGCGGTGGGTCCGAGCCTGGCGGGCCTGGCCCAGCTGGCCGCCGTGGCCGCGATCCGCACGGCGCTCAACTTCTTCCTGGCCCGTGAGATCCGCGACGAGCAGCAGCTGCTCGAGGAGCTGGGCAGGGAGATGCCCACCCTGCCCAAGGTGGGGTGGTGGGGTGGTGGGCACTGAGGGGGTGGCCGGTCCGCTGGCCGGCCTGGTCGACGCGGCAGCATCCCTGCTGGCCCTGGCCGGCGTGCTGCTCGCCGTCGCGATCTGGGTGTCGGCCCGCGACCTGCGCGCGGCGCTCGCCGTGCTGCTGGACCTGCTGCTCGTCGTGGGCCTCCTGCGCCTGGGCCTGCTGCGCACGTGGACGGACCTGCTGGTCGCCGCCGCCCTCGTGGCGGTGCGCCGGGTCGTCTGGTTCGGGCTGGCCCAGCGCTCGCACCATCCCGCCCCGGCCGCGCCGGATCCGCGACGCTGACGCCGGCACGCCCCGCTGGCGTCGGAGCCCGTGGAGGCCGGCCGCCGGGGAGGCCGGGGCTCAGTCGCGCTCGACCCAGCGGTCGATCGCCCAGATGATCGCCATGACCAGGCCGGGGTCGAGGGTGTCGACGAAGTCCACCGTGTACTGGTCGCGCACGGTGACCCACTTCTGCGAGATGCTCGCGACCGGCTGGCCCTCGGAGCGGATCTGGTAGTCCTTCTCCAGCAGCGAGCCCTCGACCTCGAGCACCCGGCCGTCGGCCAGGTGCATCGTCATCCTGGACTTGATCGGGGAGAAGAACTTGGACTTCAGGTGGGCGACCTCGGTGCCGGCGGCGTCGGAGATCCGCATCTCCTTGGGGATGCCGCCGAAGCGGCCCTGGACGCGGTAGACGACCTGGTCGTTCGCGTCGCGCACCTCGGCCTTGGGCGTCATGGCGACCTTGCCGTCCACGAACATGACGCGGGTGCCGTCGACGCCGGTCACCTCGAAGTCGCGCCCCGCGCCGAACGTGCTCTTGAACTTCAGTCGCTTCCAGCCCGTCGCGTGCGCCTGCTCGGTCATGGGCGCGGCGTCTGGCACGACGACCGCCTCGTCCTCACAGCGGGAACCCCCCCCGCGGGCGCCGGTGTCCCGCCGACCCTCTCAGCCCTGGGCGCGGACGAGCGCGGCGATCCCCTGCGCCGCTCCCTCGAGCAGGGCCGGGTCGGCCAGCTCGGGGGTGTCGTGCGGGCTGTGCACGACGTCGACGAGCAGGCGCTGCATCGCGCTGGAGGTCAGGGCGATCGCCGGGACGCCGGCCATCGCGAACACCATGTGGTCGCTCTGCGGCCAGGGCTCACCCGGCACCACGCCGTGGGCGCGCAGTGGGGCCAGGTCCAGGGTGTCCGCCGTTCCGTACGTGCTGGAGGCGGTCGGGCCGCTGCGGTGCCCGGCGCCGTCGACGTTGATCGCCAGGCGCACCTGCCCCAGGTCCGCGCTGGCCAGGTAGTCCAGCTCGCCGGCGGCCTGGTGGGAGTCCTCGCCGTTGACCGCGAGCAGCTCGACGCCCGGCCGGGCGTCCGCGGGCAGGTCGGCCAGCAGCTCGGCGACGCGCAGCAGGACCACGACGCCGGTGCCGTTGTCGATGGCGCCGGGCGTCCCCGGCTTGGTGTCGACGTGGGCCACGACGACGACGCGGTCGGACTGGTCACCCCGTCGGGCCAGCACGTTCCGCGCGGTCGAGGGCCAGCGGCGGGCTGGCAGCTCCAGCCGGGCCCCGGCGCTCGGCTGCGCGGCCAGGGTGGCCAGCAGCGCGGCGCCGTCGTCGCGGCGCAGGTCGCCCGCGGGCACCGTGAAGGCGCTGTCCTCGACGAGGGCGAAGGGGTCGACCGAGCCGGCGATGCCCGGGGCCGTGCCGGTGATCGCGAGCACGGCCGCGGCGCCCGACGCCTCGAGGGCCCCGATGATCCGGGTGTCGCGGTCCGAGCCGTAGAACGGGTACCCCTTGGGCGTCAGCGGTCCGCCGGCGGTGAGCTCGCCGTGCAGCAGCAGGATCGCGCCGTCGTGCTCGCCGGCCAGGTCCGCCTCGGACGCGGCGGCGTGGACCGGCGCGATGCCCGTCCAGCCCGTGCCGTAGGGGCTGGGGTGCACCGTCCAGCTGCGCCCGTCGATCGTGAGCCGGCCGGGCTCACCCGCCCAGTCCACGACCGGGAACTCGGGAGTCTCGACGGCCCAGCCGAGGGCACGCAGCGTCCGTGCCACCAGCTCGGTCGCCGCGGCGTTGCCGGGACTGCCGGGACGGCGGTCGGGCCGGACGGCGCACAGGGAGTCGAGCAGGTCGGGCAGGTCGAGCATGGGCACCTCCGCCGCCCATCCTGCCCCGATCCGCCCTGGCGGGGCCCGCCGGCGGCACGCCCGGCCGGCCGGGCGTGCTCAGCCGCGGCTGGCCGCGTCGAGCCCCGCGGCGAGCACGACCCGCACCAGGCCGGCCATCGGGGTTGCGGGGGCGTCGCGTTCGAGCGCACGTCGCAGCCCCTGCGCCGTGCGGTGCTCCGCTCCGGCCAGGCAGGCCCGGGCTTCCTCGCCCAGCAGGTCGAGCGCGTGCCGCAGGGCTGGGGAGGGCTCGGAGCTGCCCACCCATGCTCGCCAGCCCACCCCGTGCGCCTGGCCCAGGACGTGGTCCGGCGCCTGGCCGTCGACCATCGCGCGGCCCAGCGCCTCCGCCCAGGCGGCCAGCACGCTGAGCTCGGCGGTGTCCAGCGACGGCTGCTCCCCGGACGTCGCCCAGCGCTCGCGCAGGTCGATCGCCGGGTCGGGGGGCTCGGGCACCGCCGCGGTGGTCCCGGCGGGGTCGGCCGTGAGCTGGTGCACCCCGGCGAGATGGAAGTCGGTGACGCCCGGCACCGGTGTGCGGCCGTCCGCGGCATGGCGGTAGGACTCGTCGAGGATCACCTTGAGCAGCACGCCCTGTGCCCCCGGTGCGCACGGGATCTCCCGGAGGCCGCGCATCGGGTCCTTCCACATGGCGATCACGCGACTGGGCGGCTGCCCACGTGGCTGCGAGCGGGTGGCCATGCCCAGGGCGGTCAGGGTCAGCACCGCGGAGCCGGGGTCGTCGGCGAGCACGCTGGCATAGCGGGCCGTCCAGCGGGAGGCGAGCTGCGGCCCGTCCAGCAGCACGGTCAGCACCAGGGTGGGGCCGACGGAGCGCAGCAGCTCGGCGACCCCGTCGAGGCGGGCCAGGTCCTCGCACACGACGGCGGCGACGACGATGCCGCCGCCGAGGTCCAGGAACTGCACGCTGCGCCGCGGCACGTCCATCGCCTCCCACCACCGCACGGCGGGGTGCAGCGCGCCGGCGATGTTGTAGGCCTCGATCTGGCTGCGGTCCAGGAACCAGCGGTGGTGCTTGCGCTGCCGGTAGTGCCACCACGTGCCGCCCAGCTGCAGCCCAGCCTGCACGCCGTTGCCGGGGAAGCGCCCCGGCGCGTCCGGCTCCGGGCGCAGGCCGGTGACGAGCATCGGGATGCCGCGCCGCTCGAGCAGCCCCTCCAGCTCGCCCACCTGGACCTCGTCGAGGGCGCCCTCGGGGAGCACCACGACCTCGACGGCGTCCACCTCCTCGAGCGCGGCGTCGATGAGCCGGTCCACGAGGCCGAGGTCCAGGGGGTCCGAGGGCGCGAAGGAGAAGAACCCGAACGGCTCCCGTTCCGGCCGGCGCACCGAGTCGGGGACCGGCACGAAGTCGGACTCGCGGATCCGCAGCGGCCACGGCAGCAGCAGCATGTTCGCGTGCCGGGCGAACGCGCGGCTGCCCGCCCGGTTCATGGGCACCCGCCGCCAGACGACCTCGATGCCGTCCCACGCCGTGGCCACCTGGCGCGACATCGACCGGTGCGTGATCCCGACCGACGTCGTGCGGCCCTTCGGCAGCAGCGTGACGCGATCGGCGGGCAGGCGGGACAGCGAGCTGTGCCGGGTGAGCAGCTCCCGGCCCTTGGCACGGAACACGCTGCCCCCCGGGCCGGCCGGGCCACCGCCGGCCATCCCGGCGCAGGCCTCGTCCGCGATCGCGTGCAGCAGCAGGACCGCCTCGCACAGTGGCCACGGCCGGCCCTCGCCCAGGTCGGCCAGCGGCGTGCCCAGGTGGGTGAGCACCACCTGCCACAGGGCCACCACCTCGTCCGGGGGGACGGCGCCATCGTCCATGGCGGCGCGCCACGCGTGGGCCGCGGCGGTCACCCGCGCGTCGAAGGCCGCGGCACCTCCGGGTGGCCAGGCGTGCTCGGGCGGCGGGGAGACGACGAACCGGAAGGCGTGCGACCGCTCCAGCAGGACGCTGGTGAGCGTGCAGATGTCCGGCGCCCAGCCGACGAGGTCGGCCGCGACGTGCGGCTGCGCCACGTCGGCCTCGACCAGCCACCGCCAGAAGCCGCCGACCGTGAGCTCCGGGGCGATGACCTGCGCGTGTGGTGCTTCGGCGATGCCCATGGCCCCCTCCGGAACGCGGTCTGGTGCCATGGTGGGCAGGTCGACGGGCGCCGGCAATGGGCCGTGCGCGGTGCAGCGTGCGCGGCGTGCCGCTCGGTGCGCTCAGGCCGGTGAGGGGGCCCGGGCCCCGGGCGCGGGGGTGGCCGCTCGGGACGCAGCCGCCGTGCTGAGCGCGATCGCCTGGTCGAGGGGCATGGACGCGCCCGTCCGGTGGGCCCCGTCCCACTCCTGCGCCGGCCACGACTGCCGCGCCGCGGCGAGGAAGCGTTCGAGGTGCCGCTCGTCGGGGGCGGACCGGGGCATGACGCGCAGCTCGCGTTCCTGGTCCGAGGCGCCCAGGAGCATCGCGGCCCGCTCGGGGTCGCCGAGCGCGGCCCAGACCGCGGCGGCGATGTCGAGCACCTCCACGGTGAGCGTGGGGTCGTCGAGCGCGGCGGCGTTGGCCGCCACCTGGCGCAGCTCCTCGAGCGCGGGGCGCGGCCCCTCGCTGCACAACAGGGCCATCACGAGGTTCGACCGGTTGATCGCCACGCCCCACGGGTCGCCGAGCGACTCGTCCGCGGCGATGGCCCGATGGGCTGCCTCGACGGCCGCCCGGTACTCGCCGGCGTCCATGTGGACGTGGACCAGGTTGGTGAGCGCGACGGTCTCGCGCTGCGGGTCACCGATCGCGCGGGCGACGGCGAGGCTGCGCTCGATCAGCGCCCTGGCCTCGTCGAGCCGTCCGGACCCGCGGTGGGCGACGCCCAGGCTGTTGGACTCGCGGGCCTCGCGGAAGCGGTCGCCGAGCCGGCAGGCCATGGCCAGGGCCCGCTCGAGCGCCTCGGTGCCCGTGGCCAGGTCGAGCTGCTGCAGGGCGAGCACCCCCTGGCCGTGCAGCGCGTCCACCAGCCGGGGGCTGTCCACCGTCTCGGCGGCGAGCAGGTGCAGCGCGCGGTCGTGCCAGCCCCGGCCCTCGACGATGTAGCCGAACCGGTACCAGTAGCGGTCCATCGGCTCGAGCAGCGCGAAGCCCACCTCCCGGCGCGCCTCGGTCGCCTCCCCGCCCCCGCCGAGGCACCAGTCCAGCGCGCAGCGGACGTCCTCCTCCATGGCCTTCATGCGATCCAGGGCCGCCAGCTGGTGCGGCGTGCCCAGCAGCTGGGTGATCCGCTCGACGGTGGCGAGGCACCAGCGGGCGTGGGTCAGCCGCACCGCGGCGTCCTCACCGGTCCGGCGCAGCAGGTCGCGGGCGAACCGCCGGACGGTCTCGAGCAGGTACACCATCGGTTCGCCGTCGGCGCCCTCGACCACCTCGACCAGGCTCACGTCGATGAGGTGGGCGATCACGTCGAGTGGGTCGCGCCCCCCGCTGTCGGCCACGGCCGCCACGGCGTCCAGGTCGAACCGGCTCGAGAACACCCCGAGCCGGCGGAAGACGGCCCGGTCGGGCTCGGCCAGCAGGTCGTAGCTCCAGGCGATCGTCGCGTGCAGCGTGCGCTGGCGCGCGGACCGGTCCGACTCGCCCGTCGTGTCGTTGAGCCGGTCGTCGAGCCGCAGCAGCAGCGCCTTCGGGCTGAGCAGCCGCAGCCGGGCGGCGGCCAGCTCGATCGCCAGCGGCAGCCCGTCCAGGCGCTGGCACACGGCGAGGACGTCGGCGACGTTGGCCGGGGTCAGCGCGAACGAGCGGTGCACCATGCGCGCCCGGCGCACGAAGAGGTCGACCGCACCGACCTGGGCAGCCTCGGCCGGCTGGCCGGGGTGCCACGCCGGCACGGTGAGCGGGGGCACCGGGTACTGGTGCTCCTCGACGAGGTGCAGGGGCCGCCGCGAGGTGGCCAGGATGCGCACCCCCGGGGCCTCGCTCAGCAGGCGGCTGACGGCCACGTCGGCGTCGGGGATCTGCTCGAGGTTGTCCAGGACCAGCAGCGCGGCGCGACCGGCCAGGAACCGCAGTGCCCGCTCGTGCGGCAGCGCCTCGACCTCCGCGGGCGCGCCGATCGCCTCGGCGATGCCGGACCACACGAGGGCGGCTCGGTCAGCCGTGGCCAGCTGGACCAGGAAGGCGTCGAAGGGCGCCCGCCTGCCCAGCTCGTCGGTGACCGCGACCGCGAGGCGGGTCTTGCCCGTCCCGCCCGGTCCGGTCAGCGTCACGAGTCGGGCCTGGCCGGACTCGAGCACCTCGCAGAGCTCGGCGACCTCGCGGTCGCGCCCGATCAGCGGGGTCGGGTACGACGGCAGGCAGGCGCTCGTGCCCAGGCTCCGCAGTGGTGGGTGGGTCTCGGGAAGGCCGGGCGCATGGACGTCGAAGAGGTGCTCGGCCGCCTGGAGGTCCTTGAGGCGGTGCCACCCGAGGTCGTGCAGCTCGGCGTCGAGCTGGCCGGCCACGAGCGCCCCGGTCGCCGCGGAGACCACGATCTGGCCCCCGCTCGCGGTCGCCGCGATGCGCGCGGCGCGGTGCACGTCGACCCCGATGTAGCCGTCCTCGTGGCGCTGCGGCTCACCGGTGTGCAGGCCGATCCGGACCCGGACGGCCACCCCGCCCGGCCACGCGTGCGCCAGCAGGCCGCGCTGGGCCTCGATCGCCGCCTGCACCCCCGCGTGCGCGGAGGTGAACACGACGAAGAAGCTGTCGCCCTCGGTGCCCATCTCGTGGCCGCCGTGCGCCGCGAAGGCCGCGCGCATGATGCGGCGCTGCGCGGACAGTGCCTCGCCCCACTGCCCGCCCAGCCGGTGCAGCAGCGACGTCGAGCCCTCCATGTCGCTGAACAGCAGCGTCAGGGTCCCGGTCGGCAGCGGGCGCACCTCGTCAGTATGTCCGCGCCTCGAACCACGCGCCCGTGCGTGCTGCGCCGGCTGCGACCACTGGCCCGTGCTGGCGATCGGTGCCTACCCTCGGCGACCTGCTGCGAGGAGGGTGACCATGGCCGGGAAGCGTCGCGCGAGGCTCGTCGGGTCGGCCGCTGGCGCGGCGCTGGTGCTGGGGTCGGTGGCCCCGGCTGCGGTGGCCGCCCCGACCCCTGCGGCGCCGGCCGTGGCCGCGGCTGCGGTCCAGGGCGCCGTCGTGGGTGCCGGGAACCCGACCCCTGCCGAGGAGCAGCCCACGCTCAAGGGCCTGGAGCTGCGCGGCGGGTGCCCGAAGCTGTCGCCGCCGCTGCAGGACGCGATCCTGCGCCCGAGGTTCGACAACCTGTGGCTCCCGCTGCGGTTCATCAGCACGAAGGACGGGCAGCCGCTGCCCGCGTGGATCCTCCCCGCGGAGGTCGTCGGGGAGGGCGCAGGGCTGAAGACCCGGCACTTCGACGGGACCGGGAGCTACACCAGGCCGTACGGGATCCCGTCGCTGCGCCCGCAGACGTGCGCGTTCGACGGGACCTCCGACGAGGGCGACTTCCACGTGGTGATCGTCGGGACCGTGCTCGCGCCCACGTGGCTGCTGGGCTCCTGAGCCGCCACGGGGATCGCCCGGAGGTGGTTGGCTGGGCCCATGCCGTCCCGGCCCGCGCACCGCACCAGCGCGGGACTGCTGCCGTTCCATCGCGACGCCACCGGTGGGCTGCACGTCTTCATCGGGCACATGGGTGGGCCGTTCTGGGCGTCCCGGGACGAGGGCGGCTGGTCCATCGCCAAGGGTGAGTACGAGCCCGGCGAGGACGACCCGGTCGCGGTCGCCCTCCGGGAGTTCACCGAGGAGATCGGGGTCGCGCCCCCGACGGGGGAGCTGCTCGACCTCGGCGTGCACGTGCAGCGCAGCGGCAAGCGCGTGCAGGCGTACGCCGTGGCGGCCGACCCGGGGCTGGCGTTCCTCGCGAGCAACAGCTTCGAGCTGGAGTGGCCGCGCGGGTCCGGGCGGCTCGTGGCGTTCCCCGAGATCGACCGTGCCGGCTGGTTCCCGATCGATGTCGCCCGGCACAAGGTCGTGTCCGGCCAGGTGCCGATCCTCGACGCCCTCGAACGCACCCCGGCCGCCGGCGCCTGACGCAGGAGGACCCCCGGCGCGCACCGGGGGTCCTCCGGGGGTGGCCGGCGAGCTCGGGGGAGGCTCGCCGCGCGGGCCGGGTCAGCGGTTGGCCGGGACGTCCTCCTCGACGGGCCCGGCCGGGCCGCTCGTCGCCCCGGTCGGCGCCAGCCCCAGCCTCGCCCGGCGCCGCGCGCTGCCGCCCACGATCTCGGCGGCGGTGTCGTCGCCGTACTCCGCCTCGTGGCCGGCGAGCACGCCGCCGTGCTCGTCGCGCACCCGGAAGGGCCCCGCCTGCACCTGCGGTGCGTGCCTGGACTGCCCCCGCGTCGCCCGCAGCGACAGCCCGATCGAGACGCCGATGATCGTCGCCACGACGGCCAGGCTGATGGTCGTCGGGATGTAGTAGACGTCGATCTTCAGCAGCATCTTGATGCCCACCCAGATCAGGACCAGGGCCAGGCCGGTCTTCAGGTAGATGAAGCGGTGCATCATGTCGGCGAGCAGGAAGTACATCGCCCGCAGGCCCAGGATCGCGAACGCGTTGGCGGTGAACACCAGGAACGGCTCGTCGGTCACGGCGAAGATCGCGGGGATCGAGTCGACCGCGAAGATGATGTCGGTCACCTCGACCAGCACGAGCACCGCGAGCAGCGGCGTCGCGATGAGCACGCCGTTGCGCCGGATCCAGAACCGCTGGCCGCGGTATTCGCTGATCATCGGCACCCGGCGCTGGAACCACGCCAGCGCCCGGGAGCCGCTCGGGTCGATGTGCGCGTTGCGCTGGCGCAGCATCCGGTAGCCGGTCACGAGCAGGAACGCGGCGAAGAGGTAGAGGATCCAGCTGAAGCTCGCGATGAGCGCGGAGCCGGCGGCGATGAAGATGCCGCGGAACACCAGGGCGCCCAGCACCCCGTAGAAGAGCACGCGGTGCTGGTACTCACGGGGCACCGCGAAGTACGTGAAGATGATCGCCCAGACGAAGACGTTGTCGACGGCCAGCGACTTCTCGATCAGGTAGCCGGCGAAGTACTGCTGGCCGATCTCCCCGCCGTAGACCCACCACAGGAAGGCGCCGAAGCCGACGCCGAGCGCGACCCAGACGGCCGACCAGGCCGCAGCCTCGCGCAGCTTGATGACGTGCGCGTCCCGGTGCATGAACAGGTCCAGGACGAGCATGGCCAGGATGACGCCGAGCACGGCCAGCCATCCCCAGAACGGAACGTCCACAGGTACTCCTCGGTCACTGACGTGGCCGAGGGTCTCTCCCGACCGGCGGGCTGCCGGTCCGTCCGCGCCGGACCCGGGGGGTCGGACTGACGACGCAGATGAGGTGGGGTACTCCCCCTCGCTGCCGGGCGGGCGCCCGACCCAGCAAGAATGGCGAAGTCTGCTTCATGTGTCAAGTGGCGCACGTGGGGTGCTTGCCGCGCCGGCCCTGCCCCGCCGGCCCGGCGCGTCGCGTGCGCAGCCGCGAGGATCGGCGCATGGGTCCGATCACCGCCCCGCGCGTCCGACGCCTCGTGCTCCCCCCGCTCGCCGCGCTGGCGGGCCATCGGGTGGGTCCCGACGACGCCCTGGACGACGTCCGGATCGAGGCCGGGGACGGGGATGCCGAGTGGCCCGGCCTGCACCTGCACCGGTGCGAGCTGTCCCTGGCGGGGCTGGCCGCCGCCGACCTGGCGGGTGCCCGGCTCGTGGAGACGCGGTTCACCGCGCCCGACCTCGCCAGCCTGCGGCTCGTGGGCGCCCAGCTGCGCACCGTCGAGCTGCTCGGTGGCCGCCTCGGCGACCTGGATGCGGCCGAGGGGCGCTGGGAGGGAGTCCGGCTCGAGGGGGCCCGGATCGGCTACCTGAGCCTGCGCGGTGCGACGGTGGCCGATCTCGAGCTGGTCGGGTGCCAGGTGGACACCCTCGACCTCGCCGGCGCGCGGGTCACACGCGCCCGGTTCGAGGGAACGGGCCTCGGGGAGCTGCTGGCGACGCGGGCCACGCTCGGCGACGTCGACCTGCGCGCCGCCGACCTCGATCGGGTCGAGGGGGTGCTGGGGCTGGCCGGCGCCGTGGTCGCCCCCGGGCAGCTGCTGGACCTCGCACCGCAGCTGGCGAGTGCCCTGGGACTGGTCGTCGCCGGCCCGGACGCGGCCGGCGCTGCGGAGGCGGCCGGCAGCCCGGGAGCGGACGGCACCTAGGACGCCGCTGTTGGCTCGGCGTCGCGCGGCAGCACGGTGAGCACCCGGACGAGGTGGATCCGGAACTCCTCCAGGAACTCGCGCAGGAAGTCCTCGGTCGTCGGATCGCTCACGGTGCCGTCGTCGGCGAACAGGCCCGGCGTGAACTGGATGTACGCCTCGGGCGCCGTCATCATCCGGGCGTTGCAGAAGGCCATGACGCCGCGCAGGCTCTGCTGGGCGAGTGCGGTGCCGAGGGCTCCTGGGGAGGCGCCGATGACGGCCGCCGGGATGTGGTCGAACGAGTTCTCCCCCCAGGGCCGCGAGGCCCAGTCCAGGGCGTTCTTCAGCGCGCCGGGCAGGGAGCGGTTGTACTCCGGGGTGATGAACAGCACGGCGTCCACCCCGGCGATCGCGTCCTTGAGGGCGCGGCCCTCGGGCGGGTAGTCGGTGTCGAAGTCCGGGCTGTACAGCGGCAGGTCGCCGATGGGGATCTCGACCAGGTCCAGGTCGCCGGGGGCGAGCCGGACCAGCGCCCGGGACAGCACCCGGTTGATCGACGTCGAGGACAGGCTGCCGACGAAGTAGCCGACGCGGTAGTGGGGCATGGCGCTCCTCCAGGGTCGCGGGGTTCCGACCGGTACCCGCGGGCTCGGGGGCCATCCGCACCGGTGCCGGCACCGGGCGGGTCGCGGGCCTGCCGCGCGTGACCGCCGCGCATGCACTGCCTCCCATGTGAGGGTCCGGCCGGCGGCACCCGTGCTGGCGCGGAGCAGGTCGGCCCAGGGCCTGCCAGCACGGTCGGGCGCGGTCGATCGACCCGTGTCGGGCGAGGGTCGTAGCCTCACCGGATGCACGTGATCCTCCTGCACGGCTTCTGGCTCGATGGCTCGTCCTGGGATCCGGTCCTGCCGGCCCTGCGGGATGCCGGCCACCAGCCGCATCCGCTGACGCTGGTGGGGGCCGGGGGAGCCGACGCGCCGGGGGTCGGCCTGCGCGACCAGGTCGACGCCGTCGTCGCGGTCCTCGACGGGCTCGATCCCGCCGATGGCCCCGTCGTGCTGGTGGGGCACTCCGGTGGCGGCGCGGTCGCCCACGCGGTGGCGGACGCCCGGCCCGAGCGCGTGGCTCGGGTCGTCCACCTCGCGAGCGAGCCGGTGGGCGATGGCGACTGCATCAACGACGAACTGCCCGAGGTGGACGGCCTGGTGCCGCTGCCGGACTGGGAGGAGTTCGACGAGGAGATGGTCGCGGATCTCGACGAGGCCCAGCGCGCCGCCTTCCGGGCCCGGGCCGTCCCGGTCCCGGTGGGCGTGGCCCGCGACCGGCTGCGGCTCGGCGACGAGGGGCGGTACGACGTGCCGGCGACCGTCATCTGCTGCGACATCACCTCCCAGATGCTGCGGGGCTGGGTCGAGCAGGGGCACCCGGGCGCCCTCGAGCTGGCGCGCCTCCGCGACGTGACGTACCTGGACCTGCCGGCCGGGCACTGGCCCCAGCTCTCCATGCCCGATGAGGTCGCCCGGGTGCTCGTGGAGGTGATCGGCTGAGGCGTGCGGCGACTCGCGACCGGTAGCGGCGGCGAGGCCCCGGCGGGCGTCCCTCGGTGCCACGCGCGCGGCCGGAGGGCTGCCTACAATCCCGGCATGCCGACCTACGAGTTCCGCTGCCGGGCCTGCGGCGACACGTTCACCGAGTCACGGCCCATGGCGCAGTCCATGGCGCCTGCGACCTGCCCCTCTGGGCATGACGACACGGTCCGGCTGCTCGACGTGGCCGGGGTCGCCAGGCGCGCCGGAGGCGCAGCGCCGGCTCCGACCCCCAGCACCGGTGCCGGCGGCTGCTGCGGAGGGGGCTGCTGCGCTGGCTGAGCGCTTCCGCTCGCGTTCGGGAGTGGCTTGGGCGCCGCGCTGACCCCGGCCGCGGGATCCACCCGCCACGACCTCGCCCCTGCTCCGGGGCCCACCAGCTCGCAGCCACCCGGGTTGACCACCATGCCCGCGGGTAGCCGTGCTGAGCGGGCCGAACGCGCCGCGGCCGCGGCGCCGGCCCGGGCGAAGGAGGCGGACATGGTCGAGCAGGAGCAGACCCGCGGCCACGGGCAGGTCGAGGAGGGGGGCGTGTCCGGCGACCCCTCGAGTGACGATCGTGCGTTCACCGAGCGCGCTGCGCCCCATCCGATGACCAGCACGGCCGGCGAGGGCACCGACGGGCCCGTGACCTCCGGCGACGTGGACCTCGAGGACCCCGATCGCGAGCTGCGCACCCCCACCGAGGAGTCCGTCGGCGAGGCGGCCCGGGAGGCCGGCGAGCGTGTGGCCGCGGCCGCCGACGCCGGCTGGGGCAGCAGCGGGGATCCCGTCGGCGACGGTGGTGGGACCCAGGGCCGCGACGGTGGTGGCACCCACCACGACCGCCACGACACGCACGGCGATCGGGACGCGCCGGTCGGCGACGAGTACGACCTCATGGCGCCCCCGGAGGGCAGCGGCCCGACGCCGCCGGCGTGAGGCGTGCACCGCGGGGCGGGACCGTGGTGCACCAGGGAGGCCGCCGGCCGTACCCCCTGGCGCATGACCGTGACGCGTGACCGTGACGCGTGACCGGGCGAGGCGTGGGCCGGTCCGCGTATCGCCCCATGGCAGGCGGGTAGGTCCCGGCAAGGCAAGCCGCGACGTCGATCACAGATGCGAGGAGATGTCATGACGACGAAGGTCGAGAAGTCGATCCTGGTGAACGTCCCCGTCAGCACCGCCTACAACCAGTGGACGCAGTTCGAGGACTTCCCGCAGTTCATGGGTGGCGTGCAGTCCGTGACCCAGCTCGACGACCAGCGGCTCGACTGGGTGGCCGAGATCGCCGGGGTGAAGCGGCGCTGGGAGGCGCGGATCCTCGAGCAGGTCCCCGACCGCAAGGTCGCGTGGGCGGCCACGAGCGGCGCCACGAACGCCGGTGCGGTGATGTTCGAGGACCTCGGCGGTGGCCAGACCCGGGTGACCCTGTCGATGGAGTACGAGCCGGAGGGCCTGATCGAGAAGGTCGGCGACGCGCTGAACATCATCGAGCACCAGGCGGAGGGCGATCTCGGCCGGTTCAAGGCGTTCATCGAGTCCGAGCGGTACGCCAGCGGCGCCTGGCGCGGCTCGATCAACGAGGGCATGGGCATCGGCACCCCGACCATCGCCGACGCCGGCGAGTCCGTGGGCGACAAGGGCAAGGCCGGGCTCAGCGGCAAGGCCGTCGCCGCCGGCGCCGCGGCTGCGGCGGCCGGGGTCGCGGCGGCAGCCGTGGCCGGCGAGAAGCAGGAGTCGACCCCCGAGTCGACGACCGACACCACGCGGACCGCCGGGGAGGCGGAGATCGTCGAGGTGATCGACGTGGTCGAGGCCGAGCCCGTCGTGGACCTGCGCGAGACCGACCCGGCAGCGCCGGGGATGCCCCGGGCCGAGGACGAGGACATCCACCGCCCGCTCTGATCCACCCATGCGGACCCGGCCGCGGACCTCGTGGCCGGGCCGCCTGCCCCGTACTGGGAAGGACATGCCATGGACACCTGGGTCTGGATCCTGATCGCCGTCCTGGTGGTCGTCATCGTCGTGGCCATCGTCGTCGCCGTGAGCCGCCAGCGCCGGGAGGCGCAGGTCAAGCACCGCGAGCACGCCGAGGAGCTGCGGGCCAAGGGGGCCGCCCAGGAGCTGGCCGCCAAGGAGCGTGAGGCGGAGGCCGCCGCCCGTGAGGCCGAGGCCCAGCGGGTTCGCATGGAGGCCGATCGCCTGGCGCGGGAGGCCCAGCATCGGGCGGACGAGGCGGAGACCGCGCGGGCCGCGGCCCAGTCGCACCTGCGCGACGCCTCGAAGCTGGACCCGGACGGCTCGCGGAGCGACGCGCGCGACGCCCAGCGTCGCCAGCAGTGAGGCCGGGCGAGCCGGGGTGGTGCCCAGCGGCTGAGCGTCCCGGCCGGCTCCGGCGGGCTGCGGCGTGATGGCCCCGGGCGGACCCCCGTGATGCCCGCGGCGGTGCGCGTGCCCTCGCCCGAGCGGTTGCGTGCGATCGACATGTTCCTCGACGGGGCGTGGGCCGACCGCGTGCGCCATGACGGGCAGCTGCGCGAGTTCGACGTCCGCGCCCGCTTCGACCAGGGCGTGGCCCACCTGACCGGTGACGTCGACGGGCACGACCAGCTCCGGCTGGTCCGCCAGCGGGTCGGGGAGCTCGCCGGGGTGCTCGGCGTCTGGTCGCGCGTGCGGATCGCGGGTCGCGCCCCGGTCGTCGTCGACCTGGGCTGTGGCCGGACCAAGCAGTACGCCGGCAACATCGGGTTCGACCTGCGGCCCGCCCCGGGCGTCGACGTGCTCGCCGACCTCTCCGGCTCCCTGCCGTTGGCTGATGCGAGCGTCGACGTGCTCTTCGCGGTGCACATCCTCGAGCACCTGAGCGACTTCCTGCCGCTGCTGGACGAGGCGCACCGCGTGCTGCGGCCCGGCGGCGTGCTGCACGTGCTGAGCCCCTGGTGGGGGCACGTGAACGCGATCGCCGACCCGACCCACGTCCGGCTGCTCGACGTCCAGACGTTCAAGGGCATCTGCCGACGGATGCACGACGCGCCGCGGTGGTTCCCGCTGCACGCGGGCTGCGACGGGGCGTCGGTGTTCGCCGACCTCCTGCGACTCGGGCCGGACGACCCGGACCCCGACCCGCACCACATGGCCCGGTTCTTCGACTAGGGCGCGGACTCCTGCGTGTGCGACTCCGGCCTGCGACGGGTGGTCACCCGATCGGGCGGCGGGTCCGCGGCGGGATTCCGCACGGACGGCGTCAGGGGAGCGGAGGCCGCATGCTGTGCCCATGGCCCAGCGCACCCGTGACGGCGTCAGGGTCGTGACCGCTCCGGGCCAGGTGCTGGTCGATCAGGGCCCGCAGTTCCGCCTCCTCGCCGTGCTGCAGGTCGGCGCCGGCCTCGTCACGTTCGCCTTCGGGGTGCTGCAGCTCAACCTCGAGTCGCAGCACGAGGTGGAGATCGTCCTCGGGCTGCTCTGGCTGGTCCTGGCCGCGATCACCTGGGTGCTCGCTCCGCGGCGGAACTGGGGCATCGACGTCTCCCTGGCCGGATCCGCGATCCTGCTCGGGGCGGCAGGCGTGG
Source organism: Candidatus Nanopelagicales bacterium (assembly GCA_025456065.1). Classification (GTDB taxonomy): domain Bacteria; phylum Actinomycetota; class Actinomycetes; order S36-B12; family CAIYMF01; genus Prado023. The sequence goes on along the minus strand of JALOLH010000006.1, from coordinate 4,097 downwards.
TCACCGTGGACGCCAGCGTGGCGGTCTTCAACGGGCTCGGGATGATCCTGCTCGGCGTGTTCGCGGCCCATGCGCTGCCGCTGGCCCGCGTGCTGGTGTTCCTGGCGATCAGCGCCGGGGCGTTCGTGTCCGGGGTGGCCGTCAGCGGTGTCATCCAGGCCGGCTGGATCGCCGCCGGCGTCGTGGCGATGCTGGTGTTCTCGACGCTGCACGTGTGGTTCCTGGTCGACCGCCTGCGCGAGGCCTCGCTGACCGATCCGCTCACCGGTGCGCTCAACCGGCACGGCCTGGCGGTGCGCGCCCCGGCGGTGCACGCCGTGGCGCAACGCGCAGGGGAGCCCACCGTCGTGGGGCTGATCGACCTGGACGCCTTCAAGGAGGTGAACGACCTGCGCGGCCACGCGGCCGGCGACGCCCTGCTCGTCGAGCTGGTGCGGGGCTGGTCGGCGGGGCTGCGCAGCGGGGACCAGCTGGCGCGCGTCGGCGGGGACGAGTTCGTGCTCGTGCTGCCCGACTGCGACGAGCTGGCCGCCGAGTCGCTGCTGGGCCGGCTCCGGGCGCTCTCGCCGTGCGACTGGACGGCGGGCATCGTGCGATGGGAGGCCGGACAGGACGTCTTCGACGCCGTCCGGGCCGCGGACGCCGCGATGTACCGCCGCAAGCACGCGGGTCCGGGGGAGGCAGGGGGCCACGCCGGCGGGTCGTGACCTCGGACCCTGCCCCGCCCCGCCCGCAGGCGGTACGTGTGGGGGAGGGAGGCACCCACAGGTGGCACCTGTGGGGGGATGGAGGCTCACGATGCGCGTCTCGACCGGGTACCTCAGCCACGCGATCCCCTACCTGGCGGTGGGTGCGGGGCCGCCGCTGGTGCACGTCCAGGGCCTCAGCCCGACCTGTGAGGTGCCCACGGGGATGGAGCGGCGGATGGCCCTGACGATCGCGGAGCCCCTGAGCGCGGACTTCCGGGTCTACGCGGTGAACCGCAAGCAGGGCTTGGCGCCGGGGGCGTCGATGGCGGACATCGCCGGGCACCTCGCCGCCGCCATCGAGGAGGAGTTCGGCGAGCCCGTGGCCCTGGCCGGCACGAGCACCGGCGGCTCGGTCGCCCTGCAGCTGGCGGTCGACCGGCCCGAGCTGGTCCGCACGCTGGTCGTGATCGCCTCGGCCCACCGGCTCGGGCCGGAGGGCCGTCGCGTCCAGCAGGAGCTGGCGCGGGCCGTGCGGGCTGGGGACTTCCCCGGCGGCATGGCGGAGATGGCGATGGACATGGTGCCGGCGGCGCTGCGGACGCCGCTGCGACCGGTCGCTCGGCTCCTGTGGCGCAGGACCCCGGACGACCTCACCGACCTGCTCGTGACCCTCGACGCCGAGGACGTCTTCGACGTCGGTGACCGGCTGCACCGGATCGCCGCGCCGACGCTGGTCATCGGAGGTGCCAGGGACGCCTTCTACAGCCGGGAGCTCTTCGAGCGGACGGCCGCGGGCGTGGTCGACGGCCGGGCGCACATCTACCCGACGTGGGGCCATGGGCGCACCTGCGTCTCCTCCGAGACGGCCCACCTCATGCTCGGGTTCGCGCTGGCGAGCCGCCGATGACACGCGACCGGCATCGCGCCGCACGACGGACGTGCGCCGGATGCCTCAGCGCAGCCCGCCCACCCAGGCGGCTGCCCGGTGCCCCTCGCGCCGCAGCGCCTCCACGCGGGCGCCGGTTGCGATGAGCAGGATGCCGGCGAGGCCCAGCCCGACCCAGCGCGGCAGGTTCGCCAGCCCGCTGACGAGCTGGCCGAGGGCCGCGATGGTGAGCGCGACGGCCGCCGGGATCAGCAGCCCCCCGAGTCGCCACCGAGCTCCGGCCACCGCGGCCAGGACGCCTGCGACCAGCACGGCGCCGAGCCTGACCAGGGCTCCGGCGGTGTCAGCGCCGGGATCGCCCCACGCCCACGGCGCGGCCAGCGTCGCCACAGCCGAGGGGATCAGGGCTGCCGCCACCGCCGGGCCGAGCCAGTGCAGGCTCGGGCCCGGGCGCTGCCGCCGCCACAGCAGGCCGGCCAGCAGCAGCAGGGCGGCGAAGGGCAGCGTGTAGGCCTCGACGGCCTCGAGCTCCCAGTCGCCGAGCACCAGGGCGAGCTCGCCGAGCACTGCCCCGACCCATCCCGTCCACGGCAGCCACCATGCGACGACCAGGGCGATGACGGCGACGGCCGCGGCCAGCAGCGCGAGCTGGTCCTGGACGACGTCGCTCGACCCGAGCGGGTCCACGACGTTCAGGCGCAGCCAGGCCCACGCCAGCCACGTGCTCGCCGCCGCCACCACCGCCAGCGCCCGGTCCCCGACGAGCCCGAGCAGCGCCAGGCCCAGCGCCAGGCCGGCCGCCGCGACCACCAGTGCCAGCCACGCCGGCTGGGGCGCCGGTGGCAGGGCCAGCGCCATCGCGAGCGCGGCGCCGACCAGGGCAGTGGCGCCGAGCGCGAGCAGTCCGGTCCGCTCGAACGTGGGAGTCGTCGTCCCGGGTGCGGGTGGGACCGCTGCCCGCTCCCCCAGCACCCAGGCGACGAGCGCCGCTGCCGTGAGCGCGGTGGTGACCAGGGCGCCGGGCAGCGCGGCCCGGTCGGAGGCGGATGCCGCCGTGCCGAGGCCGGAGACGAGCAGGCCAGCGCCGCCGGCCAGCAGCATCGGGTGGCGCTGGGTGCGCACGGCCGGCAGCAGGGATGCGGCGGCGAGGATCGCGACGCTGGCCAGCGCGGGGACCGCGAGGCTCGCCGCCGGCCAGGCGGGGGTGTCGGTGGCCCGGTCGACCGCCGGCACCACGCATCCCGCGGCCACCGGCAGCGCGAGCCAGCCCAGCCAGCTCCACGCCCGCAGCCCGAAGCGCGCGTGCAGCAGCAGCAGGGCGAGCCCGAGCGCGGCGACCGCCAGGGCCGGGTAGAGGGTCGGGTCGGTCAGCCACCGCTCCGGGACGAGGCCCAGCGCCGGCGCGGCGAGCAGGTCGACCGCGGCCAGGCCGGCCGCGACCACCGCGAGTGCCTCGGCCGTCGCCCGCAGCCCGGTGCGCAGTCGGATCGCAAGCGCCCCGACGCCGACCGTCGCCGTGAGCATGAGCGCGACCTGGCCGACGGCCCCGAGCCGGTCCCAGACGACGGCGGCGAACACCGCCCCGGCGATGACGAGCAGCAGCGCGCCGACGCCGAGCAGGATCGTCTGGGCGCTCGGGGCGCCGGTGGCACGAGGGACGTGCCCGGCGCGTCCATGGGCCGCGCCGGCGATGGGCGGCGGCCAGACGCGGTACTGGGCGGCCAGGCGGCCCCGGGGTGGGGGGTCGCCGGCGGCGATGCGGTCGGCCAGCCAGGCCCGGCGGGCGTCGAGGCTCTCGGCCTCGGCGAGGAACCCGGCGTAGGCGCGCAACCCGCACGAGCAGCTGGTCATGCCGGCGTCGTCGTGGATGGTGGGATCGAGCTCGGTGCCGCAGCGCGGGCAACGCATGATGCACCTCGAGGGGCCGTGGTCGGAGTCCTCCGACACTTCGACCGTACTCCTCCGGGCGTTGGTTGCCGCGCTGCTCCGGGTCGAGCCCGGACCGTGGCGGTGCGGCACGGGCCGGGCTCGCAGGCCGCGCTCCCCGGGGGCAGACTCGGGGGATGCGTCGGCACCCCAAGCCAGATCCGATCGGTCCGGGCCAGGAGTCCGTGTGGGACTACCCGCGACCGCCCCGGCTCGAGCGCTGCGACGACCACGTCACCGTCGTGCACCGCGGCGTCGTCGTTGCCGAGACGCGACGGCCGTGGCGCATCCTCGAGACCGCGCACGCCCCGGCGTACTACGTCCCACGTGAGGACGTGCGGACCGACCTCCTCGTGGAGTCCGCCACCCGCACGACCTGCGAGTTCAAGGGCCGGGCCCACTACGCGGACCTGGTCGTCGGCGGCGCCCGCGTGCCCGATGCCTGCTGGTGGTACCCGCAGCCGACCCGCCAGTACGCGCCGATGGCGCACGCGATCTGCTTCTACCCGCAGCGCGTCGACACCTGCGCCGTCGATGGGGAGGCCGTGGTCCCGCTGGCCAGCGCGTTCTACGGGGACTGGCCGACCAGCCGGATC
>JALOLH010000111.1 GCA_025456065.1 Candidatus Nanopelagicales bacterium | reverse complement strand
GTCCCGGTGCTGGCCGCCCGCATCGGCGGGCTGCCCGAGATCGTGGGGCCGGAGGTGGGGCTGCTGCTGGAGCCCGGCGACGTGCCCGCCTGGACCAGGGCGTTCGCGGCGGTGCAGCGCCGGGCGGCTGGCTGCCGCTGATCGCGCCGGGGGGGCACGCAGGTGGCGTGCGAGGATGGCCGACCATGCGAGCCTACGACCGCGTGGCGGCGGTGGTGGTCACCTGGAACCGCCTCCCGCTGCTGCGCAGCTGCCTGGCGGCCGTGGAGGCCCAGACCCGCCCGGTGGACCTGCTGCTGGTGGTCGACAACGCGAGCACCGACGGCACGGGTCCCTACCTCGCCGAGCGGGCCTGGCGGGTTCCCCATCGCGTCGTCACGATGCCGACGAACACCGGCGGGGCAGGGGGGTTCGCCCGTGGCCTGGACCAGGCAGCGCGCGAGGGCTGCGCGGCCTGGCTGATCGACGACGACGGCGTGCCCGCCGAGGATGCCCTCGCCGTGCTCCTCGACGACGGCGCAGCCGTCCAGGCCGCCACCGGGCACGTCCCGTCCTTCCTGTGCTCGGCCATCGAGTGGTCGGACGGGTCGGCCAACGCGGGCAACGTGCCCCGACCGGCCGGGCAGTGGAGCCGCGCGGCCCTGGCCACGGGGCGCGCCGTGGTCGAGGTGCAGACGGCCAGCTTCGTGTCCGTGCTCGTGCCCGCCGCCCACGCCCGCGCCGTGGGGCTCCCCCACGCCGAGTACCACAAGTGGTACGACGACGCCGAGTACACCCTGCGACTGTCGCGCCGGTTCGGGCCAGGGCTCTGCAGCCTCGGATCCCGGGTGCGCCACCACACCGCCAGCAACGAGGGGGTCCTGCCCTGGCAGGCGGCCCCCGAGGCGCTCGACGCGCACGTGGTCGGCCTGCGCAACCGGATGTCGGCCTCCCTGGCCAACCACGACGCGCGGGGCCTGCTGGAGCTGGCCCGGGACTGCGCTCGGGTCGCCCGGGCGCGGCAGCTGCCCGTCAGGGCCCGCGGGCGGCTGCTCGGCGGCGCCGTGCGGGGACTCACCTTCCGGCCCCCCGTGCAGGCGGTCGGCCCGCCGGGCGGGACCGAGCCCCCGGGTTGAGGGCAGGCGACTACTCGCCGCCGACGAGGTCCCAGCGCCCCATCGCGCCGCGCTCCGACTCCAGCAGGCCGACGAGGTACTCGCCGTACCCACTGGATCGCAGGGGCTCGGCCAGCGCGGCGAGCTGCGCGTCGTCGATCCACCCGTTGCGCCACGCGATCTCCTCGAGGCAGCCCAGCTTCAGGCCCTGCCGCTCCTGGATGACCCGGACGTACTCCCCGGCGTCCTGCAGGGTGCGGAACGTCCCGGTGTCCAGCCAGGCAGTGCCCCGCGGCAGCACCGAGACGTGCAATCGACCGGCGCGCAGGTACGCCTCGTTCACGGCGGTGATCTCGAGCTCGCCGCGGGCCGAGGGGGTGATGCCCCGGGCCACCTCGACCACGTCCCCGCCGTAGAAGTAGAGACCCGGCACCGCGAACGGGGAGCGCGGCTGCTCGGGCTTCTCCTCGATCGACAGCACCCGTCCGTCGGGCGCGAACTCCACCACGCCGTACTGCCGGGGGTTCGCCACGCGGTAGGCGAAGACGTGCCCGCCGTCGGGCTCGTGCAGGGCACGCAGGCGCCGGCCCAGGCCGGGCCCGTGGAAGATGTTGTCGCCCAGCACGAGGGCGGCCGGCCCCCCCGCGAGGAAGTCCGCGCCGATCAGGAACGCCTCGGCCAGCCCGGCCGGCCGTTGCTGGACCGCGAAGGTCAGCTCGATGCCGAGCTCCGAGCCGTCCCCGAGGAGCCGCTGGAAGGCGGGACGGTCCTCCGGGGTGGTGATGACCAGGATCTCGCGCAGCCCTGCGGCCATCAGCGTCGAGATCGGGTAGTGCACCATCGGCTTGTCGTAGATGGGGAGCAGCTGCTTGCTGATCCCCCGGGTCACGGGCCACAGCCGCGACCCCGTGCCCCCGGCCAGGACGATGCCCCTCATCCGGTCACTCCTCACTGCCGGCGGCGACGTCCGGCACGCACACGGTCCCCTCGGCGGGCAGCTCGCCGCGCAGCAGGTAGGCGTCGACCGCCGCATCGATGCAGCGCGAGCCCGACGTGTACGCCGTGTGGCCGTCGCCGTCGTAGGTCAGCAGCGTGGCGTTGTCCAGCTCCCCGGCCACCTGCACGCCCCATTCGTGCGGTGTGGCCATGTCGTAGGTGGTCGACACCACGAGGATCGGCGCCGAGCCCGGGGCCCGGAACACCGGCGGCTCCCCGGCCGCCTGGGCGGTCCCAGCCCCCATCGGCCACTGCCAGCACGGCAGGGTGCCCCAGGCCAGGTAGGGCCCGAACACCGGTGCCTCGGCGGCCCACCGCTCGGCCAGCGCAGCCGCGTGGTCGGTCCCGCCCACGCCGGGCCGGTCCAGGCACGAGACCGCGTAGAACGCCTCGTTGCCGTTGTTGGCGAACGTGCCGTCGGCGTTGCGCTGGATGCGGTCGTCCATCATGTCCATGAGCACGCTGCCGTCGCCCTGGAAGGCCGCGTCGAGGCCGAACCGCAGGACGTCCCAGTCGCTGGGCGGGAAGTACAGGTAGCTCAGGATGGCGTAGGTGCCCAGCGCCTCGGTGAGCTGCCGGTCCCCCACCCCGGGGATCGGGTTGGCGTCCAGGTCGGCCAGGAACCCCTGGATCCGCGCCACCCCCGCCTCGAGGTCACGAGGCAGCGGGCAGTCCTCCTGCTCGATGCAGTCGGCGACGAAGCGGCGCAGCGCCACGTCGAACGCCTTGGCCTGGCCGAGGGTCAGCTCGTCGGAGTCCAGCGAGCTGGGCAGCACCCCGTCGAGCACCATCCGGCCGACCCGCTGCGGGAACAGCTCGGCGTACTGCGCGCCCAGGTAGGTGCCGTAGCTCTTGCCGAGGTAGTCCAGCTGCTCCTCGCCCAGCACCGCCCGGATGATGTCCATGTCCCGCGCCGCGGACTCGGTGTCCATGAACGGCGCGATCGCGGGCGAGCGCGACTGGCAGCCGCTGCCGAACCGCTCGGAGATCGCCTCCAGCTCGGCGACCTCCTCCGGGGTGTCCGGGGTGCCGTCGGCGGCGAAGATCGCGTCGAGCTCGCGGTCCTCGACGCAGTCCACGGGCTCGGACCCGACCACCCCGCGCGGGTCGAACCCGACCACGTCGTAGGCGTCGACCACGTCGTCGGTCAGCACGACCCGGGCGAACTGCGCGTACTCAACCCCCGAGCCTCCGGGCCCGCCGGGGTTCAGCAGCAGCGACCCCTGCGCGTCGCGGGCCCGCAGCCGGACCAGGTCGAGCTCGAGGCTGCCCGCCTCGGGGTTCGCGTAGTCGATGGGCACCTCGACCTTGGCGCAGTCGAAGCCGTCACCGCAGCCGTCCCAGTCGACCTCCTGCTCGTAGAAGCCGACCAGCTCGGCCGGGATGCCGGAGGAGGTGGTCGGCGCGGTCGCGGACGGGGTGGGCGCATCGTCGGTCGTGGGACCGGTGCACCCCGTGAGCGCGAGCACGACAGCAGCAGCCGCGAGGACGCGCGGAGCAGGGAGGAGCACGCCACCCCCTCAGGAAACGCGGGCTGCCCACTGCTGGACCCGGGTCCGCACAGCCTAGCAACGGCGTCGCGCCCGGCGTTCCGGCTTGGTCCGTCGGACGACCGGGGGTACCGTCGGCCCGACGTCCTCACCCGGGGGGAAACGGATGACACGACTCAGGCGCGCCGCGATCCTCATCGCGGTCGACGCGTCGGCGTGGGCCATCGCGGTCGTCGTGGCGGTCCTGCTGCGCTACGACCTGCTGCTGCTCACGGTGCCGCTGCGGGTCGTCGCGATCACCGCGGCGACCGCCGCGACCCTCCAGGTCCTCTCCGGCCTCGCGCTGCACAACTACTCGGGCCGGCACCGCCTCTGCAGCTATCCGGAGCTGCTGACCCTGGGCCTCTCGGCGCTGCCACCGGCCGTGCTGCTCTTCGCCTGGCTGTCGCTGGCGGACCCCCGGCCGGTGGCGCGCAGCGTGCCCCTGATCGCCCTGCCGCTCGCGATCGTGCTCATGCTCGCGGCGCGCGCCGTCCTGCGCGGGATCCGCGACCGGCGCCAGCTCCCGGACTCCGCCGCACAGCACCCGGCGATCGTCTTCGGGGCCGGGGAGGCCGCCGAGCAGCTGGTCCGGTCGATGAACCGCAGCCCGGGCTCGACCTTCCGCGCGGTCGCCATCCTCGACGACGACCCCCACAAGTCGCACCGGCGCATCGATGGTGTCCCGGTCGTGGGGACCCGCCGGGACATCGCGACGGCAGCGGCGAGGTACGGGGCCCGGCGCCTGGTCATCGCGGTGCCCTCCGCGGGACCGGGCCTGGTGCGCGAGATCGACGAGGCGGGTCTGAGTGCGGGACTCGAGGTCTTCGCCCTGCCGCCCGTCTCCGAGCTGATCGGCGGGAGCGCCACCGCCGTCCAGCTGCGCGAGGTCACGGAGGAGGACATCCTGGGGCGCCGCCCGATCCAGCTGGACCTCAGCGCCATCCAGGCCTCCCTCACGGGCCGGGTCGTCCTGGTCACGGGGGCCGGCGGGTCCATCGGCTCGGAGCTCTGCCGCCAGATCGCCGCGTTCGAGCCGCGGCGGCTGGTCATGCTCGACCGCGACGAGTCGGCCCTGCACGCCGCCCAGCTGAGCATCAGCGGCCGTGCCCTCCTGGAGGGCGACGACCTGGAGCTGGCCGACATCCGCGACGTCGACCGCCTGGCCGAGGTGTTCCAGCGGGCGAGGTTCCACGCGGCCGCGCTGAAGCACCTGTCCCTGCTCGAGATGTACCCGCAGGAGGCGTGGAAGACCAACGTGCTGGGCACGCTGAACGTCCTGCGGGCTGCGGAGGCCGCCGGCGTCGGCACGTTCATCAACATCTCCACGGACAAGGCCGCCAACCCGACCTGCGTCCTGGGCTACTCCAAGCGGATCACCGAGCGCCTCACGAGCGAGGTGGGCCGCCAGGCCATCGGCACGTTCGCCAGCGTGCGGTTCGGCAACGTCCTGGGCAGCCGGGGCTCGATGCTCGGCACCTTCACCGCGCAGATCGAGGCCGGCGGCCCGGTCACCGTCACGCACCCCGAGGTGACCCGGTTCTTCATGACCATCCCCGAGGCCGTGCAGCTGGTGCTGCAGGCCTCGACCTTCGCCAGTGACGGCGAGGTGCTCATCCTCGACATGGGCGAACCCGTGAGCATCGACGCCGTCGCCCGCCGGCTGATCGAGCGCAGCGGTCGGCACGTCCGCGTGGTCCACACCGGCCTGCGGCGTGGGGAGAAGCTGCACGAGGAGCTGCTCGGCGAGGGGGAGGCCGACCACCGACCCAACCACCCGCTGATCACGCAGGCCGCGGTCCCCGGCTACGACCTCGAGCGGATCCTCGGCACCGGGGTCGCCGACGGGGCGCTCATGCGCGAGCTCGTCCACCTGCCGGCCGAGGGGCCCGTCTCCCAGCCCGTCCGCGACCACGTCTGAGGACGGCCCGACAACCGGCCCTGGCCTCGTCCGGCAGCCCGTCCCCGGCGCCCGGAGCGCCGGGGAGGGCCTCCCGTGCTAGTCCCGGCGCAGCGGCAGGGCCGGGACGCCCACGACGGTGGCCCCGGCCGGCACGTCCCGGGTGACCACGGCCCCCGCACCCACCACCGCGCCTGCGCCGATGGCCACCCGCGGCAGCACGGTGGCACCCGTGAACAGGGTTGCCTCCTGGCCCACCGACACCGCCCCGGCGAGGTGCACCCCCGGGGCGAGGGTGGCGAAGTCCCCGAGCACCACGTCGTGCGAGATCGTGCAGCCCACGTTGACCTGGACCCCTCGGCCGACCCGGACGTGGGTGGTCAGCACCGTCAGGGCCCCGACGTAGCACCCGGCATCGACCTCGACGTCCGCCCCGACGACCGCCGTCGGGTGCACCAGGGTGGCCGGGACCCGACCCGCCGCGAGGCCCGCGGACTGGAGGCGCCGGCGGTCGGCACCGGT
>JALOLH010000064.1 GCA_025456065.1 Candidatus Nanopelagicales bacterium | reverse complement strand
AGCTGGTACGAGGTGGACGGCGAGGGCTACTCGTGGACGGGCACCATCCGCGGCGTGGCCGGCGCGCCCGAGGCCGACCTCACCCCGCTGGCCTACGTCTCGGCGCTGGCCAGCGATGCGACGGTGAGCCGCACCGGCGAGGTGGTCGGCGATCCCACCGAGGCCGCTGTCGTGGTGCTGGCCGAGAAGATCGGCACCTCGGTGGAGGAGACCCGCAGGGCGTACCCCCGGGTCGCGACGGTCCCGTTCGACTCGACGTACAAGTTCATGGCGACGTTCCACCACGCCCCGCTGCAGGGCGAGCCGCGCCTGGTCGGCCTGGTGAAGGGCGGCCCGGACGTCGTGCTGGCCCGGTGCACCCGGGCGCTGGCCGCCGACGGCACCACCGTGCCGCTGGAGGAGGTCCGGGCCGAGGTCGACGCGGCGAACGCCCGGCTCGGCGAGCACGGCCTGCGGGTGCTGGCCCTGGCCGTGCGGGCCCTGCCGGTCGACCGCACCGAGGAGGTGGCCACCGACCCCATGGCCGCCGTCGAGCAGCTCGTGCTGCTGGGCCTGGTGGGCATCATCGACCCGCTGCGGCCCGAGGCGATCGAGGCCGTCCGGGTGGCGCACGGGGCCGGCATCGACGTCCGCATGATCACCGGGGACCACCTGGTGACCGCCCAGGCGATCGCCGCCGAGCTGGGCCTGGGCCCCGGCGGCATGCTCGGCACCGCGTTCGCGCAGACCCCCGACGACACGCTGGCCGAGCAGCTGCCGCAGCTGCACGTCTTCGGCCGGGTCTCGCCGCAGGACAAGCTGCGGCTGGTCCAGGTGATGCAGGCCAAGGGCGACGTCGTGGCGATGACCGGCGACGCGGTGAACGACGCCGCCGCGCTGAAGCAGGCCGACATCGGCGTGGCGATGGGCAGCGGCTCGGAGGTCTCCAAGCAGGCCGCGAAGATGATCCTGACCGACGACAACTTCGCGACGCTCGTGCACGCCGTCGAGCTCGGCCGGGGCATCTACGCGCGGATCGTGGCCTACATCGGCTACCAGCTCACCCAGTTGTTCGGGCTGGTCAGCATGTTCCTGCTGGCCACCATGTTCAACATCAACGGCGGAGTCGCGCTGCTGCCGCTGATGGTGCTGTTCCTGAACTTCACCCTCGCGGTGATCCCGGTCATCATCATCACGACCGACGAGGCCGAGCCCGGCCTCATGGAGCAGCCGCCGCGCGACCCGGCCGAGCGGATCTTCAACCGCACCACGGGGGTGCGCTGGATCGCGCTGGGCGTGCTGCTCGGGGTCCTCTCGCTCCTGCCGCTGGTGCTCGGCCCGGACGAGCCCTCGAGCGAGGTCGCGACCGTCTCGGTGACGATGGCCTACGCGGTCATGGGCCTGGGCACCGCGCTGGCCGGCCTGACCATGCGCAAGACCACCGCGTCGGCGTTCTCCCGGCCGCTGGTGCCCTCGGTCCTGCTCACCGTCGCGGGCCTGGCCATCACCGTGGTCTCCACCGAGGTGGGGTTCCTGCAGGGCTGGCTGAGGACCACCGAGCTGACCGACGGCCAGTGGGGCGCCTGCATCGGCCTGGCCCTGGTGTTCGGCGTGGCCGTGGAGGCCGAGAAGTGGTGGCGGCGGCGGAGCACGGCGAGGCAGGCCGCGCCGGAGCGAGCCAGGCAGGCGGCGCCGGTCACGGGGTGAGGCAGGCGCCGGTCCCCGGGCGACGGCCGGACGGGCCGTCAGGGTGACATCGCGGCCCCCGTCCCGGGTGATCCCCAGCCCCGGATCGGCCCCATCCGGCCTACCCTCGCGATCGTGTCCACCCCCCTCGCCATGCCCTCCACCCGCGACGGCCTCACGCTGGTCCTGCGCCCGCTGGCCATCGTCGCCGTGGTCCTGGTGCTCTACGCGCTCACGCCGGTGAACGCCGGGCCGGCGGCGATCGCCGCCGTGCTGACGTCGCTGGCCAGCCTCGGGTTCCTGCTGTGGGTCATGGCCCGCCAGGCCCGGCGCATCATCCGCCACCCGGAGCCCACACTGGCCGCGATCGAGGCGCTCACCCTGCTCGGTACGTTGTTCGTGCTGTCGTTCTCGTTGACCTACGTCGCCCTCTCGGCCAGCGACCCCGCGTCGTTCAGCCAGCCTGTCGACAAGGTCGCCGCCATCTACCTGTCCATGACCATCATGAGCACGGTCGGGTTCGGCGACATCGTCGCGGTCAGCGACGTGGCCCGGATGACCGTCGTCGTGCAGATGATCGCCAACCTCGTGCTGCTCGCCCTCGTGGTGCAGCTCATCACCGGCGTCGCGCGCTGGGCGCGCAGCCAGCGCGCGGCTGGGGCGGCGCCGACGGCCGCCGCCGCGCCCGACGCCGACTGACACCCGGCACGCGCCCCATCCGTGCACGTATCCAAGGAGTCACATGTCCAGCGTCCCCGTCAGCCATCCGCCCCTCATCCCGGGCGACGACCAGGGGGCGATCCACCGCCGGGCCCTCGCGCGGGAGTTCTTCGCCAGCGCCCTCTACGTCGCCCTGGTCCTGCTCGCCGCGCTCGTGGCCCTGCCGCGTGACCGCCTGCCCAGCGACCACGCGGTGCTGGCGACCCTCTTCGGCACCGCCCTGGGCCTGGTCCTGGCCCACTTCGTGGCGTTCCGGTTCGCCGCGCACTTCACGGCCGAGGCCGGCCGCGCAGACACCCCGCTGTTCCAGGAGGCCGTCGCCGGGCTGGCTGGGGGGCTCCTCGTCGCGCTCATCGCCGCGGTGCCCTACGTGCTGTTCTCGGGCGACGACGCCCTGCTCGGCTCCCTCATCGCGCTCGCGACGCTGCCCGCCGTCATGGGCGGGGCGATCGCCCGACTGCGCGGTCGCTCCCGGACCCAGGCCCTGGTGGCGGCGGGGCTGGCCCTCGTCGCCGCGATGGTCGTCGTCTACGTGAAGGACTTCCTGGGTCACTAGCCCCGGCGGCGCGGCAGGCGACGAGGGGGCCGGACCAAGCGCACGGGTCCGGCCCCCTCGTCGCTCAGGCGCCTGCCTTCGCCTGCTGCGCTGCGGCCAGCACCCCGTGGTCGGCCTCGGTGACGTCGGCGTACTGCTCGGCGAACGACCCGACGGCCGCGTCGAACGCGTCGGTGTCGCCGAGGTAGCCGGTGATGGTCGCCGCGTCGCCGGCACGGGCATGCCCACGGGCGAGCACCGCCCCGCAGATCCGGCCGTAGGTCGTCAGGTCGTCGGCGTCGAGCAGCTCGAGGTCGAACCCGCCCTTCATGTCCTTGAGCTGGCGCACGTAGTAGTGCAGCCCGTCGGTGCCCGACGTCCAGCCCAACAGCGGGTCCCCGGTCGCCTGCAGCACTCGCTGGCCGACGACGACGCGCTGCCCGTGGTGGGACCAGCGACTGGCGCCCAGGTGCTCCTCGAGCACCGAGGCGTTGGCCTGCTTGAGCTGCAGGACGAGGTGGTGGCCGTCACCGGACACCATGAGCAGGACCAGCGCCCGGGTCCCCACCGAGCCGACGCCGACCACCTTGTGGGCGAGGTCGACGTAGGCGTAGTGCAGCAGCAGCATCACGACGTCCGGCCGCAGCGACCCCATGTACTCGGCGAACGCCTTGGCCATCGACTCGGTGAGCCCGGCGTGCTCGGCCTCGTGGATCGGGATGAGCAGCGGGGGCTTGGAGCGGAACCGGCGCCGCCCGTCGACCAGCTCGGTCAGCTTCCCGACCGCGACATCGCCGGTGGCCTTCTTCGACTCCTTGCGCGCCTGCCGGGCGTCCCAGGACAGCGAGGTGCCCTCGAGGTGACCGAGCAGGTCCTCCAGCTCGATCCGCGCGTACCAGACCTCGAGCGGGGTCAGCAGGGAGAGCTTGGCCATCGTCTCCCGGTAGCTGGCCACGGTGCCCCGGGTCGCCGCGCGGATGCGCTTGGGCTTGAGGCCGAGGTGCCGGCCGGCCACCGCGACGCTGGCGGCGAGGCGCTTGACGTCCCACTCGAACGGCCCGGGGAGCGTCTCGTCGAAGTCGTTGAGGTCGAACACCAGCCGGCGGTCCTGGGCGGCGAAGATGCCGAAGTTGGCCACGTGCGCGTCGCCGCAGAGCTGGGCCTGCAGGGAGGTCCGGGGACCGGCTGCGAGGTCGGCCGCCATCACCGCGGCGGCCCCCCGCAGGTAGGCGAACGGCGACACCGACATCCGCTCGTAGCGCATGGGCACCAGGGCGGCCTCGCGATTGGCCTCCTGGGCCGTCAGGATCGCGCGGGCGTCGCGGCCCTCGGTGAGCACCAGCTCGGCGTGCGCCTCCAGCGGCACCTCGGCGCGGTGCTGCGCACCCTCGGCGCGACGTCGGGCCTTCGAGGGGCGTTCCTCGGTGAAGGAGCGCAGGGTCAGCTCGTCGTCGGTGTAGAGCTTGGGCATGGGACCTCCAGGGCGTCGGATCGCGTCGGGGCCCAGCGTGCCGTGCGGAAGCCGGTGGGAGGGCCCCGGGTGACATCCGGGTGACCGGCGTCGACGGTCCTCGTGGGCGCCCGCCTACCGTCCCGGTGTGACCGAGGTTCCCGCCACCACCAGCGCCCGGGGCGCCGCGAGCGACCCCGCCCCGTCCCACGACGCCGAGGGCAGGCCGCTGCTCGACCCGGACGCCGCGCGGCCCATCGACCAGGCGCCCCCGTGGCTGATGCCGATGGTCCGCCAGACGATCTGGCGGGTCGTGTGGGTGGGGCTCGGGATGACCGTCCTCGTCCTGTCGCTGCTCAAGGCCCGCGGGCTCATCAGCACCCTGGTGATCGCCCTGTTCCTCAGCCTGGCCATGGACCCCGCGGTGGCCACGCTCACCCGCAGGCGCGGCTGGTCGCGCGGCCGGGCCTCGGGCGTGGTCTTCCTCGGCGTGCTCGCCTCGGTGGTGCTGCTCATCACCGTGCTCATCCCGGCCCTGGTCGAGGTCGCCCAGACGATCGCCGCGCGCCTGCCGGGATGGATCGCCTCGATCGAGCGCACCTTCGACATCCAGATCGGCGGGGCCGACCGCTCGCTGGCCGACGAGCTCGACGCCGCCGTGCAGCAGTGGCTGCAGGACAACGGCCGGCAGGTGCTGGGCCTGGCCAGCAGCACGGTCGGCGTCGTGTTCCAGATGTTCACCCTGGCCACCTTCACGCTGTACTTCGCCGCGGACGCCCCGCAGATCCGGCGTGCCGTGCTCACCAAGCTGCCGCCGGCCCGCCAGGCGCGGATCGGCTGGGCCTGGGACACCGCGATCGAGCAGACCGGTGGCTACTTCTACTCGCGCCTGCTGCTGCTGGTCATCAACGCGACCCTGTACTTCGTGGTGATGGTGGCCGTGGGCGTGCCGTGGCTGATCGCCCTGCCGCTGGCCGTGTTCCAGGGCTTCTTCGCCGAGTTCATCCCCGTGGTGGGCACGTACATCGGCGCCGCGATCCCGATCCTGGTGACGCTCGGGATCCAGGGCGCCTGGCAGGCGGTGGTGCTGCTCGTGTGGACGCTGGTCTACCAGCAGATCGAGAACTACCTCCTGAGCCCGCGGATCAGCGCGAGGACGATGGAGATCAATGGCGGGGTGGCGTTCGGCGCAGCCCTGGCCGGCGGCGCGATCGCCGGCCCGATGGGGGCCTTCATGGCCATGCCGATCGCCGCGCTCGTGACGAGCTTCGTGAAGCACTACGTGCCCCGCTACCCGCTGGTCTACCGCTCGGCCCGGGACGGGCTCGTGGACGCCCCCGCTGCAGAGCTCGCCGGTCGCCCGGCGGCGGAGGTCAGCGCCGCCGGGTGACGCGGCCCGGCACCGCGTGGTCGACGCCGCCGGGTGACGCGGCCCGCCACCGCGTGGTCGACGCCGCCGGGCGCCGGCGCCCGGCACCCGGCGGACCGCGCCGCCGCTGGTGGGCGTCCGGCAGGATGGCGTCGTGACGAGCCCGGACCCGCACGAGACGACCGGCCCGGACGAGCGGCTGGCCACCTACGGCACGCTCATGCCCGGCCGGGAGAACCACCACCAGCTCGACGGCCTGGGCGGCCGGTGGTGCCACGGCGAGGTCCGCGGCCGGCTCGTCGCGGCCGGGTGGGGCGCCGCGCGCGGGTTCCCGGCCCTGGCCCTGGACCCGGAGGGCCCTGTGGTGCCCGTGGAGGTCCTGGAGTCGGCCCACCTGCCCGCGCACTGGGATCGGCTCGACGCCTTCGAGGGCGTCGAGTACCAGCGGGTGGTCACGGTGGTGGCGACGGTGGAGGGCCCGCTGGCGGCTTCGATCTACGTCCTCGCCCCGCACGCCGACCCCGAGCATGGAGGAGCCACGTGAGCACGCCCAGCCCCCTTCGGGTCGCACCGGAGGTCGCCGCCGCCCTGGTCGCGGGCACCCCGGTGGTCGCACTCGAGTCCACGATCTTCACCCACGGCCTGCCGCGACCTCGCAACCTCGAGGTGGCTCTGGACGGCGAGGAGCGCGTCCGCGCCGCCGGCGCCGTGCCTGCCACGATCGGGGTCCACCGCGGGGTGCCGACCGTCGGCCTCTCCGCGGCCCAGGTCGAGGAGCTGTCCGGCGACGATGCCGTGACGAAGGCCAGCATCCGTGAGCTCGCGCTCGCGGCCGTGACGGGGGCCAGCGCCGGCACGACGATCGCCGCCACCGCCTTCCTGGCCCGCGCGGCGGGCATCGACGTCTTCGCCACCGGCGGCCTGGGCGGCGTGCACCACGGGGCCGCGGCGACGTTCGACGAGTCCGCGGACCTCGTCGCGATGGCGCGCACCTCGATCGTCCTGGTCAGCTCCGGGGCCAAGGCGATCCTCGACATCGCGGCGACCCTCGAGCGGTTCGAGACCCTGAGCGTCCCGATCGTCGGCTACCGCACCGACCGCTACCCGGGGTTCTACGTCGCGGACTCCGGTCACCCGGTGCCTGCCCGGCTGGACACCCCGGCCGAGATCGCCGCGCTGCTGCGGACCCACCGGGCGCTGGGCGCCACCAGCGGGGTGCTGGTCGCCAACCCGATCCCCACCGCCGACCAGCTGGACCCGGCCGAGCTCGACGCCGTGGTGCGGCAGGCGTGGGCGGACGCCCACGCCGCCGGGGTCAGCGGGCAGGCCACGACGCCGTTCCTCCTCGACGCCATCCGCCGGGCCACCGGCGGGCGCAGCCTCGAGGCCAATGTCGCCCTGTACCGCAACAACATCGCCCTGGCCGTCGAGGTGGCCCGGGAGCTCGCCACCCAGTCCGCCGGATGACCGGCACGCTCGGCGTGATCGGCGACCTCGTCCAGGACGTGGTCGTCTGGAAGGTCGAGGCCGAGCGGCATGCCACCGACACCCGCGCGGAGATCGCGACCCAGCGGGGTGGCTCGGCCGCGAACGTGGCGGCCTTCGCAGGCCCCCGCGTGCCCACGCGGTTCATCGGCTGCGTCGGTGACGACCCAGCCGGCCACGCGCTGCGCAAGGAGCTGGCCTCGCATGGCGTCGACGTCCGGCTCCAGGTGCGCGACCGCACCGGCACGATCGTCGTGCTCGTCGACGAGGACGGCGAGCGCACGATGTTCCCGTCCCGCGGCGCCTCGGCGCGGCTGCAGGCGGTCGACCCGTCGTGGCTGGACGGCCTGGACGTCCTGCACTGCACCGGCTACTCGTTCGAGTACGGCTCGACGCCCGATGCCGTGCTCGACGCCGTGCGCCGGGCGCGCTCGTCGGGCGCCGCGGTGTCGGTCGACGTGTCGTCGGTGGGCCTCATCGAGCACCTCGGCCGGGACCGCTTCCTCGACCTGCTCATGCAGTGCGCGCCCCGCTACCTCTCGGCGAACCGGGACGAGGCCCGACTGCTCGGCCTCGCCGAGGGGGGCCGCCCCGGCCCGAACCTGGGACGCTTCCCCGACGCCGTCCTGCTGGCCCGCGCCGGCGCCGACCCCACCGTCGTGTTCCACCACGGCCAGCCCGTCGTGACCGTCCCGGTGCCGCCAGTCCCCGACATCCGCGACCTCACCGCCGCCGGTGACGCGTTCATCGCCGGGTACCTCGCGGACCTGCTGAGGCACGGCTGGGCCCCCGAGCGCAACGTGGTCGCCGGGCACGCCCTCGCCCGCCGCGTCCTGCGCAGCCCCGGGGCGACCGAGGCGTCGACCTGACGCGTGGTCGCCCGCTGGAGGTGAGGGCGGCGCCGACCAGCGGTGGGCCCGGCATCGCACGGGATCGCGCGGCATGAAGTGCCGGCCCCCGGGCAGGGGATCGGCGCGGCCGCACCGAGCGGCCCCGATCCCGACGGGAGGACCCGATGGACCAGCGCGCCCGCGAGGTGCACACATCGTTGTGGTGGGGTCGGCGGGGCCGACCGGCCGAGCCGTGGGAGGGCGGGGCGGCCGCCGTGCTGCCCGACCCCGGCGCCGGGCACGAGGTGGTCGTGGTGGGCGCCGGCCTGACCGGGCTCACGACGGCGGTGCAGCTCGCCCGCCGGGGGGTGCGCCCGCTCGTGCTCGAGGCGCGTCACGTCGGAGCCGGCACCACCGGGCACTCGACGGCCAAGCTGAGCGTGCTGCAGGGTGCGGTCTACTCAGGCATCGCCCGGCACTTCGGCGACAAGGTGGTGCGGGCCTACGGCGAGGCCCAGCGGGCCGGCCAGGCGTGGCTGCTCGACTTCTGCGCCGCCGCCGGCGTCCCCGTCCAGCGCCGCGACGCGTGGACCTACGCCGTCACCGACAGCGGGGCAAAGCGGGTGGCCGAGGAGGCCCGTGCCTGCGGCACGGCCGGCCTGGAGGTCGAGCACAGCGCGCAGACCGAGCTGCCCTTCGAGGTCCGCGCCGCGATCCGGCTGGCCGATCAGGCGCAGTTCGACCCGGTCGACGTGTGCGTCGCGCTGCGCGGCGAGCTGGAGTCCCTCGGCGGGAGCGTGGTGGAGGGCGTCGCGGTGACCGGGGTGGAGCTCGGGTCGGGCGGCGCCGGGACCGGCCGGCCGGCGACCCTGCACACCTCCGCGGGGGACGTCGCCGCGCGCCGGATCGTGCTGGCCACCGGCATGCCGGTGCTCGACCGCGGCCTGTACTTCGCGAAGCTGCGCCCCGAGCGCTCCTACGCGCTGGCCTACCGGATGCCGCCCGACAGCCAGCTGCCGCTGGGGATGTACCTGTCCCTGGACAGCCCGTCGCGCTCGCTGCGGACCGCCCCGCACGAGGATGGCGAGCTGCTCGTCGTGGGCGGCAACGGCCATGTCGTGGGTCGCTCGGACTCACCGGCGGCGGCCGTCGACGACCTCGACGCCTGGACCGGCGAGCACTTCCCCGGTGCGACCCTCGCCTGGTCGTGGGCGGCGCAGGACTACGAGTCGGCCAACGAGGTGCCCTTCGTCGGGGAGATGCCGCGCTCGCACGGGCAGATCCTGCTCGCCACCGGATTCCACAAGTGGGGCATGACGAACGCCGCTGCCGCCGCGCAGATGCTCGTGGCGGACGTCCTCGGCGACGGTGCACCGAAGGAGCTGGCCTGGGCGGGGCCCCTGCGCCACCGCATGACCTCGCCGCGCGACGTGCTCAACGGCCTGGAGATCAACGGCTCCGTCGGCCTGCGCATGGCGCGGGACTGGGCCACCAGCGTGCTGCCGGTCGGCCGCGACGGTGGGGACCGGCGGCCGGCCGAGGGCGAGGGCCGGGTGGAGGGCGGGCTGCGACCGGTGGGCACCTGCACGGTCGCCGGCGTCACGCACCGCGTCGACGTCGTCTGCCCGCACCTCGGCGGGATCCTGTCGTGGAACGACAGCGACCTCAGCTGGGACTGCCCGCTGCACGGCTCCCGGTTCACCGCGGACGGCCACCGGATCGAGGGTCCCGCCCTGCGTGACCTCGAGCAGCGGTGAGAGCCGCCTGCCGCAGGGACGGGCTCAGCGCTCCTCGGTGAGCCACCAGGCCGCGTAGGGCCGCAGCACGTGCTCGCCCCGGTACGGCGTCACGCTGCGGTTCGCGAGCCGGTCGAGGGTGAGCTCGGGACCGTGGCCGGCGATGTCGCCCAGCGGCACGGCCACGGTGGCGTCGGAGACGTTGTACACCTGCAGCAGGTCGCCGGCGGGATGCCGCCGCACGAAGCACACCACCGAGGGGTGGCTGGTGGCGTGCACCCGGGTGGCGACCGAGGCGTGCAGCGGCTCGAGCGTCCGGCGGACCTCCACCAGCCGGCGCAGCCCCGCCCACATCCGTCCTGCGTCGCTGTTCGGGTCCTCCCGTTCGTGCACGCGGTCCCAGGGCATGCGCGGCCGATGGATCCAGCGGTTGTCGTCGGCCTGCTCGGGCACCGCGGCCCAGCCCTCGTCGTTGCGCAGCGCCAGCTCGTCGCCCATGTGGATCAGCGGGATCCCGCCGAACCCGAGCACCATCGCGTAGCCGAGCAGGATCCGGTCGATCGCCATCCGGCGCTGGGCGTCCGTGCGCGCCTGGCCCAGGCCTGCGAGGCTCGCGGCCGTCCCGGAGATCCGCCGGTCGCCGGTGACGGGGTTCTCCTGGAACGCCAGTCCCTCGGCGAACGAGGCGGGGTGCACGCCGACGTAGAAGTCGGACAGGAAGCCACGGTGCGCGTACCCGTTCCACCCGATCGCCGCGCAGTCGTCGTCGTCGATCGCCCAGCCGATGTCGTCGTGGCAGCGCAGGTACGTCGCCCAGGCGGCGGTCGTCGGGATGTCCGGGAACCGCGCGAGCGCCACGGCCATGAGCCGGGCGTCCCGGGCCGCCAGCGCCGACCAGATCTGGACCATGAGGGAGTTGTGGTAGGCGAGGTCCGAGACCCGGCCCGCGTGCTCCCCGCGGCCGAGGTAGGCCACCAGCTGGCCGGGGGCGACGATGGCCTCGGCCTTGAAGACCAGGCTCGGCGCCGCGACGCGCGCAGCCGCCCGCAGCACCCGGGTGATGGCGTGCACCTCGGGCTGGTTCTGGCAGTCGGTGCCCAGCCGCTTCCAGATGAACGCGATGGCGTCCAGCCGCAGGCAGTCCACCCCGCGGTTGGCGAGGTCCAGGATGATGGCGAGGTACTCGCAGAGCACGTCGGGGTTGCCCCAGTTGACGTCCCACTGCCAGGCGTTGAAGGTCGTCCAGACCCAGGCGGCGAGCTCCTCGTCCCACGTGAAGTTGCCGGGGGCGAAGTCCGGGAAGACCT
Source organism: Candidatus Nanopelagicales bacterium (assembly GCA_025456065.1). Taxonomy (GTDB): domain Bacteria; phylum Actinomycetota; class Actinomycetes; order S36-B12; family CAIYMF01; genus Prado023. Next base: position 5,952 of record JALOLH010000064.1, on the reverse strand, counting down.
CGGGCAGCGTCGCCTCGTACCGGTCGGGCAGGTCGCGGTCGTCGAACACGTGGAAGTAGGCACGGCGCTTCGCGTCACCGGCGCGCGCCGCCACCGCCCATGCATGCTCCTTGGCCACGTGGTTGAGCACGAGGTCCAGGGTCAGCGCGATGCCGGCGTCGTGCAGGGTGGCGGCCAGGGCCTCGAGGTCCTCCATCGTCCCGAGGTCCGCGCGCACCCGGCCGTAGTCCATGACCGCGTAGCCGCCGTCGTTCTCGCCCGGGCGCGGCTGCAGCAGCGGCATCAGGTGCAGGTAGGTCACGCCGAGCTCGCGCAGGTAGTCCACGCGCTGCCCCACGCCGGCCAGGGTGCCGGCGAACCGGTCGGCGTAGCAGGCGTACCCGACGGCGTCCGGGCGCTGGAACCAGTCCGGGGCCAGGAGCCGGGCGCGATCGCGCGCACGCAGGGGTTCGGAGCGAGCCCGGTGGGCGTCGACGACCAGGTCGAGCAGGCGCTCGGCCAGGTCGGCGTGGCCCGGGTACACCTCGGCCAGTCCGACGAGGAGGTCGGGGCCCCAGCGCGCCCAGCGGGCCAGGACGTCCACGACCTGCGGATCCTCGGCCAGTGCGTCCGCGAGGTGTGCGCGCAGGGCGGTCACGGCATCGTCGACCACGCGGCGACCCTCCTCCACGACGGCACGGCTCGACTGCGAACCTACCGGCCGGCGGTGCAGCGATGCTCGCGAGGCGAGGCCCGCGAGCCGGCCCCGGGTCCAGTTCGTGTCGCGACGCTGGACGACTGGAGATCAACGAATGACGCGCGACGCTCGTCGCCGGTCAGCCCCCAGCGCGCCCGGATGCGGCGGGCGGCGGTCTGCTCCCTCCAGGTGCGTCTGCTCCCTCAGGGTGCGTCTGCTGACCCCTCCCGCGGAGCAGACGGACCGCGGCGGAGCAGACGGACCGCGGCGGAGCAGACCGGCGGTGGCGGAGCAGACCGACCGCGGCGGAGCAGACCGGCGGTGGCGGGGCACACCATCCAGGTAGGGGTGGGACCGGGGCGCGGTCGAACGGCTAGATCCCCTGCCAGTCCGGCTTGCCGTTGAACGTGTCGATGTAGTAGTTCGTCAGCCGCAGCTGGCTCGCGGCGTCCTCGTCGACCACGACCGTCGCATGCGGGTGCATCTGCAGGATCGAGGCGGGCCAGTGCGCCGACACCCCGCCCTCGACGGCCTCGGCGACGGCCTGCGCCTTGTTCCGCCCGAAGCCGAGCATGATCGCGTGGCGGGACTCCATGATCGTGCCGAGGCCCTGGGTGAGGCAGTGCTTGGGCACCTGGCTGATGTCGCCGTCGAAGAAGCGCGCGTTGTCCTCGCGGGTCTTGCGGGTCAGCGTCTTGAGCCGGGTTCGCGAGACCAGCGACGAGCCCGGCATGTTGAAGGCGAGGTGCCCGTCGGCGCCGATCCCCAGGATCTGGATGTCGATGCCGCCCGCGTCAGCGATCGCCCGCTCGTAGTCGGCCGCAGCGGCCAGCAGGTCCTCGGCCAGGCCGTCCGGGCCGTGCACCCGGGCGGGGTCGAGGTCCACGTGCGAGGTGAACTCCCGTTCGATGAACGTGCGGTACAGCTCCGGGTGCCCCGCGGGCAGCCCCACGTACTCGTCGAGGTTGAAGGTGGTGACCTGCGCGAAGCTCAGGCCCTCCTGCTGGTGGCGGCGGATGAGCTCGCGGTAGACCCCCAGCGGGGTGGACCCGGTCGCCAGCCCGAGCACGGCGCTCGGCGTGCGGGCCAGCAGCCGGGTGTAGGCGTCCGCGACGATGGGGGCGGCGTCCTCGGGCCTGGCAACGATGACAACTTCCACGATCGACTCCTGCTCGCGAGCTCCCCGGTCCCCCCGGCTGGCACCTGCCGACGGCGCGCCGGGCGAGCGGACGCGTCACGTCCGCACGCCCCGAGGGCCCGTCAGAGCATGTCGTTGATGTCCATCGACAGGCCGTCGGCCTCGCCGCCGACGATCACCTGGATGACGCTGCCCGCAGCCATGACGCCGAACGCGCCCGCCGACTTCAGCGCCTTCTCGTCGACCAGCGACGAGTCCCGCACGACGGTGCGCAGCCGGGTCGCGCACGCCTCGATCTCCTCGATGTTGTCGGCGCCCCCGAGGCCCGCAACGATGTCCTCAGCCTTGCCCACGTCCATCACCCTTCCCATCTCGTTCGGATCGGTTCACTGACGGAGCCGGCCCGGCAGGGGCGTCATCCAGCCACCCCTGCCGGGGATGCTCCCCAGGGACTATGGCGCGACGAGCGCGGCGTCCTCAGCCGCGGCGTCCTCCTCCCGGCCCGGCGTCCGCAGGTTCCACTTGCGGATCACGAACCGGAACAGGAAGTAGTAGATCGGGGCGAGCACCGCGCCGATGATGAGCAGCAGCCATGGCTTCGTCGCGATGTTCCAGTTCAGGACGAAGTCGAACGCGCCGGCGGAGAACGTGAAGCCCTGCCGCGCGCCGAGGCCGTAGCTCACCGCCATCGAGATGCCGGTCATGACCGCGTGCAGGCCGTACAGCAGCGGGGCCACGAACATGAACGAGAACTCCAGCGGCTCGGTGACGCCGGTGAGGAACGCGACCAGCGCGGCGGCCGGCAGGACGCTGGCGGCCATCTTGTCGCGGGCCTCGTGCACCATGGCGAACGCGGCGGCCGGCAGCGCGAACATCATGATCGGGAAGAAGCCGGTCATGAACAGGCCGTACTGGGAGCGGTCACCCGTGGCGTTGAAGAAGCAGTTCAGGTCGCCGTTGGTGACCCCGGTGGCCGTCGGGCACTCGCCGGCCTGGAACCACACGAACGAGTTGATGATGTGGTGCAGGCCGAACGGGATGAGCAACCGGTTCATGATCCCGTAGACGCCGGCGCCGATCTCGCCGTTGTCGTACATCCACGTCGCCATGCTGTTCAGGGCATCGCCGATGGGCGGCCAGACGAAGCCGAACACGATGGCCCAGAGCATGCCGGCGACGGCGGTCAGCATCGGCACCAGCCGACGGCCGCTGAAGAACGCCAGGGCCGCCGGCAGCTTCGTGCGGTGGTACTTCTCCCAGAGGATGGCCGATGTGATGCCGATGACGATGCCGCCGAAGACGAACGGGTTGACGGTCTCCGCAGGTGGGACGGTGACGCTGCCGGTGAGGCCGGCGGCGTCGACCTGGGCGGCCAGGTCGTCGTTGGCGATGGAGAAGTAGGTCAGCACGCCGCGGTAGACGAGGAAGCCGACCAGGCCGGCCAGCGCCGTGGACCCGTCGGACTTCTTCGCGTAGCCGATGGCGACGCCCACCGCGAACAGCATGTCGAGGTTGTCGAAGATGGCCCCGCCCGCCTTGGCGAGGATCGTGAAGGGCTCCCAGACCCCGCCGAGCAGGTCGTCCTGGCCCAGCCGCAGCAGCAGGCCCGCCGCGGGCAGGACCGCGATGGGCAGCATCAGGCTCTTCCCGATGCGCTGCAGCGCCGCGAAGATGGTGCTGCCGAGCCCCTTCTTCGCTCCGGTGGTGGCGGTACTCATGGTTGCTCCTTCCCAAGCAGGCCATGACGTGATCGATCGGTGACCGCGGCCGGAACGTACACCCGCGCGCGCGGCTCACGCGCGACTGCGGGCCAGTGGCGTGCTGCCCCCGCCCGACTTGCGGAACGCGCCCAGCCACCATCGGCCGAGGGCGCCCCGGTCATCGCGCCACCGGGCTCCCGGCGACCCAGACCCGGTGGCGACATCCCCACCTGCTCGATGGCGAACTTCACCGCCCGGTCGAGGGTGAGGGTGGAGCCGGCGATGGCCCCACCGTCGACGAGGCGGGCCACGCCGTCCACGACCAGCACCTCGAGGTCGCCGAGCATGTACGCGCCGTCCTCGCCACCTGCGGCGCTCATGGCGTCGGAGACGAACAGGACCCGGCCCTCGGCCGCGCGGACCGCGAAGGCCGCCGAGGCGGGGTGCACGTGCACGCCGTCGAGGATCAGCTCGTTCGTGACCCGGGGGTCCTCGGTGAGCGCCACGACGGGGCCGGGCTCGCGGTGGTTCACCGGGCGCATCGCGTTGTACAGGTGGGTGGTGCAGCTGGCCCCCGCGTCGATCGCGGCCCGGACCCGGTCGTAGGTCGCGTTCGTGTGCCCGATCGCCGCGATCGCGCCGGCGTCGACGAAGCGGCGGACCGCGTCGATCCCGTGCGGGTGCTCGGGGGCGAGGGTGACCATGCGGATCGTGCCCCGGCCGATGGCGATGAGGCGGTCGACCTCCTCGGGGTCGGGATCGCGCAGCGTGCCCGGGTCGTGGGCGCCCTTGTACTCCATCGCGATCCACGGGCCCTCGAGGTGCGTGCCGGCGATGACGCCGGCGTCGGTGAGCTCGGCGAGCACGGCGACGTCGTGGGCCAGGGAGTCGAAGTGCCCCGACACCAGGCTGGCGACGATGGTCGTGGTGCCGCACCGGCGGTGCGCCTCGGCGAAGGTCGCGACGGCGCCGGGATCCGCGCCGACGACGGTGGCCCCACCCCCGCCGTGGCTGTGGATGTCGACGAACCCGGGCGCGAGGGTGCCTCCCCCGAGGGCGACGTCGGCCGCCCGGGGTGGTGCGCCCGCCCCGAGCCCGACGATGCGCTCCCCCTCCACCTCGAGCCACCCCTCCGGCACGATCCCGTCGGGGGTCACCAGGGCAGCACCGGCGAAGAGCGTCGTCATGGCCCGCATCCTGCTCCTGCGGGCACGGCGATGCCCGGCCACGACGCCCGGCCAGCGTGCCCCGCGCTGGCGACGCCCGGACACCGTGCCCGCCGCGGCCCGCGCTGGCGACGCCCGACCGCCGCGCCCCACCGTCGTGACCCGCGCTGGCCCCAGCAGGCGGCTACGGTTGCCGCGTGCCCGACCGGACCTTCGACCCCACGCCGCGGGCGCGCCGGTGGCTGGCCATCGGTGCGGCACTGCTCACCCTGCTCGCCGTGGCAGGTCTCTGGTACCGGACCTCCCAGCAGACCGCGCGGGTCGACGACGAGGCCAACGACCCAGCCGGGCTGTTCCTGGCCAGCCAGGCGGCAGGCACCTCGCTTGCCGCGGTCGGCCGGCTCGAGGGCCTGCCGCTGCCGTGCACCGGATGGCTGCTCGACGTCGGGGCGCCGCCTGCGGAGCCCGCGTATGCGGTGACGAGCGGTCGATGCGTGGGGATCTCGGACTCGGTCACCGTCCTGCTCGACGAGCCCGCGGGTGACGCGGCCCTCTCGCTGCGGCACTTCGCACCGGTCACGTCAGCGGAGCCGAGCCCGGCCGTCCCGGTGCCCGTCGAGGCCGTCGTCTGGGCCTCGGCCCGCTGGCGCGACCTCGCGATCCTCGAGCTGGGCGCGACCTACGGCGAGCTCGCCGAGCAGGGCGTCCGCGCGATCCGGCCGGTCGCGCTCCCAGCGCAGGGGACCCAGGTCCTGGTGGCCGGGGTGCCGGTGGACGGGATCCCGGTGGAGCAGCGCTTCCTCCGAGGCTCCCGCTGCACCATCGGGGCGACCACCGACGTGCTCGAGCAGCCGTGGATGCTCGACGACCTGCGCAGCTCGGACTGCACCGGCATCCTCGGTGGGTCCTCGGGCTCACCGGTGTTCAACCCGGCGGGCGAAGCGGTGGGGATGGTGACCACCACCACGATCGGCGCCGGTGACGACCCGGCGTGCGCCGCGGGCAGGCCCTGCGAGGTCGGTCAGGACGGGGTGCGCAGCGCCCCCGACACGACCTACGTCACGGCGGTCGACGATCTGTTGGCGTGCTTCCCCGACGGCACGTTCCAGCTCGGCGGCGACTGCGGCCTCGAGGACCCGGCGGGGGTGGTGGCAGCCGAGCCACAGGTGGACGGCGCGCCGCCCGGCAGCACCGTGGAGGTCCGGCTCGATCCCGCCCGCCCCGCGCCGGACGCGGTGTCCTCCGTCCAGGGGTCGGTGGGCTCGCTCACCT
>JALOLH010000063.1 GCA_025456065.1 Candidatus Nanopelagicales bacterium | reverse complement strand
CGCCGAGAACGCCGACGACGTCGAGGCGATGCTGCCCCCGGACGAGGAGCTGCACGAGTTCCACCCGGTCCCGCACCCGGACCTGCACCCCTACGAGGGTCCGCCGCACGTCAACCACCACGATCGCGAGCGCGAGCGAGAGCGCGAGCAGCAGTAGCAGGGCGCACGCGGCGGTCGCACCCGCGCGCTCTAGCGTTGGTGGATGCGCAGCGAGCTGTTCCACAACGTCGAGGCCCAGGTCGAGGCCGGCACGTTCGCCCGGCAGAACACCAAGATGCTGAAGGTCCGGCTCGCCGCAGGGCCCGGCTTCTTCTACGCGGTGCAGGGGTCGATGGTCGCCTACCAGGGTGCGGTCGACTTCGGCTACGAGGGCAGCGGCGGGGTCAACAAGCTCCTGAAGAAGGCACTGACCGGCGAGGGCATGTCGCTGATGAAGGTCAGTGGCAGCGGGGACGTGTTCCTGGCGCGGGACGCCGACGACGTGTTCGTCCTCGAGCTGGAGGGTGACGCCGTCACCGTCAACGGGTGGGACATCCGCCGGGTCGAGGGCGCCTCGATGCTGTCCGGCGGGCTGTTCAACACGACGTTCAGCGGGACCGGTGCCCTGGCGATCACCGTCCACGGCACGCCGGTGGTGCTCAACGTGGACCAGCCGACCTTCGCCGACATGCAGTCGGCGGTCTGCTGGTCGGCCAGCCTCCAGACCGGCATCCGCAGGACCGCCACCGCGGGCGCGCTGGTCGGCCGCGGCTCGGGGGAGGCCTACCAGCTGGCCCTCACCGGCCAGGGGTTCGTCGTCGTGCAGGCCTCCGAGGGCCACCCGGTCGCCGGATCCCGGTAGGGCCCCGCAACACGATCGCCGGTCCTGGCGGCCCTCACCCCTGGGGGGCGAAGGTGAACATGCTGCTGTGCACGCCCAGCGCGGCCCGGATGGCACTGTCCCCGCTGAGCACGCGACTGCCGGCGGTCCCCACGATCCGCAGGCTGCCGATCCGGCCGCCCCAGGGGCCGGCCCCCTCGCGGTCGAGCACCTCGATGCGCTGCACCCGGCCCAGCCCGTAGCGCGAGGCCAGGACGGAGGCGGGGATGCTGTCGGTCCACGCCAGTCGCGGGTTGCGGGTGGCCCTGGCATCCCAGGGGTCGGGCCGCACGACGAGGTACGGCACGGTCGTCCCCGCGGTCGCGCCACCGTTCGAGGATGCGAACATGGTGAGCGCGGGGATCCCCCCGTGCATCACGTGCAGCCCCTCGGTGGCGGTCACGGCGGCGTCCGTGCGCGGATGCTCGCGCGTGGCCACCACGCGCCACGCCGCGTCGAACGCGACGGCGCCGGGGTAGACCTGGGAGCGCGTGGTGTCGTAGACGTCGAAGCTGCGACTCCCCCTGCCGTGGGACTCCCGTGCGGCGTAGCTGCGGGCGGCCACCGCCTGCGCCTTGAGGGCCTCCTCCGGCCAGGAGGCCGACACCTCGTTCGGGACCACCGAGCGCAGGTACTGCTCCATCGGCACGGTGTTCACCACCAGCATCGAGCGGGCCCCGGTCCGCACCGCCGTCACGCTGCCCCGGTAGCCACGCCGCACCGACCCGTTCACGGTGGCGACCATCCCGCTGCCCGAGGCGAAGGTGACGCTGCCGGTGCCCTTCTCGGTGGTCACCCAGCGACCGCACCGGGCCTGCACGCGCAGGCTGGCGGCGTAGGCGCGGGCCCGCCACCGCGTGGCTCGGGTGGTGCAGCCCTTCGGCACCGCCGGCAGGGCCAGGCGGCGGCCACCGCTGCGCTGCACGGTCAGGTCCGGGGTGGCCCGCACGACCAGGTCGCGGCCCGTGTCGGCGGTGAGCAGCACCCGGACCTGGGTGGCCGGCTGCTTCGCCAGGCTGGTCCCCGGGTAGTAGAACGCGAGGATCCGGTCGAAGGCGACCCCCTCCCGGGCTGCCTGGTAGGCGCCCCACTGGCTCATGCCGCGGCCGTGCCCCCACCCCGAGCCGATCATGCGCACCACCCCGTCGGCCGGGACCGGATGGGTCTCGGGTGCCGGCGCGCCCGCGGCGGGACCCACCCCCGCGGCGAGGGCGCAGACGGCGACCGCGGGCGTCAGGGCATGGAGGAGCGATGGCCTCATGCTGGCATCATCGGCCAGCGCGTGGGCGATCCCAAGCAGCCCGGGCTGCGCGGAGGGACCGACGGCGCGCTCGGACGGGAGCCCGGCGTCGACGAGCACGCCGTCGGTGATCTCGAACACCCGGTCGGTGTACTGCACCATCCGCAGGTCGTGCGTGACCATGATCCCGGTCTTGCCACGGTCCTTGATCTCGCGGCGCAGCAGCTGCACGACCTGGCGGCCCATGGCGGTGTCCAGTGCCGCGGTCGGCTCGTCGACGAGCACCAGGTCAGGGTCGTTCATGAGGGCCCGGCCGATCGCGACCCGCTGGCGCTCCCCACCGGACAGCTGCTCGGGCACGTTGCCGGCACGCCTGGCCAGGCCGAGCTCCTCGAGCAGCTGGTCGGCGCGCGCCGCCGCGGCCTTCCGCGCGGCCCGGCCGTGCTCCTTGCGCAGCCCGGCGACCCAGAGCAGGTTCTCCCGCGCGGTCAGGAACGGCACGAGGTTGGCCGACTGGAACACGAACCCGACGCGCTCGGCGCGGAACCGGGTGAGGTCCTTGCCGGTGAGGTCGGACACGGTCGTGTCGCCGACCCGGATGGTGCCCGACGTGGGCGTCAGCAGCCCGCCGATCATCGAGATCAGCGTCGTCTTGCCCGAGCCGGAGGGACCCAGCAGCGCCACGAAGTCGCCCTGCTGGACGGCCATCGAGGCCTCGTGCACGGCCGTGACCGCGGTGTGGCCCTCGCCGTAGGTCTTCGTCACCGCCTCGGCGGACAGGATCGGGTCGGCCCCTCCCTCGCGGGTGGTCGGCTCGGCAGCCGTCTCGGTGATCACAGGGAACCTCCCAGGGCGGTCGCGGGGTCGATGCGGCTGATCCGCCGCAGCGACAGGACGGCGCCGATGACGCCGGCCAGGACGGTCAGGACGGCCGAGACCACCAGGGTCTCGGGTCGGAACAGGAACGGGACGCCTTCGGGGAGGAGGAACCCGACGGCGCGCGCGGCCACGGCCCCGATCACCACCGCCGTGGCCGTCGCGCCCAGGGCCTGCAGCACGACCCCGCTGCCGAGCTTGGACGACGAGGCGCCGAGGGCCTTGAGGGCCGCGAAGAGCTCGCGCTTCTCGAGCACAACGAGTGCGAAGAACAGGGCCACCACCAGGCCGCCGACCGCGAGGCTGGCGTAGATGATCGCGTCGAGGCTCGAGCGCTGCTCGCGCACGCCCGGGATCGACAGGTAGGTCTCCTCGTTGCTGGCGATCGCGATGCCCGCCGGCGCGCTGAGCGTGGCCGGGTCGGTGCCCTCGGCCAGCGCCAGGCCGAACGTGCTGGCCTGCAGGGGCTGGCCGGCGGACTCCGGGCGCACCGCGGCGCGCATGTCGCCGTAGGTGTCCAGCGCCACCCAGACCGTCGGCAGGCTCTGGTACTGGGCGTCCTCGACGACCCCGACCACGGGCTGGCGCACGCCGCCGACGTCGAGGGTCGCACCGATCCCGAGGCCCTGGTCGGCCAGTGCGGCGTCCACGGCGACGCCCTCGGGCTGGTCCGGGCTGGGCAGCCGGCCCTCGGCCACGCGGCTGGGCACCCCGGCTGGATCGGCCTCGGGCACGAAGCCCATGACCACGACGTCAGCCCCGCCCGGCACGCTGGAGGTGGTGGTGATGAGGGCCCCGATGGCGGTCGCCTGGGTGACCCCGGGCACGGCCTCGAGCTCGGCCTCGTCGGACAGCGGGAGCCGGGATCGGATCAGCGACCCCTCGGCGTCCTGCGAGAAGGCGTAGGCCTGCGCGGTCGAGGAGCGCACCGCGCCGGTGCCCCCGAAGAACAGCCCGTCGGCGAGCGCGCCGAGGACCAGCACCAGGAAGACGATGAGCGACAGGGCACCGGTGATGGAGGCGAAGCGGCCCTTCGCCCGGCGGAACTCGGCGATCGCGAGGTTCATCGCGCACCCGCCGCGGTGGCCGGGTCGAGCTGGGCGATGCGGCGCACGGAGAGCAGGCCGGCGACCAGCGAGGCGAGCAGCACGGCCGCCACCACCCCGCCGGTCGTGAGCGGGTCGATGCGCACGGGCAGTCCGGTGCTCAGGGCCTGCAGGGCGAACCAGGCCAGCGCCGTGGCGATCGCCGAGGCGAGCAGCACGACGGCCGTGATCTGCGTGACCACGCTGCCGGCCAGCGAGCCGGTGCTCGCGCCCGTGGCCCGCAGCAGGGTGAAGGACCGCAGCTTCTGCACGGTCAGGATCAGGAAGAAGAAGCCCACGACCACGACTCCGATCACGAAGGTGATGCCGACGAGCAGCCCGAAGGTCTGGCCGACCGACTCCACCCCGGGGATGGCCTCGACGGCCGCGGCGCGGTCGAGGGCCTGGGTGCCCTCGACGGCCTGCTGCACCTGCGCGGCGACCTCCGCGGCGTCCGCCCCCTCGTCGACCGTGAACGCCACGACGTTGATCGGCACCGCGGGCAGGGCCGGGTTCAGCTCGCGCAGCACCGCCTCGTACCCGGTGATCGGGACCCACGCGGTGTCGGTGCCGAACTGGGTGCCGACCATGCGGCCCACGACCGTGAGGTCGGTGCTCGTGCCGTTGATCCTGACGGTGTCACCGATGCCCACCTCGGCGTCCGAGGCGTCGATGGCCACCTCGTCGGCAGCCTCCGGGAACCGGCCCTCGCGCAGGCCCTCGGGCTGGCTCGGGCTGCCCGGCTGGACGCCGATCAGCTGCAGCTCGTCAGGTTCGCCCGCGACGATCGCGTTGGCCGACAGCACGGCCATCGGGCCCGCCGCGGCCACCCCGGCCACCTCGGCCACCTGCCCGACGGTGTCGGGCGCCAGACGGCTGGCCTGGGCGTTGGCCCGCGCCGTCTCGCTGTACACCAGCCCGTCCGCGGGCAGCGACTCGATCGCGCCGGTGAACGCGCGCAGCAGGGCGCCGGACAGGCTGGCCAGGAAGACGATGAGGAAGACGAGCAGGGCGACGGCCGCGGTGAGCAGGCCGAAGCGCAGCTTCGCCCGCCGCATCTCGGTCAGTGCCAGGTTCACGGGGCCAAGTCTGCGGGGACGGGCGTTGATCTGTCAACAAAGTTGTCCACAACTTGTGCAAACGTGGTGGAGATCACCCTGCCCTTCGGTGCGGCCACGGCCTTCTGGCCCATGCGCGGACCGCTGCGCGTGCGGGAGACTGGCGGTGGGGAGAGGTGGTGCGCCATGTCCCAGACGCGGCAGGACCTGCCCACCGTCCCGCTCGCCGAGGCCCTCGAGGCACTCGTGGCGCGGGGCACGATCAGCCAGGCGCAGCGCAGCGCCATCCTCGCCGAGGTGGGCCCGGAGCAGCGCGCCCTGCTACCTGCTGCCGCCCCCGGCGCGGTACCGGGCACCACCGCGGCTGCCCCACCAGCCGTGGCGCCCCAGCGGGCGCCCCGCCGGCGGGTCGCCGACGTGCTCATCGAGGTCGGCCTGTACGTCGGCTCGGCCCTCGTGCTGGCGGCCGCCGCCGTGCTCGTGGCCCAGCGCTGGGAGGACCTCACCGAGACGACGCAGATCGCGCTGCTCGGCGCACTGGCGCTGGTCACGGCCGTCGTCGGGTCGGCCCTGGCCCGCGGCGCGGCGGACGGCAGCGCGCGGCGCCGGCTGGCCGGCGTGGTCCTGAGCATCACGGCGGTGTCCGCGGCCGGTGCCGTCGGCCTGGCGATGGGCGACAGCGAGGGCTCCGGGCTCGTGTCGCTCGCGGTCGCGGTGGCGGTCATGGTCGCCGCCCAGCTGCTCGCCCGCAGCGCGATCACCGAGGTGGGCCTGTTCGTGGCGGCCTTCGCGCTGCTCAACACGTTCGGCGAGTTCCTGCGTCCCGAGACGCAGCCGACCTTCGACGCGTTCGGCAACGAGGTCTACGAGACCACGACGTTCGACCGGCTCATGCCGCTGGGCAGCGTCGTGTTCGGCGTCGCATGGGCACTGCTGCTGGCGCGGCGGCTCATGCACCGGGAGCTCGCCCTGGTCCTCGGGCTGGGCGTGGCCGTGATCCCCGCCGTGACCCTGGCCGGGGACGCCGACGCCCGGCCCATCGGCCTGGTCGTGCTCGCCGCCCTGGCGGCCCTCGGGTTCTGGCGGTTCATGGCCGAGGGCCTGTGGCCGTGGCTGGCCGCCGCGGTCGCGAGCGTGACGGGCTTCGTGTTCTGGCTCGTCGGCGGCGACCAGCAGCCTGCCCTGGCCATCCTGGTCGCCGGCCTCGTGCTGCTCGGCTCCAGCGCCATGGGCTGGCAGGTGGCGCGACGGCGCCGCCATGCGCTCGCACCCCCGGGTGCCCCGCCTGCTGGCGGAGCCCCAGCCCCGCCGCCCTCGGCCTGACCGATCGCGCGAGGGCCACCCGCGGGCGGGGTGCGCAGCCGGTCCGCGCCCGCGCTCGCTGGCGCGCGTCGGGTCGCCCCGGCTGCTAGACAGGCCCCCACTCGCACCCCAGTCCTGGAGGCCCCATGCCCACCATCCCCGACCCCGAGCAGATCGGCCCGGTCGACGTCGCCCTCGTGCTCTTCGAGGGCAACCAGTTCAACGGCGACGTCGCCCCGGCGATCGCCGAGCTGCAGAACAGCGGCATCGTCCGCATCATCGACCTGGCGTTCGTGACGAAGGCGGCGGACGGCAGCACCGGCTACGTCGAGGCCACCGACACCGAGGTCGCCGAGGCGTTCGCCGGCCTGGCCGACGAGGAGCTCGACCTGCTCAGCGACGAGGACCTGCAGGGCTTCGCCGACGCGCTCGAGCCCAACTCCTCGGCCCTCGCCGTCGTCTGGGAGAACACGTGGGCGGCCCGGCTGGCGACGGCGGTGCGTGACTCGGGCGGCGAGGTCGTCGCCCAGATCCGGATCCCCGCGGCGAACGTCGCCGCCGCGCTCGAGGCACTGAGGGAGGACTGAGCATGCGAGGCAGGATGGGACGCCCCGGGCTGGTGGGCACGATGGCCCGCACGGCCGTGGTGGCCGGCACGGCCACCGCCGTGAGCAACAAGGTCGGCAGCGCGCAGCACCAGAAGGCGGCGCAGCAGGCCGCCGCTGCGGAGCAGGAGGCCCAGTTGGCCGCCGCCCAGCAGCAGGCGCAGGTCGACGCCGCCGTGCAGGCCGCCCTCGCCCAGCAGGCGGCCGCCCAGGCAGCGGCCCCCGCCCCGACACCGGCGCCAGCGCCGGCCGCGGACGGCGGGGACACCATCGCCCAGCTCGAGAAGCTCGCCCAGCTCAAGGCCGCCGGCATCCTCACCGAGGAGGAGTTCGCCGCGCAGAAGGCCAAGATCCTGGGCGCCTGAGGCCCCGGGGTCGCTGCGGGGTGCCGCGTAGCCCGCGACGAGGTCCCCGGTCACCGTGGTGACGCTGGACGGGTGGTGGCGCAAGGGCGTCACCACCGTCCAGCGTCGCACGCCGGTCAGCGGCGGCCGGGCCCCGGACGGCGCGTCCTGGCCCGCCGGTCGATGACGGACGCCACGAGGGTGCCGACCCCGCCGAGGAACATGAGCACGGCGCCGACCTGCTGCATCTGCACGTCCCCGCGGGCGAAGAGGAACCGCACCGCGCACCCGACGATGAACACCGCCACCGCCGCCTTGAGCGCGGTCGCCGCCGCGCTGTCGCCGGCGCCGCCGCCGAACCAGCTGCTCACGCCCCGGCCACCGCCCATCGCACGTTCACGGGACCACCACCATCGCCCCGCCCCCGCGACGGCCGTCGGCCACGGCGCGGACCACCCCGTCCGGGGTCCGCTGCACCGCGTTGACGCCGCCGAAGAAGAGGTTGTGCTCGGGCCAGACGTTCACCGGCATCGGCGCCTGCGCCCGCAGGTCGTCGATCACGGCCTGGCCGAGGTGGGGCTCCACCTGCAGGCCCCGGTCGTCCGGGTGCACCCGTGCCCCCGACACCGCCATCGCGAGCGGCTGGCCGGCATCGATCAGCCGGATCATCACCTCGACCAGGCTGGAGCGGATGCGCTCGGAGCCGCCCGTGCCCAGGGCGACCACTCCGCCGTCCGGGGCCACCAGCACCGAGGGGCTCATCATGGAGCCGAGGCGCTGGCCGGGCGGCGTGGCGTGGAAGCCGTCGGGGTTCAGGTCCGCCTCGCCCAGCATGTTGTTCAGCTGGATGCCCGTGCCGGGGATCACGAATCCGGAGGTGACGCCGTTCGACGTGGTCATCGCCGCGATCATGCCGTCGGCGTCGACGGCGCTGGCGTGCGTCGTCCCGGTCGAGGTGAGCGGGACCGTCGCGGCGCTGCGCCGCCGGATCGTGGCCTCCGTCAGCGTCTCCACGAGCGCCAGCCAGGTGCGCGCGTCGGCGGGGTCGACCGGCACGGCCGCCCCGAGGGTGTCGGCGATGATCGAGCCGCCGAACGACGGCGGCGGGTTCGTGAACAGCACGTGGCCGGCGCGCTCGGCCAGCGCCGGCTCGCGGGCGAGCACCTGGAAGGCGTCGAGGTCGGCCGCGGTCACCAGCCCGCCCCTGGCCATCGCGCCCAGCAGCGGGGCGGCGAACGGGCCGCTCTCGATGGAGGTGACGGTGCCGTCGGCGAGCAGGTCCAGGAAGTCGGCCAGCTCCGGGTTCAGCGCCAGGTCGCCGCTGCCCAACCAGCGGCCGTCGCGCTGGACCAGCCGGCGGCTCTCGGGGGAGAGGGCGACGAGCTCGCGGACCAGGTCCAGGACCAGGGCCTGCGCCGGCTCGATGACCACGCCCTCCCGGGCGTAGCGCTGTGCCGGGGCGACGAGCGTGGCCAGCGGCAGGCGGGCGAACTCGTCGTGCGCGGCGAGGATGCCGGCGAGCAGCCCCGGGACGGCGACCGACCCCATCCCCGCGTGGAAGGTCTGCACGGTGCTCGGGTAGTGCACGTCCATGGGCAGGAAGTGCAGGTCCAGCCGCTGCACGGGCAGGCCCCGCCCGGGGGTGTCGACGAACGCGTCGCGCAGGTGGACCGTGCCGTCGGGCGTGCGCACCATGAGGAACCCGCCGCCCCCGAGGGAGGCCACCCCGAACTCCGCGACGGTCGACGCGAAGCACGCCGCGAGCACGGCGTCCACGGCGTTGCCGCCGGCGGCCAGCACCGCGGCGCCGGCGCGCGTGGTCGCCCAGCTGCCCGCCGCGACCGCGGCGCTGCCCGGGCCGCCGCTCGCCACGGCGCTGCCCACGGGATCGGGGACCACGGGCTCAGGGTAGTGGGCCTACCCTGAGCCCCACCCCGGATCACCCGGCCGGGCCGACGAGGGGGCACGCGCATGACGACCGCGTTCCACGGCTCGCCGACCCACACGCTCGGCGTCGAGATCGAGATGGGCATCGTCCACGACGCCACCGACGCCCTCGAGTGCGCCGCCCCCGAGGTGCTCGCCGAGGCCTCCGCCGGCTACCCGGACGGGCAGCACCCGCACATCCACCGCGAGCTGTTCCAGTCGACGCTGGAGCTGGTGACCGGGATCTGCGGCACGCCCGCCCAGGCGCGTGCCGACCTCGGGGCGACCGTGGCCGAGCTGACCCCCATCCTGCGCCGGCGGCACCTGGCGCTCATCGGCACCGGCGTGCATCCGTTCTCCTCGTGGAGCAGCCTGCGGCTCACCGACGACCCCCGGTACGCCCGGCTGGTCGAGCGGATCGCCTGGCCGGCCCGCCGGATGATGATCCACGGGGTGCACTTCCACGTCGGCGTGCCCAGCGGCGACCACGCGATCGCGGTGACGAACGGGTTGACCGCGCTGCTGCCCCACCTGGTCGCGCTGTCGGCCTCGAGCCCGTACTGGTTCGGCGACGACACCGGCCTGGCCTCGATGCGCACGAAGGTCTTCGAGTCGATGCCGCAGGCCAGCCTGCCGCCCGCACTGGCCGACTGGGCGGAGTTCGAGCACCTCGCGGGGATCCTCGTGCGGGCCGGCACGATCGAGTCGGTCAAGGAGCTCTGGTGGGACATCCGTCCCAGCCCGTCCTGGGGGACCGTCGAGCTGCGGATGTGCGACGGGATGGCCACCCTCACCGAGCTGGCCGCGCTGGCCGCGCTGGCCCAGGCCGCGGTCGCCGACCTGTGCGCCCGGTTCGACGCGGGCGAGCAGCTGGCCCGGGAGCCGGACTGGGTGCTGCGCGAGAACAAGTGGCGCGCGGCCCGGTACGGCATCGAGGCCCAGCTCGTGCACGGCGACGGGTCGGTCAGCTCCCTGGCCGAGGAGGTCGCCGCCTGGGTGGAGCGGGTCAGGCCGCAGGCCGCCGCGCTCGGTTCGACCGAGGAGCTGGAGGGCGTGCTCGCTATCCTTGAGCACCAGCCCAGCTATGCCCGCCAGCGGGCGGTCGTGGCCGCCGGAGGGACGCTGCGCGACGTGGTCGAGCTGCTGCGTCGGGAGTTCGCCAACGATCGGGTCGGAGGGTGAGGCGCGGATGAGCATCTCGGTGCCGGGTGCCCCGGTACAGGACCTGGGCGAGGGCACCGAGGCGCTGGCGCTGGATCCCGAGCTGCTGCACGTCGTCACGGCCATGGTCGAGCACCGGTCCGGCGAGCTGGTGTACATGCGTCGCTGGCTGCACGCCCGCCCGGAGGTGAGCCGGGCCGAGCACGAGACGACCGCCGCGCTGCGCGAGCGGCTGATGGTGGAGGGCCTCGACCCGCAGGTGCTGCGGGTGGGCACCGGGCTGGTCTGCGACATCGGCACCGCGGGTCCGCTCGTCGCGCTGCGCGCCGACATCGACGCCCTGGCCATGCACGACGCCAAGGACGTGCCCTACCGGTCCATCCACGACGGCGCGTGCCACGCCTGCGGCCACGACGTGCACATGGCGGTGGTCCTCGGGGCCGGGCTCATCCTGCGCGACCTCATCGCCTCCGGGCGGGTGCGGGGGCGCATCCGGCTGATCTTCGAGCCGTCCGAGGAGGACATGCCCGGTGGGGCGCTGGACGTCATCGACGAGGGGTGGCTCGAGGGCGTGGGCGGGGTGTTCGGGGTGCACTGCGACCCGAAGCTGCGCGCCGGCCGGCTGGGCTGCCGCATCGGCCCGATCACCTCGGCCTCGGACCGCCTCGCCGTCCGGTTGACCGGGCCCGGTGGGCACACCGCCCGGCCGGGGCTCACGGTGAACCTGGCCGACGAGGCCGCCCGGCTGGTCCGCGAGCTGCCCGGCGCGGTGCAGGACGCGGTCCACGGCCTGGGCCTGGGTCCGTCCGAGGCCGGCGGGCTGCCGGACGCGGTCCGCGACGAGATCCGCCTCGTGTTCGGCAGCATCCACACGGGGTCGGCGGCGAACGTGATCCCGGCCGAGGCCGAGCTGACCGGCTCGCTGCGCACGCCCGACCCCGGGGTCTCCGACGCCCTGCCGACGATCGTGCCGCGGGCGATCGCGGCGGTGCTCGCCACGGACATGCGCCCGTACGGCGCCGGGCACCACGGCGCCCGGTCCGACGGGCTGCGCTGGGAGCTGGACCACCAGCGGGGCGTCACCGCGGTGGTGAACGACGCCGAGGCCACCCGGATGGTCGCCCGTGCCGCACGCGCCGCTGGCGGTGCCGACGCGGTGGCCGACACCCCGCACTCCTGGGGCGGCGACACGTTCGGCTGGTACCTCGACCATGCACCCGGCTGCTACGCCCGGCTCGGCACCCACCCGCCCGGCCCCGGGGAGTACCTGGACCTGCACCGGCCCACGTTCGACGTCGACGAACGGTCGATCCCGTTCGGCGCCACGTCGCTCGTGCTGGCCAGCATCGGCTGGCTGGCCCACCTCGAGGAGGACCCCCATGGCTGACGTGACCGTGTACGGCGCCGACTGGTGCCCGGACTGCCGTCGCTCGAAGCGGTTGCTCGATCGGCTGGGCGTCGCCTACCTGTACCGGGACCTCGACGCGGAGCCGGGCGCCGCGCAGGAGGCCGAGGCGCTCAGCGGGCGGCAGTCGATCCCCGTCGTGGTGCTTCCCGACGGCAACCACCTCGTCGAGCCCTCGGACGCCGACCTGCGGACCCATCTCGTCGCCGCCGGGCTGGTCGCGGACTGACCCGGGAGGACTCGCCGTGACCGACGCCCGCACCGCGCCGACGGTGACCCGGCCCGACTGGGACGAGTACTTCCTCGGCATCGCCGAGGCCGTCTCGGCGCGGGCGGACTGCCGGCGCCGCCGGGTCGGGGCGGTGCTCGTCGCGAACAACCGGATCGTGGCCACGGGGTACAACGGCGCCCCGTCCGGCGGGCCGTCGTGCCTGGCCGGCGAGTGCCCGCGCGGACTCCTGGACCCCGCGACCGTGGCGCCCGGCAGCTCCTACGACACCGGGGCGGGTGCCTGCGTCGCGCTGCACGCCGAGCAGAACTGCCTGCTGTACGCCGACCGCAGCCGCGCCGAGTCGGCGACGATCTACGTCACCCACGAGCCGTGCGACGGGTGCCGCCGGATGATCGCGGGGTCGGGGGTCACGCGCGCGGTCTGGCCCGGCGGGCAGTGGCAGGTGCGCTGAGTTCGGCGCACCCGGGGCGATCCCGCGGCGATCCCAGCGCCGCCGCCCATGATCGGTGCGCCGTGCTGCGCCGAGGCGCGCCACCACCGGCACGATCGCGAGACGGGGCGCCGCCGGGGGCGGGGGCGGCCGGGCGCCGCCGGGGGTGGGGCGGCAGCCGGGGCGCGTCGGGCACCGGCGTTCGGCGTCCGGCGAGGGCCGGGCGGGGGCGGCCGGGGCGCCGCCGGGGGTGGGGCGGCAGCCGGGGCGCCGCCGGGGGCGGGGGCGGCCGGGCGGGGGGTCGGGCACCGGCGTTCGGCGTCCGGCGCGGGCCGGGCGGGGGCGGCCGGGGCGCCGCCGGGGGCGGGGGCGGCCGGGGCGCCGCGAGGGCTGGGCTGGCTGTCGGGGCGGGCGCCGGGCGCATCGCGCGGGCGGGCGTCCGGCGGGGCGTGGATGCGGCGTCCCGGATCCCGGTTAGGATTTCGCCCGATCCGTCCTCGGATGGACGACGTGGTCGCGTGCACGCCCCGCGACCCTTGTTGCCTCGCACCCGAACCTCTGAAGGAACGTCACTATGTCCCGCAAGCTCGTGGCCGAGTTCGTCGGCACCTTCCTGCTCGTCTTCCTGGCCGTCGGCGCAGCCGTGTTCGGCATCGGCGGCGGCGTCGGCGCGGACGGCGCCGGCCCGGCGTCCGGTACCGTCGGCGTCGCCCTCGCGTTCGGCCTCGTCGTGCTCATGCTCGCCTACGCGTTCGGCCCCGTGTCGGGCACGCACGTGAACCCTGCCGTGACCCTCGGCGTCCTGCTGGCCAAGCGCATGCCGGTCAACGAGGCGGTCGGCTACTGGGTCGCCCAGTTCGCCGGCGGCATCCTCGGCGGTGCCGCGCTCAAGCTGTTCGTCTCCTCGTTCGGCGTCACGGACCGCACCGGCGGCCTCGGCACGAACAGCTACGACAACGGCAGCATCGACATTGCCGGCGCGTTCCTGCTCGAGGTGCTGCTCACCGCGGCGTTCGTGATGGTGATCCTGCTGGTCACCGAGCTGGTCGCCGCCCCGGGCTTCGCCGGCGTCGCGATCGGCCTGGCCCTCACCGCGGTGCACCTGGTCGGCATCCCGCTGACTGGCACCTCGGTGAACCCGGCCCGTTCGTTCGGCCCGGCCCTGTTCGCCGGCGGCGACGCCCTGGGCCAGGTGTGGCTGTTCATTCTGGCGCCGCTCGTGGGCGCCGTCCTCGGCTGGGCCGTCTGGAGGGCGACGCGCGTGGCCGGTCCGGTGGAGCCCGCCGGTGACGTGCTGGAGGCGGACCTGGCCCGCTGAGGCCGACTGCCTGCTCCGCGAACCGCCCGTCGCCCCCGAGGGGGTGGCGGGCGGTTCGCGTGGCAGGGGCCCGCGGTCGTCCCCGGCTCACCCCAGCAACAGTCGCTGCTCACCCGCCCAGGTCCCGCCCGGGGGGACCACGATCGGCACCACGGCCACGGGCTCGATGCAGACGAACCCACGCTCGCCGCCCGGTGGGACGTCGGGCAGGCCGTGGTCCGGGCCCGGGTTCCAGACGATCCGGTTGGGGAAGCCGTCGGCGGCGACGCGCAGGGCACCGAGCACCGCGTCGTGGAGCACCAACGGTGCGACGACCCCCCGGATCACCAGGTCCTGCGGGTCGAGGGCCGGGACCCGGTCGCCGAGCCGCACGGGGAACTGCGGGCGCTCCGTGGAGTCGCCGTCCCAAGCGCGCGCTGCGGACAGGCCCTCGATCCACGCCTGCGGGTCGGCGACCGGCAGGTACGTGTGCAGCCCGCCGGTGAACCGCAGCGGCTGGTCGCCGAGGTTGTCCAGACGCAGGGTCATCCGCAGCTCGTCGCGCGCGGCGGTCACCTCCAGGCGCAGCCGGAAGGGGTGCGGCCAGGCTGCTCGTGTCGCCTCGGAGTCGACGAGCTCGAAGGCGAGCACGGCCTGCTCCGGGGTCGGGTCGACCACGACCGGCGACCAGTCGACCGAGCGGGCGAAGCCATGCTTGGCCAACGGGCCGAAGGCACCGAACTGCGGGAACAGCACGGGCACGCCGCCGCGGATCGGGGCCTCGCCGCCGCATGCGGACAGCGGCGACATCCACAGGCGCTCGACCCCGTCAGCGACCCACGACATGAGGTGGGCTCCGCGGGCACAGGCGGTGATCCGCACGCCCTCGGCCTCGGCGCTGAGGGTCTGCCCTGTCCGGTCCGGTGCGCTCGGCTCGCTCACCCGCCCGACGCTACGCCCGGCAGCAGCCCATCGGCGCGCGGACCGATCCGCCTCCTCAGCGCCCGGAGAACGTCGCGTCGCGCCGCTCGAGGAACGAGCGCACCCCTTCGGCGGCGTCCTCGCTGGCCATGACCGCGGGCAGCAGGCCGCGCAGGTGCGCGACCGCTGCGGCTGGGCCCTGCTCTCGGGCGACCCGCGCGTTGGCCAGGGTGCCCTGCACCCCGAGCGGGGCCTGGGCGGCGATCCGCTCGGCGATGGCCATGGCGGCAGACAGCTGCTCGCCGGCGGCGACCACCTGCTGGACGAGGCCGATGCGCAGGGCCTCGTCCGCGCCGAACTCCTCGCCGGTCAGCAGGAAGCGCATGGCGTTGCCCCAGCCCAGGCTGGCCTGAGCACGGAAGGTCGCGCCCCCGAACGGCAGGATGCCGCGGCTGATCTCGAGCTGCCGGAAGCGCACGTCGTCGGCGGCGACCACGACCTCGGAGGCGAGGGCCAGCTCGATGCTCAGGGTGTAGGCGATGCCCTGCACCGCCATGACCACCGGCTTGGGCACGGGCGGCGCCCACACGCCGAAGGGGTCGACGCTCCCGTCGCCGGAGAGCGCCTGCGGCCCCCGCTGCGCGACCACGGGGCCGACCTCTGCGAGGTCCAGGCCCGCGGAGAAGTGCGCACCCACCCCGTGGACCACGCCGACGCGCAGGTCCGGGTCGTCGGCGAGCTGCTGGTAGGCCGCGCCGACCGCGGCGATGGTGGCGAGGTTCCAGGCGTTGCGCTTCTCCGGGCGGTTGACGCCGATGGCCAGCACGTGGCCGTGGCGCTCGACGAGGACGGGTGCGGGTTCGGTGGGCGTGGTGGGCTCGGTCATGGCGCGATCCTGCCGAACCGGCGGCGAGGCGGGTCGGGCGGGGTGCGGATGGGCTCGACCGCACGTTCCCGGCCACCTCGGAGGCGCAGTGCACGTTCCCGGTCACATGTGGCCGGGAACGTGCGAGCGGGGAGAGCGGTGGCCGGGAACGTGCGCGCGGGGAGCCCGCCGGGGCGGGTCACCGCGTGACCAGGGCCCCCGCCAGCGCGAGGACGCCCAGGGCCAGCGCCGTGGTGTCCGGCCAGCGCCAGCGGACCGGGCGGGCGATGGTGCGCGGGACGTCGGAGCGCAGGCCGCGCACGTCGAGGGCGACCGCCAGCCGACCGGCCCGGCGCAGGGCCGCCACGAGCAGCCGGAACGTGATCGAGCCGAACTGGCGGGCGCGCGCTCGCAAGCCGCGGCCGCCGAGCCCGCGCGCGCGAGTGGCCCGTTCGAGCGTGCCCCAATCGTCGGCGAGCAGGGGCAGCAGCCGCAGCCCGGCGAGCACCGCGTAGGCCGCGCGGGCGGGCACGCGCAGGCGCGCGACCAGGGCGTCGGCCAGGCGGGTCGGGTCCAGCGCCACCGCTGCGACCAGCCCCGGCAGCGCGACCGCGAGCACCCGGGAGGCTGGGAGGGCGGCCGCCGCCCAGGCCGCACGGCTGCTGAGCCCAGCGTCGCTGAGCAGGGCGTTCGACCACGCGACGCTCGCCGAGGCCAGCAGCGCCGGTGCCGCGAGCAGCACCAGCCGCCGCAGCCCGAGCCGGCCGAGCACCGCAGCCACGGCCACGAGCGCGGCGATCGCCAGGTTCATCGCAACCGCGGTGGACACCAGTCCCGCGACGCTGGCGAGCACGGCGGCGCCGAGCAGCGCGAGCGGGTCGAGCCGGCGCAGGCCGCGCGCCCCCCCCGCTCCACCGGCGGGATCCCATCCAAGTCCTGAGCCGCCGTCCCGGGTTCGATCCAAGTCCTGGGCTGGTTCCTGCGCCAGGACTTGGATCGAATCGGAGGCTGGCGACGAGGTCCGGGCCGGGAACGGAGCTGGGGCCGGGGTTGGGGTTGGGGCCGGGGGCTGGGGCGAGGCTGGGAGGCGCTCGGCGGGCGCCGTGAGGGGCACCTCGCGGGCCCCGAGGGCAGTCACCAGGTGCGGGTCGTGGGTGGCCAGCACGACGGCGCCGCCGGCATCGCGGTGCGCCGCGATGATGTCCACCACCTCCGCCCAGGTGGCCGGGTCCTGGCCGAACGTGGGCTCGTCGAGGAGCAGCAGGCCGGGGTCGCGCACGAGCGCGGTGCCGACGCTCAGGCGCCGCTGCTCCCCGCCGGAGAGCGTGAACGGGTCGACCCCGCGCAGGTGGGCCAGGTGCAGCCGCTCGAGCAACGCGGCGACGCGAGCGGCCCCGCCGGACGATCCAGGGGCGTCACCCTGCCCATGCGGCGCAGCCCCGTCGTCGGCCCCGGCGGGTCTGGCGCCGGACCTGCCGAGCCCGTGGCGCAGCTCGTCAGCGACCCGGCCGGTGACGAACTGGTGCTCGGGATTCTGGAACACGATCCCGAACGTCGCCGCGACGTCCCCCGACGGCCACGTCCACGGGTCGGCCCGCCAGGCCTCCTCGTGCCCGCAGCGCACGAGGACCGTGCCGTCCGTCGGCGCCAGCAGGCCACCGAGGCAGTCCAGCAGCGTTGACTTGCCGGAGCCGGGGGGCCCGGT
>JALOLH010000110.1 GCA_025456065.1 Candidatus Nanopelagicales bacterium | reverse complement strand
TCCACCGAGGCCGTCCGGGACGTGTGGCAGCGGTTCCGGCACCACGACCTGCCGCTGTCAGCCGTGCAGCTGGACATCGACCACATGGACCGGCTGCGCGACTTCACGTTCGGGCCGGACTGGGACGGGATCGGAACGCTCGTGGCCGAGATGGCTGCCGACGGCGTGCGCACCGTCGTGATCGTGGACGCCGGCCTGGCCGTGGCCGGGGACTACCGGCAGTACCGCGAGGCGCTCGCCCGCGACCTGCTGTGCCGGGACCCCGGGGGTGGCGTGTTCGAGGGGGTCGTCTGGCCGGGGCCGACCGTGTTCCCCGACTTCACCGACCCCGAGGCGCGGGCCTGGTGGGGCGAGCAGCTGGGCACCTACGCCGACCTCGGGATCGCCGGCTACTGGCACGACATGAACGAGCCGGCCGTGTTCGTGGCCTTCGGCGACCCGACGTTCCCGCTGTCGACCCGGCACCGCCTGGACGGGCGCGGGGGCGACCATCGCGAGGCGCACAACGTCTACGGCCTGCTCATGTGCCGGGCCTCCTACGAGGGGCTGCGAGCCACGCGCCCCGCCCAGCGGCCGTTCCTGTTCTCGCGCTCCGGATGGGCGGGCATGCAGCGCTACGGCGGGCACTGGAGCGGCGACATCGCAGCCGACTGGTCGGCCCTGCTGGCCACGATCCACCAGGCGTTCGGCCACGGCATCGGCGGGGTCGGCTACTACGGCTCCGACATCGGCGGGTTCACGGGGATCCCCTCGCCGGAGCTGTTCACGCGATGGTTCCAGCTCATGTCGTTCCTGCCCTTCTTCCGGACCCACTGCGCCTTCCACGTGCCCCGACGCGAGCCCTGGGAGTGGGGCCAGCCGGTGATGGACCGCCTGCGGGTGGCCCTGCGCCGGCGGTACCGGCTGATGCCGTACTGGTACACCCTGGCGCTGGGCGCGGCCGAGGACGGCGCCCCCTACGTCCGCCCGCTGGCTTGGTTGGACCCGAGCCTGCGCGGCGTGCAGGACGTGTTCCTCGTGGGAGACGCCCTGCTCGTCGCGCCTGTGCTGCTCGAGGGGGCGACCGCCCGCCGGCTCGTGCTGCCCGACGGGGCGTGGTTCCACGGCGACACCGGCGAGCGCTTCGGGCCCGGCGAGGTCGAGATCCCCGTGGGTGCCGACGACCTGCCCTGGTTCGTCCGGGCTGGCGCGGTGGTGCCGACCGAGGAGGAGCGCGACGGCGTGCGGCGCCTCGTGCTGCTCGTCGCGCCGCCCGCTGGGCCCGGTCCGGCGCCCGGCGGTCTGCTGCGCACCGATGCCGGTGACGGCTGGGAGCCGCCGCACGAGGAGCGCTACCGGGTCCAGTCCGAGGGCGGCGTGACCGTGGTCCACCGGGAGGTCGTCGCAGCCGGCGCCCTGGGCTTCGTCGACGTCGAGGTCCGCGCCGTCGACGGCTCGCCCGCGCGCTTGGCCTGACCCATCCGAACCGGCCGCAGCCCCGACGCGGCGTCTGCCAGCGGGGTCATCGTCCCTCGGGCGACGGGGTGTGCGACGGGCGGTCCACCCCTGCGACGGGTGGTGTTGGGCGGGCGTGGCGGCGTGGCTATGGTGGGCCTGACGCAGGGAGTCCACCGCAGGAAGAGAGGCACGCCAATGTCCGGATCCGTGATCGTCGCCGGTGCCCGCACCCCGATGGGGCGCCTGCTCGGGTCCCTGAAGGGCTTCTCCGCCGCCCAGCTCGGCGGGGTCGCCATCAAGGGCGCCCTGGAGAGGGCCGGGGTGGCCCCCGACCAGGTGCAGTACGTGATCATGGGCCACGTCATCCAGGCGGGCGCGGGCCAGATCACCGCCCGCCAGGCCGCGGTCGAGGCCGGCATCGGCCTGGACGTGCCGGCGCTGACGATCAACAAGGTGTGCCTGTCCGGCATCGACGCCATCGCGCTGGCCGACCAGCTCATCCGGGCCGGCGAGTTCGACGTCATCGTGGCCGGTGGCATGGAGTCGATGACGAACGCCCCCCACCTGCTCATGGGCAGCCGCGAGGGCGTGAAGTACGGCGACTGGAAGATGCTGGACTCGATGGCGTACGACGCGCTGTTCTGCGCGATCGACCAGCTGGCGATGGGCGAGTCCACCGAGCAGTTCAACAGCCGCTACGGCCTGACCCGCGAGGAGCAGGACGCCTTCTCGGCGCGCTCGCACCAGCTCGCCGCACGAGCCCAGAAGGACGGGCTGTTCGACGACGAGGTCGTCCCGGTGATGATCAAGCAGCGCAAGGGCGATCCCATCGAGTTCAAGGTCGACGAGGGCGTGCGCGGTGACACGACCGCCGAGTCGCTGGCCGGCCTGCGCCCGGCGTTCCGCAAGGACGGCACGATCACGGCGGGCTCGGCCTCGCAGATCTCCGACGGCGCGGCGGCCGTGGTCGTCATGAGCAAGGCGAGGGCCGAGGAGCTGGGGCTGACCTGGCTGGCCGAGATCGGGGCCCACGGCGTGGTCGCCGGACCGGACGCCTCGCTGCACGAGCAGCCTGCCAACGCGGTGCTCAAGGCCTGCGAGAAGGAGGGCATCAGCCCGGCTGACCTGGACCTGCTCGAGCTGAACGAGGCCTTCGCGGCAGTCGGGCTGGTCTCGACCAAGAAGCTCGGCGTGGACCCGGAGAAGGTCAACGTCAACGGTGGGGCGATCGCGCTGGGCCATCCGGTCGGCATGTCCGGGGCCCGCATCGCGCTGCACCTGGCGCTGGAGCTCAAGCGGCGCGGCGGCGGCATCGGCGCGGCCGCGCTGTGCGGCGGCGGAGGGCAGGGCGACGCCCTGATCCTCAAGGTGCCCTCGGCCTGAGCCGTGCGGACGACGGCGTCGGCCCTGCAGGGGGACCGGCGCCGTCGTGCGTTGCCCTCTGGGCGGGCGTCAGGGGGGATCACCGGGTCTGCGGGGTGGCTCCTGGCCGGGGCCGGGACACCCCGACGCTAGGCTGGTTCGGTGCCCCGCGTCCTGGACCTCGACGCGCTCGTCGAGCGCGCCCGCGCTGGTGATCCCCGCTCCGTCGGCCGGCTCATCACGCTCGTCGAGGACGGCTCACCACGGTTGCGCGAGCTCATGGCCGCGCTGTCCGACTCGGCCGGCCGGGCGCACGTGGTCGGCCTGACCGGCTCCCCGGGCGTGGGCAAGTCGACGACGACGTCGGCCCTGGTCCGGGCCTACCGCGCGACGGGTCGGCGCGTCGGCGTGCTCGCAGTCGACCCGTCCTCGCCCTTCTCCGGCGGGGCACTGCTCGGTGACCGCATCCGCATGCAGGAGCACGCCACCGATCCGGAGGTCTTCATCCGCTCGATGGCCTCGCGCGGGCACCTCGGTGGGCTGGCCTCGGCCACCCCCCAGGCCGTCCGCGTGCTCGAGGCCGCCGGCTGCGACCCGGTGCTCGTGGAGACCGTGGGCGTGGGGCAGTCCGAGGTCGAGGTGGCGGGTGAGGCCGACACCACCATCGTGCTGCTGGCCCCGGGCATGGGCGACGGGATCCAGGCGGCGAAGGCCGGCATCCTCGAGATCGGCGACGTGTTCGTGGTGAACAAGGCCGATCGGGACGGCGCGGACCAGACCGCCCGCGAGCTGCGGCACATGATCTCGCTGGGCATGTCCGGGGAGCCGGGGGCGTGGCGCCCGCCCGTGCTCAAGGTGGTCGCCAGCCGCGGCGAGGGGATCGACGCGCTCGTCGCGGCCCTCGACGAGCACCGCGGCTGGTTGGCGTCGTCCGGGATGGGCGACGCGCGCCGACGCCAGCGCGCCCGCACCGAGATCCAGGGGATCGCCCTGGCCGCGCTGCAGGCCCGCTTCGGTGGCGTGGGCAGCGGCGACGTCCTGGAGGCGCTGGCCGCCGACGTGGCCGAGGGCCGCACCGACGCGTTCACCGCCGCGGACCGGATCGTGGCCAGCGTCGCCGGGTAGCGGCCGACCCAGAGCCGGGTGCCTGGCGCACCACCGGGAGGCGCCACCCCCGATGTGGAAGGCTGCTGCCTGCGCTGCCGCGCGGCGCCCAGGGCACCTCATCGAGGATTGGAGCAGTCCGTGCGATTCGGCCATTTCGACGACGAGGCTCGTGAGTACGTCATCACGACACCGCGCACCCCGTCGCCATGGATCAACTACCTGGGCTCCGAGCAGTTCTTCTCGTTGTGCTCGCACACGGCCGGCGGGTACGCGTTCCACCGCGACGCACGGCTGCGC
The DNA here is from genome assembly GCA_025456065.1 of Candidatus Nanopelagicales bacterium. Taxonomy (GTDB): domain Bacteria; phylum Actinomycetota; class Actinomycetes; order S36-B12; family CAIYMF01; genus Prado023. Next base: position 941 of record JALOLH010000110.1, on the reverse strand, counting down.
CGGCTCACGCGCTACCGGTACAACAACGTGCCTGCCGACGCCGGCGGGCGCTACCTGTTCGTCCACGACGACGGCGACGTGTGGACCCCCACCTGGCTGCCCGTGAAGGCCGAGCTCGACCGCTTCGAGGCCCGTCACGGGCTGGGCTACACCCGCATCGTCGGCGAGCGCAACGGGATCGCCGTGGACACCCTGCTGTTCGTGCCCCTCGGCGAGGACGCCGAGGTGCAGCGGGTCACCGTGACGAACACCGGGGGGACGGCGAAGTCGGTCTCGCTGTTCTCGTTCGTGGAGTTCTGCCTGTGGAACGCCTACGACGACCAGACCAACTACCAGCGCAACCTGTCGATCGGCGAGGTCGAGGTCGAGGCCGACGGGCCGTTCGGCACCGCGATCTACCACCGGACCGAGTACCGCGAGCGGCGCGACCACTACGCGGTGTTCGCCGTGAACGCCCGGGCCGACGGCTTCGACACCGACCGTGACACGTTCGTGGGGCCGTACAACGGCCTGGGCGAGGCGGCGGTGCCGCGGGCCGGGGCCTCGGCGGGCTCGGTGGCGTCGGGCTGGTACCCGATCGGGTCGCACGGCCTGCGCCTGGACCTGGCGCCGGGGGAGTCCCGCGACCTCGTGTTCGTCCTGGGGTACCTCGAGAACCCGGCCGACGCGAAGTGGGCCGACGCGCACCAGCAGGTCGTGAACAAGGCCGGCGCGCACGCGCTGCTGGGCAGGTTCGCGACCGCGGCGCAGGCCGACGCCGCGTTCGAGGCGCTGCGCGCGCACTGGGCCGCGCTGCTCGGCACCTTCTCGGTGACCAGCACGGACCCCAGGCTGGACCGGATGGTGAACATCTGGAACCAGTACCAGTGCATGGTGACGTTCAACATGTCGCGCTCGGCGTCGTACTTCGAGACCGGGATCGGCCGCGGGATGGGCTTCCG
>JALOLH010000062.1 GCA_025456065.1 Candidatus Nanopelagicales bacterium | reverse complement strand
CCAGATGAAGGGGCTGATGGACGCACGCGCCCCGCTGTACGCCGAGGTGGCGGCGCTCACCCTCGACACCGACGCGATGACGCCCGAGGAGACCGTCGATGCCATCGTCGCCGGCCTCGGGCTGGAGGCACCGGCATGACCCCCGTCACCCGCATCACCGTCTCGGCCGAGCGCCCCTACGACGTCCTGGTGGGGCGCGGCCTGCTCGGCGAGCTGGCCGGCGTCCTGGGCGAGGGGGTCCGCCGCGTCGCGATCATCCATCCCGCAGCGCTGGCTGCGTCGGCCGAGGCCGTCCGCGACGACCTGATGGACGCCGGCCTCACCGCCATCCTGCTCGAGACGCCGGACGCGGAGGACGCCAAGACCGCCGAGGTCGCCGCTTTCTGCTGGAGCGTGCTGGGGCAGGCGGGGTTCACCCGGTCAGACGCGATCGTCGGCCTCGGCGGTGGCGCCACCACCGACCTCGCTGGGTTCGTCGCGGCGACCTGGCTGCGCGGCGTCCGGGTCGTCCACCTGCCCACCACGCTGCTCGGCATGGTCGACGCCGCCGTCGGCGGCAAGGCCGGCATCAACACCGCCGAGGGCAAGAACCTGGTCGGCGCGATCCACGAGCCGGCCGGCGTGCTCTGCGACCTCAACGTCCTGGACACGCTGCCGCGCAACGACCTCGTCGCCGGCATGGCCGAGGTGGTCAAGGCCGGCTTCATCCGCGACACGGCCATCCTCGACCTGGTCCAGGCCGATCCCGTCGCTGCCACCGACCCGGCCGCACCGGCACTGCGGGAGCTGGTCGAGCGGGCGATCCGGGTCAAGGCCGACGTCGTCGCCGGCGACCTGCGCGAGACCACGCGCGCACTGGGCGGCCGCGAGATCCTCAACTACGGGCACACCCTCGGCCATGCCATCGAACGTGCGGAGCGCTACCGGTGGCGGCACGGTGCCGCGGTCGCCGTGGGCATGGTCTTCGCCGCCGAGCTGTCGTTCCTGGCAGGGCGCCTGGGCGAGGCCGGCGTGGAGCGCCATCGCTCGGTGCTGGCAGCGCTCGGCTTGCCGACAACCTACCGGGGCGCCCCCTGGCCGCAGCTGCAGGAGGCGATGCTCGTGGACAAGAAGGCCCGCGGCAGCACCCTGCGGTTCATCATCCTCGAGCGCATCGGCGCGCCGATCTTCCTGGACGGGCCGGACCCGGTGCTGCTGCTCGGCGCGTTCGACGCGATCTCGGGGGAGGGCTGATCGCTAGGCTCGCGCCCATGCGCGACGTCCTGGTCCTGAACGGTCCGAACCTGGGCCGGCTCGGCACCCGTGAGCCCGACATCTACGGCTCGGCCACCTTCGCGGACCTCGCCGAGCAGTGCGTGACGCACGGCGCCGAGCGCGGCCTGCGCGTGGACGTCCGGCAGACCGACTCCGAGGCCGAGCTGATCCGGTGGCTGCACGACGCCGCCGACGCCAACGTGCCGGTCGTGCTCAACCCCGCGGCCTTCACGCACTACTCGTACGCGCTGCGCGACGCGGCAGCGATGCGCACCGCACCGCTGATCGAGGTGCACATCAGCAACCCGCACGCCCGCGAGGAGTTCCGGCACACCTCGGTCATCTCCGGGGTCGCCTCCGGGGTGATCGCCGGGTTCGGCCTGGACTCCTACCTGCTGGCCCTCGACGCGATCGCCGCCGACGCGGCCACCTGAGCGGCCGCCCCCGCCCGGCCGCCCCCGCGCCGCCCGCGCCCCCGCGCCGCCGCGCCGCGCCCGCCCCCTCCCGGCCGCCCCCGCGCCGCGCCCCCGCGTCGCCCTCGCCCGTCGCTCCCGCCCCCTCCTCGCCGTCGCCGCCGCACCGCCGTCGCGCCGCACCGCCGTCGCGCCGCCCCCCTCCTCCGGACATGATCCATTCGGGTTCGGCGCCCAAGAGGCTGACCAACCTGCACGGATCATGACCGCGAGGGCGGCTGGCTCAGGGCGGAGGCCGCGGGCCGGCGGGGCTGGGGCCGGGGCGCGAGGGCGGAGGCCGCGGGCCGGCGGGGCTGGGCCCGGTCGACGGCGACGGATTCGGGGCCGGCCGATCCCGCCCGGTATCGTTGGCCGCCTGCAGGGCCGCCGCCCGATCCCATCCGTACCGCACGCCCAGGAGCGCCATGGCCACGACCAACGACCTCAAGAACGGCCTCGTCCTCAACATCGACGGCCAGCTGTGGACCGTGGTCGAGTTCCAGCACGTGAAGCCCGGCAAGGGTCCCGCGTTCGTGCGCACGAAGCTGAAGAACGTGCTCTCGGGCAAGGTGGTGGACAAGACCTTCAACGCGGGCGTGAAGGTGGAGACCGCCAACGTCGACAAGCGCGACATGACCTACCTGTACAAGGACGGCTCGGACTTCGTGTTCATGGACATGCAGTCCTACGACCAGCTGCACGTCGGCGAGGCCGTCGTGGGCGACGCCGCGCGGTACATGCTCGAGAACCAGTCGGCCGTCGTGGCCACGCACGACGGCAACCCCCTGTACGTCGAGCTGCCGGCCTCGGTCGAGCTGCAGATCACCTACACGGAGCCCGGCCTGCAGGGCGACCGCTCGACCGGCGGCACGAAGCCCGCGACGCTGGAGACCGGGGCCGAGGTCCAGGTGCCCCTGTTCGTCGAGACCGGGACCAGGGTGAAGGTCGACACGCGCGACGGCTCGTACCTCGGGCGCGTGAACTGACCTTGTCCGCCCGTTCGAAGGCCCGCAAGCGCGCGCTCGACGTGCTCTACGCCGCCGAGCTGCGCGGGGTCCCGCCCCTCGACGTGCTCGGCGAGCAGCCGATGGCGCGAGGTGCCCAGGGCGCGCCGCCACAGCCGAACCCCTACGTCGCCACCCTGGTCGAGGGCGTGGTGGCGCATCGCGCGCGGATCGACGAGCTGCTCAGCACCTACTCCTCCGGGTGGGCGCTGGACCGGATGCCCGCGGTCGACCGGAACATCCTGCGGCTGGCCGTGTTCGAGCTGCTGTGGGGGGAGGACGTCCCCGGGCCGGTCGTCATCGACGAGGCCGTCCAGCTCGCCCGCGAGCTGTCCACCGACGACTCGCCGGCCTTCGTCAACGGCCTGCTCGCCCGGATCCTCGACCTGCGCCCCCGCCTGGCCGTCTGACGCCACCCGCCGGGCGCCGCCCGGTCACTTCGGGGCGAAGAACTCCACCGGGATGCCGTCCGGGTCGCGGCCGGTGACGGCCCAGCCGTAGGGGACATCCTCGATCGGGCCGCGCGGCGCCCCGATCGCGTCGAGTCGTTCCGCCCATGCGCGCACCTCGTGCTCCCCGGCGCACTCCAGGCCGACGTGGTCCATCCCCACGCGGGTGGGGTCGAAGCGATCGTCGGTCGGCGTCCGATCGTGCGCGGTGACGCCGATGACGAGGCCTCCGGGCCACTGCAGGCGCCGGCGACGCCATCCCGGTCCTTCACGCGGCTGGACCGCGGCCGGCCCCAGCAGCTGCTGGTACCACGCGGCGGACCGGTCCACGTCCGTCACGGTCAGCGCCAGGTGATGGACGCGCACCGCCGGAGCAGCTCGCGGCGATCGGTCGGGCTGTGCGCCAGCCAGTGCCAGCGCGCTCGCCACGGCCTGCGCGGGCGTGGCGGCGGCCACCGGTCCCTCGAGCGGGCCGTCCCATCCGCCGAGCACGACCACCGGCACGCCGGTCCGCACGGCCAGTGCCACCTCGCTCAGCGTCCCCCAGCTCAGGGCGACGCAGATCACGGCGTCGGCGGCGCGCACGAGGAGTCCGTTGCGCAGCTCGCCCAGGCCGGTCGGGACGGTGAACGTCGACTCCGGGTTGGCGTGCGCACGGTCGTGCTCCGGGAGGATTCCGATGCTGGTACCCCCGGCCGCACGCGCAGCTCCCGCGGCCGCCTGCATCACGCCGCCATGGCCCCCGGTCAGGACCACCGCACCGGCACGGGCGAGCCCGGCTCCCACCTGCTGGGCGGCGTCGCGGTGCTCGACGGTGGCGGTGGTGCCGGGACCGACCACGGCCACGTAGACGGGACGGGGCTGCATCGCCTCATCCCATCACCCGGGCCGGCGTGTGGTCGCGAGGAAGCGCACCGACGCTCACCGGACCTCCCGGATCCCCGGCGCCGCCTCCGGCGGCTCCTCCCGAGTCCCCCAGTGGGGTGGGCGCGCGGTTCCGGGGCCGCAGGGGCCCCGAGCCGCGCGTGCCCCGAGTGGGAGCCTCGCGCCCTCCGGCGGCTCCTCCCGAGTCCCGCAGTGGGGTGGACGCGTGGCTCCGGGCCGCCGTGGCTCGGAGTGGGAGCCGGCGGCACCGAGCCGCGCGTGCCCCGAGTGGGAGCCGTCGCCGCCTCCGGCGGCTCCTCCCGAGTCCCACGGAGCGGTGGACGCGTGGCTCCGGGCCGCCGTGGCTCCGGGCCCAGGGGATCCGGGCCGCAGGGGCCCTGAGCCGCGCGTGCCCCGAGTGGGAGCCGTCGCCGCCTCCGGCGGCTCCTCCCGAGTCCCACGGAGCGGTGGACGCGCGGCTGCGGGCCGCAGGGGCCCTCAGCCGCGCGTGCCCCGAGTGGGACTCGAACCCACACTGGACGGTTTTTGAGACCGCTTCCTCTGCCGATTGGGATACCGGGGCGCGCGCGCCATCGTAGTTCGCGCCAGGACCCGCCCCGTGGACGCTCAATGATCTCGGCTCGCCCAACCGCATGATCCATGCACGTTGCGGTGCCAGGTGGAGCCACACGTTGCATGGATCATGGGCGGAAGGCGAGGGAGGCGGCGGACGCGCCTGGCGGGCGAGCGAGGTGGGGGCGGCCGGGACCGATGGCGGCTCCGGGGGCCACCCCCGGGGGAAACGCTCGAGCACGGGGCGGTCGCCCGCCGCGGGTAGCCTTGGCGACCATGTCCGCCGGTCGGGTCGTCGTCGTCGAGGACGAGGCGCTGATCCGGCTCGACCTCGTCGAGATGCTGACCGAGGCCGGGTACGAGGTCGTCGGGCAGGCCGGCGACGGTGAGACGGGCCTGCGGGTCGCCCGTGCGGAACGGCCGGACGTCGTGCTCATGGACGTCAAGATGCCGGTGCTGGACGGCATCTCCGCCGCCGAGGTGCTCGCCGCCGAAGGTGTGGCACCGATCGTGCTGCTCACCGCGTTCAGTCAGTCGGACCTGGTCGACCGGGCGCTGGCCGCCGGGGTGCAGGGCTACGTCGTCAAGCCGTTCTCGATGGCCGACCTGCGGCCCGCGATCGAGATCGCCCGCGCCCGCTTCGCCGAGGTGGCCGGCCTGCGCGGGGACGTCGCCGACCTGGCCGACCGCCTCGCGGCGCGCAAGCTCGTCGACCGGGCCAAGGCGGCCCTCATGGCCCAGCTCGGGTGGGACGAGCAGCAGGCGTTCGCCTGGCTGCAGCGGGCTGCCATGGACGGGCGGAGGTCGATGGCCGAGGTGGCCCGTGGGGTGCTCGAGCAGGGCGCCGGCCGTCCCGGGCCCCCGCCGCGCTGACCGGCGGCACGGGAATCGTCACCAATCTGTAACACGCCAACGTGGGTGCACCCGCTCCCAAGGGGGGGAACCGTGCTGATAGGTTCCGCGCCACGATGCCCAGCCTGGGGCACGGGACCACGAAGGATGGACATGCGAACCACGATCAAGATCGGCGCGGTGGCGGTCGCCTCCGCTCTCGCGCTGGCCGCCTGTGGCAGCGACTCCGACACCGCCTCGGACGGGGCGACCGGTGGCGCTGGTGGCGGGGGCGACACCCTGGTCGTCTCGACCGACCTGCCGCTGCAGGGCGCCGCGGCCGACGCGAACAAGTCGGCCAACGACATGATCAAGCTCTACCTCGAGCAGGTCGGCAACAAGGCCGGCGACTACACGATCGAGCTCAAGGAGTACGACAACGCCACCGCGGCGAAGGGCTCCTGGGACGACGCCACCTGCGCGAAGAACGCCCAGGACCACGTCGCCAACACCGGTGAGGTCGCCGTCATGGGCACCTACAACTCCGGATGCGCGAAGATCATCGTGCCGGTCCTCAACCAGGACCCCAACGGCCCGATGCTGATGGTCTCGCACGCCAACACCAACCCCGGCCTGACCAAGACCTGGGATCCGGGCGAGCCCGACATCTTCTACCCCACCGGCAAGCGCAACTACGCGCGCGTCGTGACCACGGACGACTTCCAGGGCCAGGCTGCCGCGCAGTTCGCCAAGCAGGAGCTCGGCGTCTCCAAGTGCTTCGTGATCAACGACAACCAGACCTACGGCCAGGGCGTGGCCAAGGCGTTCGTCGACGAGGCGACCAAGCAGGGCATCGAGATCGTGGGCGAGGAGGCGTGGGACTTCAAGCAGCCCAACTACAGCGCCTTCTTCGAGCAGATCAAGGCCACCAGCCCGGACTGCCTCTACGTCGGCGGCATCTACGACAACAACGGCGGGCAGCTGTTCAAGGACAAGGTCAAGGTCCTCGGCGACAACGAGGCCGTGAAGACCATGGTGCCGGACGGCTTCACCGGGTACCCGGACTTCCAGGCCCAGCCGGAGGCCGAGGGCGTCTACCTGACGTTCGCCGGCCTCGACCAGAGCTCGCTGCTGGCCCAGGGCGGCGCGGGCGCCGACCTGGTGAACGCCTACAAGGAGAAGTACGGCGCCGACCCGGTCGGCTCGTACCCGATCTACGGCGTGGCGGCCATGCAGGTGATCCTCGAGGCCATCGCCAAGTCCGACGGCACCCGCACCGGGATCACCAACGCGGTGTTCTCCGGCGAGGGCATCACGATCCCGGCCGACAAGTCCGTGATCGGCAAGGAGATCAAGATCGACCCGGCGACGGGCGACTCGAACAACCGGGACATCTCCGTGCTGCAGATGCAGGACAGCACGGAGACCCTCGTCAAGCCGTGGATCCTCTGATCCGCACGGCCTGACCAGGAGCAGTGCCAGGGAGGGGCGGTCGGACCCGGCCGCCCCTCCCGCATGCTCGACCCCGAGACGCGGTGTGTCGTATGGCAACACCGGGCCCGGGACCACGATGATCCGCGTGGGCACCGATCGGAGGCGCGAATGACCACGGCCACTGCCGTCGAACAGGCGGAGATGCGCATTGCCATGACGCGCAAGGAGGCGGTCGGCCGCCTCCTGGGGGTCGTGCTGCTGCTGGGCGTCGCCGCCTGGCTGGTGCTGAACCTGGTCACCGCTCCCAGCCAGTTCTTCAACAGCCTGCTGTTCGGCATCGGCAACGGTGCGCTGTACGCGCTGATCGCGCTGGGCTACACGCTGGTCTACGGCATCATCGAGCTGATCAACTTCGCCCACGGCGACCTGTTCATGCTCTCCACCGTGTTCAGCGGCTTCATGATGGTCTACTGGCTCGGCGCCGAGGGTGCGAACCCGGCGAGCTGGGCCAAGCTGCTGCTGACCCTGGTGCTGGCGATGGGCTTCGGCGCCACCATCAACGTGCTCATCGAACGCGTCGCCTATCGACGGCTCAGGCGGGCTCCGCGGCTGGCAGCGCTCATCACCGCGGTCGGCATGAGCTTCATCCTGCAGTGGGTGGGCCTGCGCTGGAACGGCTCGGCGCCGCGGCTGTGGCCCACGGTGGTGCCGGAGGGCGGCATCTCCATCGGGGACGTGACGCTGCAGTACTCGACCATCATGGTGGTCACGTTCACGATCCCCGTGCTGCTGCTGCTCACCTACGTCGTGCAGCGCACGAAGCAGGGCCGGGCGATGCGCGCCACCGCCCAGGACCAGGACGCCGCCCGGCTGATGGGCATCAACGTCGACCGCACGATCGCCTTCACCTTCGCCCTCGGCGGCGCCATGGCCGGGGCGGCCGGCCTGCTCTACCTGGAGGCCGTGGGCACCACCCGCTACGACGCCGGCTTCCACCTGGGCCTGATCGCGTTCACCGCGGCCGTCCTCGGCGGCATCGGCAACCTCGCCGGCGCCGTGCTCGGCGGCTTCCTCATCGGGATCATCCAGGGCCTCAACGACGGCCTGCCGTACGGCTTCGGCCAGAAGTGGTCGCAGACGGTGGTGTTCTCGATCCTGATCATGGTGATGGTGTTCAAGCCCACGGGCATCCTGGGCCAGCCGACGGTGGAGAAGGTGTAGGGCCATGGCGAGCACCACGATCGACGCAGCGGCCACCCCGCCCACCCCGACCGCCCCGCCCTCCCACGAGGTCGTCGACCGGACCAACCGGCGCTGGGCGCTCGGCTTCGCCATCGCCGCCCTCGGCCTGTGGGCGTTCTACAAGTTCGCCCTCGAGAGCATGCCCGGTGGGGTCCAGGACGCGTTCCAGACCTGGCTGCCGCTCACTGCGGTGAACGAGGCGATCGTCTGGGTCATCTGCGCGATCGGCCTGAACATCGTGGTCGGCTACGCCGGCCTGCTCGACCTCGGCTTCGTGGCGTTCTGGGCCATCGGCGGCTACTGCGCCGGGTGGTTCATGAGCTTCTTCCTCGGCCAGTACGACATCACGTTCCACTTCCTGAGCGCCGCCCCGCCGACGCAGTCCGGCATCCACATCAACTGGTGGATCGTCCTGGCGATCGCCGGAGCCGTCTGCGCGTTCTTCGGCATCCTGATCGGCGCCCCGACCCTGCGCCTCAAGAGCGACTACCTGGCCATCGTGACCCTTGGCTTCGGCGAGATCATCCCGCAGGTCTTCGTCAACGGCGAGGACATCGCCGGGTTCAACCTCTCCAACGGTACGAAGGGCATCACCCCGCTGGACCCGATCACGGCCCTGCCGGTCGGGCCCGAGGCCGTGTCCCGCCCGCTGGGCCCGTTCGACCTCGAGACGAAGTACCTGCTGTTCGCGCTCATCGTGGCGTTCTGCGTGTTCGTGTCGCTGCGCATCCGTGAGGGCCGGCTCGGCCGGGCCTGGCTGGCCATCCGCGAGGACGAGCTGGCCGCCTCGATGATGGGCGTGCCGCTCATGCGCTCGAAGCTGGCCGCGTACGCGGTGGGCGCCTTCATGGGTGGCCTGGGCGGCGTGGTGTTCGCGATCCACGTCAACGGCGTCTTCGCCGACCGGTTCAACTTCTCGATCTCGATCATCCTGCTCGCCATGGTCGTGCTGGGCGGCATGGGCAACGTGTGGGGCGTGATGATCGGGGCGCTGGGGCTGGCGTGGATCAACTCCACCTTCCTGCCGAAGCTGGGCGAGACGGTGAACGACGCGCTGGACACCGAGATCAACTTCCCGTCCTACAACTTCCTGATCTTCGGCAGCATCCTCGTGCTGATGATGCTGTTCCGTCGTGAGGGGCTGTTCCCGGAGACCCGCACCCGCGAGCTGGTCCAGGAGCCCGAGCGCACCGAGCTCGAGGACATGCACGCCGACCTCGAGGGGGATGTCCGATGAGCACCGCCCAGCCCGCCGCCGCCGGCGTGGCCCCCGGGGCCGGCGGCCTGGCCCTGGACTCCGAGCTGATCACCGTCCGGTTCGGCGGCCTCGTCGCCGTCCGGGACGTGGACTTCACGATCCCCGAGGGGTCCATCGTGTCGCTCATCGGCCCGAACGGCGCCGGGAAGACGACGTTCTTCAACGTGCTCACCGGCCTGTACAAGCCGACGACCGGGCGGGTGTTCCTGCAGGGCGAGGAGATCACGGCGCTGCCGCCGCACATCATCGCCGCGAAGGGCATGGGCCGGACGTTCCAGAACATACGCCTCTTCGGCCTGATGACGGCCGAGGAGAACGTGATGGTCGCGATGCACCCGCATCTGCGCTCCGGGGTCTTCGGCACCGTGATCAAGAGCCGGCGGCAGCGCCGCGAGGAGCGGGAGGGCCGTGAGACGGCGCGCGAGCTGCTGCACTTCGTCGGCATCCGCGGCGTCGAGGGGGAGTACGCGCGCAACCTGTCCTACGGCGACCAGCGCCGGCTCGAGGTGGCCCGGGCGCTGGCCCTGCGGCCCAAGGTGCTGCTGCTCGACGAGCCGACGGCCGGCATGAACCCGCAGGAGTCGGCCCGGTTCGTCGACTTCGTGCACCGCGTGCGCGACGAGCGCGGGGTGTCGATCCTGCTCATCGAGCACGACATGGCCGTCGTGATGAAGGTGAGCGAGCGGGTCACGGTGCTCGACCGCGGCGAGAAGATCGCCGAGGGCAGCCCCGCGGAGATCAAGGCCGACGAGCGGGTCATCGAGGCCTACCTGGGCAAGACCGGGACGGAGGGCAGCGCGCGATGAGCCAGGGGGCGGTCGGGGAGCCGTTGCTGCAGGTCGACGACATCAGCGTCTACTACGGCAACATCGCGGCGGTGAAGGGCCTGTCGATGTCGGTGCCGCAGGGCGCGATCGTCACCCTGATCGGGTCCAACGGCGCCGGCAAGTCCACGACGCTGCGCACGATCTCGGGCCTGCTGCACCCCAAGAGCGGACGCATCACCTTCGAGGGCAAGGAGATCTCGCGCTCGCCCGGGCACGAGGTCGTCGGCATGGGCATCGCGCACAGCCCCGAGGGCCGGCGCATCTTCCCCCGCATGACCGTCGACGAGAACCTCGAGCTCGGCGCGTTCACCCGCGACGACAAGGAGGGGATCGCCGCCGACCGCGACCACGTCCTCGAGCTGTTCCCGCGCCTGGCCGAGCGCATCAACCAGAAGGCCGGGACGATGTCCGGCGGCGAGCAGCAGATGCTGGCGGTGGCCCGGGCGATGATGGCCAAGCCGAGGCTGCTGCTGCTCGACGAGCCCTCGATGGGACTGGCACCGGTCCTCGTCGACCTGATCTTCGACACCATCGAGAAGATCCGCGAGTCCGGGGTCACCATCCTGCTGGTCGAGCAGAACGCGCTGGCCGCGCTGCGCGTGGCGGACTACGCCTACGTCATGGAGTCGGGGTTCCTCAAGCTGCAGGGCCCGGCCAGGGAGCTGGCCGAGGACGACGAGGTCGTGCGCGCCTACCTGGGCGGGTAGCACCACCCTGCCCCGCGATCGCAGCACGCCGCGATCTCGTCGATCTCGCCCCCGCGCGATGCGGGGGCGGGGGCGGGCGCGCACGAAGGCGTCGGATAACGGGGTCGGGGGACGTCGGGAACGACGGAGTCGTGCGCTGCTGACGCCACCGTGGCGGTCCGGGCCTCCCAGAACGACGGAGTCGTGTGCGCGCAGGACGTGCGCAGGCGAGGGGACGGGACGACCTCAGCGCAGTGCGGCCACCAGGGCGGTCAGCAGCGGGGCGACCAGCAGGGCGGGGAGCAGGTCGCCGACCGGGACCTGGCGGATGCGCAGCAGGCGCAGCGAGATCCCCACCAGCAGCAGGCCGCCGGTCGCGGTGAGCAGCGCGACCTGCGCCCCGCTGAGCACCGAGCCGAGTCCCCAGCCGACCAGCGTGAGCGTGCCCTGGTAGACGCCGACGACCAGGGCACTGGCGGCCACGCCCCAGCCCAGGCTCGCCGCGAAGGCGATGGAGGCGAAGCCGTCCATGGTCGACTTCAGCGCGAGCTGCTCGATGCCCAGGCCCAGGCCGTCGGACAGCGAGCCGAGGATCGCCAACGGCCCGACGCAGAACACCAGCGACGCCGTCACGAACCCCTCGACGAACGTGCCGCGCGGGGCCGCGGCGGGATCCGGGTCGGCCAGCGATCCCTCGACCTCCACGTCCGTCGGGCCGTCGCCCAGGCGGCGCTGCAGGGACGCGCCGAGCCCCTCCAGGCGGGCCTCGATGCGCAGCAGCGAGCCGATGATCCCGCCGATGAGCACCGACCCGAGCACGATGAGCACCCCAGCCGCCCCGACCGCTGGCTCGACGGACGCATCCAGCACCGCGGCGGCGGACAGCGCCGCGACCAGCATGGTGATCAGGCCCAGGCCGTCGGTGACCACGTCGCGGGTGCGCTGCGGCAGCCGGTGGCCCAGGGCCACCCCCAGTGCCGAGCCGACCAGGATGGCGACGACGTTGACGACGGTGCCCAGGCCGATCACGGTCGCCACGTCCCCGGACAGCACGCGGCGCAGCGGGTCGGGGCGGGTGGGGTCATGCGTCGCGCAGCATGCAGGTCAGCCGCGCGGTGCAGACGGGGCGGTCGGCCTCGTCGACCAGGCGGATGTCGTAGCAGGCGACCGAGCGGCCGAGGGTCAGCGGCGTGGCGGTCGCCGTGATCCAGCCCTCCCGGACGGCGCGGTGGTGGGTGCAGCTCAGCTCCAGGCCCAGGGCGATGCGCTCGGGGCCGGCGTGCAGCGCTGAGGCGATCGAGCCGATGCTCTCGGCCAGCACGGCCGAGGCGCCCCCGTGCAGCAGGCCGTACGGCTGGGTGTTGCCGGCGACGGGCATGCGGGCGACGGTGCGCTGGGCGCCGACCTCGAGCAGCTCGATGCCCATCCGCTCGGCCAGGTCGCCCATCCCGAAGTGGGCCAGGGCCTCGGCGACCGCGCGCTGCTGCGGGTCGTCCGGGAGCAGGGGGCGCGGGGCGGCAAGCTCGGTCATGGCGGCCAGACTAGTGAGGGCCCCGGTGCCCGCCGGCAGTCCGGTCCGGCGAGCCTGTCGGCCGGCGCGGCTACGATCGCTCGGGTGACCTCCCAGGCGCCCCCCACACGCCCGCGGCTGCTGCTGCTCGACGGCCACTCGCTGGCGTACCGGGCGTTCTACGCGTTGCCCGTGGAGAACTTCTCGACGACCACGGGCCAGCCGACGAACGCGGTGTACGGGTTCACCGCCATGCTGATCAACGCACTCCGCGACGAGCAGCCCACGCACGTGGCGGTCGCGTTCGACGTCTCCCGGCAGACGTTCCGCACCGAGCGGTACCCGGAGTACAAGGCCAACCGCACCACCAGCCCCGAGCCGTTCAAGGGCCAGGTGGAGCTGGTGAAGGACGTGCTGGACGCCCTGGCGATCCCGTCCGTCGAGGTGCCGGGCTACGAGGCCGACGACATCATCGCCACGATGGCCCGGCAGGCCGAGGCCGAGGGCTTCGACGTGCTCATCATCACCGGCGACCGGGACACCTTCCAGCTCGTCGACGACGCCGTCACGGTGCTCTACCCGCGCCGCGGGGTGTCCGACCTCGCCCGGATGACCCCGGCGACCGTGCTCGAGAAGTACGGCCTGACGCCCGCGCAGTACCCGGACTTCGCGGCCCTGCGCGGTGATCCCAGCGACAACCTGCCGTCGATCCCCAGCGTGGGGGAGAAGACCGCGATCAAGTGGATCGCGGAGTACGGCAGCCTCTCGGCGCTGCTCGGCAACGCCGACCAGGTGAAGGGCAAGGTGGGGGAGGCGCTGCGCGCCCACGTCGGTCAGGTGGAGGTCAACCGTGCGTTGACCGAGCTGGTCTGCGACGTGCCGCTGCCCATCGGCCTGGCCGAGACCGAGCGCCGCCCGTTCGAGCGGGCCGCGGTGCACGAGGTGTTCGACGCGCTGCAGTTCCGGGTGCTGCGCGACCGGCTGTTCGAGACGTTCCCCGAGGGGGCGGCGGCCGCGGCCCCGGTGCCCGGGGCGGCCGTGCACGAGTCCCCGCCGGTCCGGGTCGCCGCGCCGGGCGAGGTCGGCGCCTGGCTGGCGGGCGCGGGCTCGCCGGTGGCCGTGTCGGTGCGCGGAGCGTGGGGGGCCGGCACCGGCCGTGTGGGGGCGCTGGGCCTCGCGGCGGGGCGCGGGGACACCCTCGTGGTCGACCTCGACGTCGCCGATGCCTCGGACCGCGACGCGCTGCGCGCGTGGTTCGCCGACCCGGACCGCGGCAAGGTGCTGCACGACGCCAACGGCCCGATGCTGGCGCTGCGGGCGGCCGGGTGGCCGCTGCGGGGCCTGGTCGGCGACACCGCCCTGGCGGCCTACGTGGTGCTGCCCGGGCAGCGCACGTTCGACCTCGTGGACCTGGTCCCGCGGTTCCTGCACCGCGACCTGCCCGCGCCGAGCGCGCAGTCCGAGCAGCTCAGCCTCGACGGCGTCGTGGAGTCCGAGGCGCTCGAGCGGCTGGGGATCCTCGCCCGGGCGACACTGGACCTGCACGACGTGCTGCTGGCCGAGGTGGCCAAGCGGGGCGGCGCCGGGCTGCTGGCCGACGTCGAGCTGCCGTTGGTCTCGCTGCTGGTGCAGATGGAGGCCACGGGGATCGCCGTGGACCTGCCGCTGCTGCGGGCCCTCGAGGGGCAGTTCGCCGTCGACGTGGCCGCGGCGGAGGCCGATGCGCACGAGGCCGCCGGCGAGGTGTTCAACCTCGGCTCGCCCAAGCAGCTGCAGGAGATCCTCTTCGGGAAGATGAACCTGCCGAGGACCAAGCGGATCAAGACCGGCTACACCACCGACGCCGACGCGCTGCAGGGCCTCTACGCCACCACCGGCCACCCGCTGCTCGAGGCGATCCTGCGCTTCCGCGACGCCTCGCGGCTGCGCCAGACGGTGGCGGGGCTGATCCCGCTGGCCGACGCCGAGCACCGGGTGCACACCACGTTCAACCAGACCGTGGCGGCGACCGGGCGGCTGTCGAGCACCGACCCCAACCTGCAGAACATCCCGGTGCGCACCGAGGCGGGCCGGCGCATCCGCGAGGCGTTCGTCGTCGGCGCCGGGTTCGAGTCGCTGATGACCGCGGACTACTCCCAGATCGAGATGCGGATCATGGCGCACCTGTGCGAGGACGCCGGGCTGATCGAGGCGTTCACCTCGGGGGAGGACCTGCACACGACCGTGGCCTCGCGGGTGTTCGGGGTGCCGCGCGAGGCGGTCGACCCGGAGATGCGCCGGCGCATCAAGGCGATGTCGTACGGGCTGGCCTACGGGTTGAGCGCCTTCGGCCTGGGCCAGCAGCTGGGCATCGAGCCCAGCGAGGCGCGCCGGCTGATGGACGAGTACTTCGAGCGCTTCGGCGGGGTGCGCGACTACCTCGTCGGGGTGGTGGAGCAGGCGCGGCTCACCGGCTACACCGAGACGCTGCTGGGCCGGCGGCGCTACCTGCCCGACCTCGTCAGCGACAACCGGCAGCGCCGCGAGATGGCCGAGCGGATGGCGCTCAACGCCCCGATCCAGGGCTCGGCGGCCGACATCATCAAGGTCGCGATGCTGCGGACCGATGCTGCACTGCAGGCGGCAGGGCTGCGGTCGCGGCTGCTGCTGCAGGTGCACGACGAGCTCGTGCTCGAGATCGCCCCCGGGGAGGCCGACCGGGTCGCGGGCCTCGTGCGCGCGGCGATGTCCGGCGCCGTGGAGCTGGCGGTTCCGCTCGATGTGTCGATCGGCGTGGGACCCTCGTGGCAGGCGGCCGCGCACTAGGCGCAGCCCGTGGGGTGGAGAGGTGCGGATGCGGCGAGGGCCTCGGACGGGCGAGGGCGGTGGCGCGACGGCGGACGTCCGGGGCGCACCGTCCCCGCCGGCTGACGTCGCTCCGCCCCTCGCCCGTGGCCATCGCGGTGGGCGGATCCTCGCCAGGGCGGCGCTGCTGCTGGGGGTCCTCGCGCTGGTGACCGCACCGGTCCTGCGCTTCTGGGTGACGCCGGCGCTGGCCCAGTCCCCGGCCGTGCCGGGTGGCGGCGGCGAGGTCGTCTTCACCCAG
>JALOLH010000005.1 GCA_025456065.1 Candidatus Nanopelagicales bacterium | reverse complement strand
GGCGAGGATCGCGTGCGAGAGGTCCTGGCCGACCTTCTTGGCGTCGACGTCGAACGCGGCGACGAACTCGATGTCGCGCACGTGGTAGTCGCCGAACTGGACGTGCATGAGGCCGGGCACCCGATCGTTCGGGTCCGCGTCCTTGTAGTACTCGACCCCCTGCACCAGGGAGCTGGCGCAGTTGCCCACGCCCACGATGGCCACACGGATGGCACCCATCTGTCGTTCCTTTCTCACCCGCGGGTCCGCGGGCGACGCGGCCCGGCCCCGGTGTCGCCGGTCGTACGGTCATCGACGACGGCGGAGGACCCGCCGCGCCGTTCGTTCTGCTCGTGCTCGATCAGCTCGGTCAGCCAGCGCACCTCACGCTCCACGCCCTCGAGGCCGTGCCGCTGCAGGGCCAGGGTGTAGGTGTCGATGCGCTCGCGGTTGCGGGCCAGCGACGCGTGCAGGTTGCTGCGACGCTCCTCCATCCGGCTGCGCCGGCCCTCGAGGATGCGCATCCGCACCTCGGCGGGGGTGCTGGCGAAGAACGCCAGGTGCACCCCGAACGCCTCGTCCTCCCAGCTCTCCGGCCCGGTCCGCGAGACCAGCTCGGCGAACCGGTCCTTGCCCTCGGGGGTGAGCTCGTAGACGATCTTCGCCCGCCGGCCGGAGAGCACCGGGGCGCTGGCGTCGGCGGCCCCGGCCTCGACGATGAGGCCGCGGTCGAGGAGGTCCTTCAGCCCCGGGTAGAGCGAGCCGTAGGAGATGGCGCGGAAGGAGCCCATGACGGCGTTGAGTCGCTTGCGCAGCTCGTAGCCGTGCATCGGGGCGTCGTGGAGCAGGCCGAGGATGGCGAACTCGAGGACCCCGCTGCGGCGACCCGTGGCCATCGCGCTACCGTCCCTTCGTCCGTCGCCCCCACCGGGGCTGTGCTGAGCCGATGTATCGAGTCGATACATCGGCAGATGCTACGGACCACCGCGCGTTCACGCAAGCGACACCACCCCGTCCCGGCACGGACACCCGGGTGCCCGCTCACGACCCCACCTGCCGCAGCCGATCCCGTTTGCGGCGACCCGGGACCTTTGGGCGGGCGGTGGCGGGGCGTTCGTCGCCCGGGAGCGGCCCGCCCGGGTGGGAGAATCCCGCCCATGACCCTGCACGCCGACGCCGACGCCCTCGCCGCGGTCCTGCACGGACTGCCCCCCAACCCCCGGGTGGTCGTCTCGGGCAACTTCGCCACCCCACGGGCCGCGATCGCGCTGTTCGACCAGCACCTCCCCGAGTGGCGGCTCTGGCAGCTCAACCCGCAGCCGGGGCTGCCCGAGCGGGAGGGGATCATCCCCGAGACCCCGTTCGTCGGCCCCGGGATGCGCCGCAACCCGCGGCTGCGCTACGTGCCGTGCCGGCTCAGCCTCGTCCCGGCGCTGTTCCAGCGGGCCATGCAGCCCGACGTCGTCCTGCTGCACACCTCGCCGCCGCGGCACGGCGTCGTCTCGCTGGGCATCGAGGTGAACGTGATGCCCGCGGCCATCGAGGCCTGCCGGGCGCGCGGCGGCACGGTGATCGCGCAGGTGAACCCACGGATGCCCTTCACCTACGGCGACGCGATCGTCCCGCTCAGCTCGGTCGACGTGCTCTTCGAGGCCGAGGAGCCGATCACGTCGGCGACGCCGCCGCCGCTGGACGACACCAGCCGCGACATCGGCGAGCGGATCGCCTCGCGGATCAAGGACGGCTCCACCCTGCAGATGGGCATCGGCGGCATCCCCGACGCGGTGCTCACCGCGCTGGCCAACCGGCGTGGCCTGCGGTTCTGGACCGAGATGTTCTCCGACGGCGTGCTCGCCCTGGACAAGGCCGGGGCGCTGGACCCGGACAGCCCGCTCGCGGTCTCGTTCCTGTTCGGCTCCGAGGAGCTCTACGACTGGATCGACGGCAACCCCCGCGTGCGCATGCTGCGCACCGAGGCGTCCAACGACCCTGGGCTCATCGCCCAGCAGCCCCTGATGACCTCGGTGAACTCCGCCCTGCAGGTCGACCTGTTCGGACAGGCGAACGCCTCGCGCATCAACACCCGCATCTACTCGGGCTTCGGCGGCCAGACCGACTTCATCGTCGGCGCCCTGCACGCCCCCGGCGGCCAGGCGTTCATCGCGCTGCGCTCGTGGCACCCGAAGGCCGACGTCTCGACGATCGTGCCCCTGCTCGACGAACCGGTGACCTCGTTCCAGCACACCGCGGTGGTCACCGAGCACGGCATCGCGGAGATCTGGGGCCGGTCCCAGGACGAGCAGGCGCGCAACCTCATCACCCAGGCCGCCCACCCGGACGTGCGCGAGGAGCTGCACGAGGAGGCGCAGGCGCTCGGGCTCAGGGTCGACTGACGCCCGCGGCGCACCGGGACGCCGGTCGTGGTGCGCGTGTGAGGTGGCTCACCTGCGCGCATGGCGGGACGGGCAGGGGGGTATCGGCCGTCGGTACCGCACCCGAACCCCCGTGGAGCTCCCATGCGCCGCCCGACCCTGCAGCTCGGTCTCGCCGTCACGGCTGCTGCCATCATCGCGGTGCCCACCGTGGTGCACCGCGACGTCACCCCGGCCGCCCTGCCCCCGGCGTGGGAGGCGTCCCGGCAGGTCGACGCCGAGCAGGCCTCCGCCAGCGCCGCCAACGTCCAGCGCAACGAGGCGGAGCGGCGCGCCGAGGCCAAGCGCAAGCGCGAGGCCAAGCGCAAGGCCGAGGCCAAGCGGCGGGCGCAGGCGGAGGAGCGCCGCCGCGCAGCCCAGCGGGCCGCCCGCGCCCGTGCCGCCCAGGGCGGCTCCCCCTCGGCCAACCGGGCCCTGGGCATGCAGATGTGCGCCGCCCGCGGCTGGTCGGCCGGTCAGTGCTCGGACCTGGGGAGGCTCTGGCAGAAGGAGTCCGGCTGGAGCCAGCGGGCGCACAACGGCAGCAGCGGGGCGCACGGCATCCCGCAGGCGCTGCCCGGGTCGAAGATGGCCAGCCACGGCAGCGACTGGGCCACCAACCCGCGCACCCAGATCGCCTGGGGCCTGGACTACATCGCCGGCCGGTACGGCAACCCCAGCAACGCCTGGGCGCACTCGCAGCGCACCGGCTGGTACTGACCCGCCGGCCCCGTGACCACGACAAGGCCCCCCAACCGGCGATCCGGATGGGGGGCCTCGGTCGTGCGCGAGGGGGGAGTTGAACCCCCACGCCCTTACGGGCACACGGACCTGAACCGTGCGCGTCTGCCTATTCCGCCACTCGCGCCAGCCGGGCGGTTCGAGGAGCCGAACGGCCGGACAGCGCGGCGAAGTCTACCGGGCGGCCTCCCGCCACCAAAATCGCTGGACCTACTCGGCCGCCTCCACGCCGAGTGCCGCCGCGATCAGCTCGGTGTACTCCCGGGCACCCTTCCCGGTCAGGTGCACACCATCGTCGACGAACCAGTCGCGGTGCCCCGCCGCGGCCCCGGCGAAGTCGACCAGCACGACGTTCGGGTGGTCCGGCGCGACGCGCTCGAACAGGGCGTTGTTCGGGGCCATCCAGCGGCGCGGCACGCGCACGTTGACCAGCGCCACCCGCTCGACGTCCGCCAGCTGCGCCAGCATGCCGCGCAGCTGCTCCTCGGTGATGACCCCGTTGCTGCCCACGTGCAGCAGCACCCGCTCCCGCAGGTCCCCCCACTGGGCCGCCCGGCTGATGGCCGCGAGCTGGTCGTCCGCCTGCTCCCCCACCCGGGCGTTGAGGTCCAGGTTGAAGGTGTCCTCGAGGGCAGGCGACGCCCCGAGCAGCACGGAGTCCCCGAACGCGGTGACGCGGGGACGCGGGTCCAGGCCCTCCGCAGCGAGCATCCGGGCGAAGTCCTCCTCCAACGGCGCCTTCGGCGGCTCGGCCGCGAGCACGGCGGTGTCCCAGCCGCCGACCGCAGCAGCCTGGGGCGCCACCGCGATGCGCACCCCCGTGAACACCACGACGGCGGCGACCGCGGCTGCCCCGATCGCCATCCTGGTGCTCGGCTCGGGCAGTCCCTCCGCGCGCAGCCGCTGCCACGCCCGGCCCAGGGCCCCCCGGCGCACCGGCATCTCGAGGTACCGGTAGCTGAGCTCGGCGACGCCGAGCAGGAGCCCGATCCGCAGCAGGAGGGCCGGCAGGCCCTCGAACGGCAGGTCGACCCCGGGGCGGGTGACCAGGAACAGCGGCCAGTGCCACAGGTAGATGCCGTACGACCGCTCGCCGATCCAGCGCATCGGCCCGACACCGATCCAGCGACCGAACGGCACGCCCCGATGAGCGGCGGCCGCCACGACGAGCGCACTGAGCACGGCGACGACGAGGAAGCCTCCGCGGTACAGGAAGGTGGCGTACTCGCCGATCCTGGTGAAGCACAGCACCAGCAGGGCGAGTCCGGCCACGCCGGCACCGCTGATGACCGCCCGGGCCTGCGGTGCCAGCACCGGCGAGGTGCGCCCCGGTCGCCACACCACGGCCAGGGCCGCACCGATCAGGACGCCCATCGCATGGGTGTCGGTGCCGAAGTACAGCCGGCTCGGGTCGTTCGCGCCCGGCATGTCGGCCGCGATCGACCCGATCGCCATGGCCACGGTGGACAGCAGCGCCCCGCCGAGGGCAACCCAGCCCACCGCGCGGGCGCCCCGCCAACGGTGCAGGAGCAGCACCACCGCCGGCCAGAGCAGGTAGAACTGCTCCTCCACCGCGAGCGACCACAGGTGCTTGAGCATGGGCGGGCGGCCGACGAACTCGAAGTAGGACGTGTCGGTGATGATCGCCAGCCAGTTCGAGTAGTAGAGCAACGCGCCCGGCAGGTCGCGGCGGAAGGCGGCCGCCGCGTCGTAGGCGATGGTCGCCACGAGCAGGGCGGTCACGGCGAGCATCGCGAACAGCGCGGGGAGCAGGCGCCGGGCCCGCCGCAGGTAGAACTGGCGGAAGTCGAGCCGACCGGTCCGATCGAGCTCGACGAGCAGCAGGGACGTGATCAGGAACCCCGAGAGCACGAAGAAGACGTCGACTCCCAGGAAGCCACCGGGGAGCCACGCGACGTCGGCGTGGTAGAGCACCACGGCGATCACCGCGACGGCGCGCACCCCGTCGAGCCCCACCAGGTGGGGCAGCGCCGGGGCCCGGGCGGCTCGGCGCTGTCGGGTGAGAGTCCCGGACACGACGGTTCCTTCCGCTCCCCGACTCGACCCTGCCGGGGTGCTGGTCGCCATTGAACCCCAGCCCGCCGACAACCCCGGTGAGGCGCACGGGGACCACCGTCCCGGATCCGTCGCGGATCCACGGCGCCGGTACGGCGACCGCCGTGCGCGCGCATGAGAGGGCCCTCATGCAGGGCTCACCCTGGTGTCATCGGGCCCGGCCACGATCCCTTGCACCGGACGACCCGCTCCGGCCGATCGAGGAGGTTCCCGATGGCACGTTCTGGCCTGGTCCGCGCACTGACCCCCGCCCGGCGACGGGCGAAGAACGCGAGCTCGGACAGCTCGCGACCGCGGCGTCGCCGCAAGCGCCGCACCCGTCGCGCCCGGCGCAGCTCGTCGAGCTGAACCGGTCGCCGATGCGGCGCAGGCGCACGAGGGGTCCCGGCCACCGGCCGGGACCCCTGCGCCGTGTCCGCCCCCGGATCGCGGCCTTCCTGCGGCCCGGCGTGGAGGGCGACGGGCTCGTCCCGGCCGCGCGGCGGATCTCCCTGGGGCAGGCGCTGCGCCGGTTCCGGCCGATGCTCCGGCCGCACCGCGTGGGCATCGTCGCGCTGCTCGTCGTGGCCGCGGCCCTGCCCGCGGTGGAGGCCGTGGAGATCTGGCTGTTCCAGCGCGTGGTCGACGACGTCCTCGTGCCCCGGTCCCTGGCCCCGCTGATCGGGCTGGCCGTGGCCTACCTGCTCCTGTCGCTGACCAGCGGCCTGCTCGGATGGGTCGACCAGTACGTCTCCACGTGGGTGGGCTCGGGCATCACGCTCGAGGTCCGTCGGTCCATGCTGACCCGCATCCACGCTGCACCAGCGACGCTGGTCGACGGCACCCGGGCCGGGGACCTCCTGACGCGGGTGACCACCGATGCCCGCAGCATCGAGGCGCTGCTGCTCTCCGTCGCCGTGGACGGGGTGGGCGCCCTGGCCCGGATCGTGCTCTTCACCGGTGCCCTGCTGGTCCTGGACTGGCAGCTCGCCCTGCTGGCGCTGGTCGTCGCCCCGGTGCTGTGGTGGTCCGCCCGCCGGTTCGGCCGGCGACTCAAGGAGGCGTCGCGCGAGAAGCGCCGCCGCGCGGGCTCGATGGCCTCGGTGGCCGAGCAGAGCATCGGGGCCCTCAGCCTCGTGCAGCTCCACGGTCGCGAGCGCGACGAGCAGGAGCGCTTCGATCGTGAGGGCCGCGCGATCGTCGCTGCCGAGCTGGCCGCGGCACGCGTGCGCGCCGTCTACCCGCTGGTGCTCGACCTGGTGGAGCTGGTCGCCATGCTGGCCGTGCTCGCCCTGGGTACGTGGGCCCTGGCTGGGGACCGGCTCACCCTGGGCCAGCTGCTGGTCTTCCTGACCTATCTGGCCCAGCTCTACCGCCCGGTCCGCACGCTGGGCGACCTGGGTGTGGAGGTGGTGGCCGCCACCGCGGGTGCCGAACGGGTGCTGGAGGTGCTGGACCTGCCCCTGGGCCTGGCCGAGCGCCCCGACCCCGTCCCGCTCGATCCGGTCGCGGGCCGGCTGCAGGCGCGCGGCGTCGGGTACGCCTACCGACCGGGATGCCCGGTGGTGACCGACTTCCACCTGCTGGTCGAACCCGGCTCGCTCGTCGCCCTGGCCGGACCCAGCGGGTCGGGCAAGTCGACCGTGCTGCGCCTGCTGGGCAGGCTGGCCGACCCGGACGTCGGCCAGGTCCTGCTCGACGGGGTCGACCTGCGCGACCTCGCGCTGCGGACGACGCGCGACGCGATCGGCTTCCTGCTGCAGGAGGCGCCCGTCCTCGACGCCACGGTCCGGGAGAACCTGTGGCTGGCCCGGCCTGGTGCCGACGACGCGGCCCTGTGGGCGGCGCTGCGCGAGGCGGGCGCCGCGGACGTCGTCGCCGACCTGCCGCAGGGCCTGGACGCACCGCTGGGCCGGCACGGCCGCACCCTCAGCGGCGGGCAGCGCCAACGCGTCGCCCTGGCGCGGACGCTGCTGGGCGGGGCGCCCGTGCTGCTCCTCGACGAGCCGACGACGGGGCTCGACGGCCGGGACGCGGCCCGGCTGGTCGCCACGCTGCGCGAGCTGGCGCGGACCCGGTCCGTCGTGGTGGCCAGCCACGACCCGGTCGTCCTGGACGCCGCGGACCGGGTCGTGGACCTCGCCGACCCCGGCCAGCCCGGGCCGGGACGCGAGCGGCCGCCCGGGACCGAGCCGGCGACGCCGGCCAGCCGTGACACAGGGGTCGCGGGGGCAGGCAGCGGGGTGCCCGACGACCGACCACCGGCGCTGGCGGGGGCACGATGACGCGGATGCCCGGCTACCGCCTGGTCCGGCTGCTCCACCGCGGCCACTCGTTCGAGGTGTACGAGGCCTGGAGCCTGGAGCGGGACTGCCCCGTGGTCGTCAAGCGTGCCCGCCCGACGGCTGCCGACGAGGCGGTGCGCCGACTGCTGCGCGAGGGCCGGCTCCTGCGGTCGCTGACCCACCCGCACCTGGTCCGCGGCTACGAGGTGCATCGCCTCCCCCGCCCCGCGATCGTGCTCGAGACGCTCCCCGGCCAGACCCTCGCCCACCTGTTCGACACCGGCCCGCTGCCGACACGGGACGTCGTCATGCTCGGCCGCCAACTGGTCTCGGTGCTGGGCTACCTGCACGCCGCCGGGCTGGTGCACGCCGACCTGAAGCCTGCCAACGCGACGCTCAGCGACGGGTTGGTCCGGCTGATGGACCTGTCCCTGGCGCAGCCTCCCGGACCGTGGCGCCGGCGTGCAGGCACGCCGGGGTACCTGGCACCGGAGCAGGCCACGCGCACCCGCGTGACGACGGCCACCGACGTCTGGGGGCTGGGACTGGTGCTGCTCGAGGCCGCCAGTGGCGAGGACCCGTTCCCGGTCGGGTGCCCCGAGTACGACGAGGAGCTCGGGCCGGTGGCCGCGCCCCGTCCGTTGCGGGCCCGCCGGCGCGTCCCGCGTGCGCTCGACGAGCTGATCCGCGGCATGACTGCGGTCGATCCCGCTGCGCGCCTGTCGCTGGCCGAGGTGCGCGCCGCGCTGCTGGCGCTGCCGGGACGACCCTGACGCGGACACGGCTGCCCAGACCACGGCGCCACCCGCCCGCTCGGGGGTGGGTGGCGCCGTGGGTGGCTCGGTCAGTCGGCCGAGGCGGGGCTGTCCGGGGAGTCCGCAGAGTCGGGGCTTTCCGGGGAGTCGGGGCTGTCCGCCGAGACCGGGCTGTCCGGATCGGAGCCGACCTCGCCCGCGGGGGCGACCCGGACCGGACTCGCCGGGCTGACCGGCTCCGGGGAGTCGGGGCTGGCCGGGGAGGCCGGGGAGTTCGGCGACGCCGGGGAGTTGGGCGACGCCGGCGAGTTCGGGGAGTTCGGCGACGCCGGGGAGTTCGGGGAGTTCGGCGACGCGGGGGAGCCCGCGCTGTCGGAGCCGGACGTCGCCCGCGGCTCCGGGCTGCCCGCCGACTCGCCCGCCGCGTCCGCGCTGGCCACGTCGTCAGCCGTGGCCAGGATCATCTCCATGCCGGCACCCGGCACGGCGGACGCGCTGGCCGCCGGGGTCAGCTGGACGCCCGGGCCGCCGGAGCGTGGTCCCAGCTCGCCCGACAGGCCCAGCGCCCCAGCGCCGAGCGCCAGGGCGCCGCTGACCACCATCCATGTCCTCGTCCCACCCATGGGGATCTCCTTCCGCTGGTGGGACCCCTGGGTGGGTCCCTCGTGGCAACGAGCCTGCCCGAGGCGCATGAGACGGTCAGGAGACGCCGGTGAGAGCCCGCTCATCCATGGTCGGTGAGGCGGTACCCCATCCCGCGGACGGTCTCGATCCGCTCGGCGCCGAGCTTGCGACGCAGGTAGCGCACGTAGACGTCGACCACGTTGGAGCCGGGCTCGAAGTCGTAGCCCCAGACGTGGCTGAGCAGCTGCTCGCGCGAGAGCACGTGACCGGGGTTGCGCAGGAAGGTCTCGGCCAGCGTGAACTCCCGGGCCGAGAGGTCGACGCTGCGGCCGGCGACCTCGGCCCGGCGGCTGCGCAGGTCCAGCACGAGGTCGCCGTGGGCGAGGACGGTGGACTCCTCGGCGCGATCGGCCCGGAGCCGCAGCCGGACCCGGGCCAGCAGCTCCTCGAACCGGAACGGCTTGGGCATGTAGTCGTCCGCACCCCCCTCGAGGCCGGCGACCGTGTCGCTGGTCGACGTGCGCGCGGTGAGGATGATGACCGGGATGGCGTTGCCCGCGCGGCGCAGGCGGCGCAGGACCTCGAAGCCGTCCATGCCGGGCAGGTTGATGTCCAGGACGACCAGGTCGAACTCCCCGGTCATGGCGTAGTCGTAGCCCGTGGGGCCGTCGCCGACCACGGTGGGGGTGAAGCCGTTGGCGCGCAGCCCCTTGCCCACGAAGCTGGCGATCCGGGGCTCGTCCTCGACGACGAGGATGCGGTTCACGGCACCACCTGCCCCTCCCGCACGACCCGCGCCCCGACCGTCGGCCCGGCCCCGCCGACCGTGGCGTCCATCTCGCCGGGCGTGGCGTCCATCTCGCCGGGCTCGTCGTCGGCCGGCGCGGCCCAGCCCTCGGGCGCCACCGGCAGGACGATCGTGAAGGTCGCCCCGCTGCCCAGCGTGCTGTCCACCTCCACCCCCCCGCCGTGGGCCGTCGCGATGCTCTCCACGATCGACAGGCCCAGGCCGGAGCCGTCGACGCCTCCGGCGGCCCCTCCCCGGCTGAACCGCGCGAAGATCCGCTCCACCTCGCCGGGCGCGAGCCCAGGTCCCCCGTCGCGCACCCACAGCCGCACGCCGTCGGCCGCGATCGCGCTGCCGACCGCCACGGTGGATCCCGCCGCGCTGAACTTCACCGCGTTCGTGGCCAGCTCGAGCATGGCCTGGGTGAGCCGCTCCGGGTCGACCTCCACCACGCCGACGGCCACGTCGTCGAGGACCCATCGGCGGTCCCCGAGCATGCGGGCCTTGTCGAGGACGGTGACGGTCAGGCCCGCGAGGTCGACGGGCTGCAGGCTGAGGAAGTCGGGGCGCTGGGCCTTCGCGAGCAGGATCAGGTCGTCGACCATGCGACCGATCCGGTCGATCTCGTCGAGCAGCAGCACGCGGGTCGCCGCCACGTCCGCGGGATCGTCGGGATCGACGACCTCGAGGTGGCCCCGCACGATGGTCAGCGGGGTCCGCAGCTCGTGCCCCGCGTCGTCGAGGAACCGGCGCTGGGTGTCGATGGCCTCCTCCAGGCGGTCGAGCATGTCGTTGAAGGTGCGGGTCAGCTCGGACAGGTCGTCGTTTCCGCGCACCGGGATGCGCTCGGACAGGTCGGCCTCGGTGATGCGCTGGGCGGTCTCGCGCAACGTCCGCAGGGGTCGTAGCAGCCGGCCGGAGACCTGCCAGCCGACCAGCCCGACCAGCAGCAGCGTCAGCAGTGACACCAGCCCGTAGATCCGGGCCAGCTGGCGCAGCTCGGCCAGCTCGCGCTCCATCGCGTACGCCATGACGAAGCTGCCGACGGATCGGGGATCCCCACCCAGCTGCACCGGGACGATCGCCATCCGGGCGGGCCCGGCCGAGGTGGGCACGTCGCGGATCACGACGTCACTGCCCGCTGCCACCTCGGCGACGGCAGCCAGGACGCTGGGCTCCTGCTCGAGCGCGATCGGGCGGGTGCCCTCGTTGCGGTCCGGGACGTTGCGCTGCAGGGCCACCAGGAGCAGGCGCTCGATGCTGCCGAAGGGCCGGCCGGTCTCCGGGTCCAGCCCGGTCTGCGCGAGGGTCCGGAACTCGGCCACCTCCTGCTCGAGGGAGGCCGTGACCGAGGTCCCGATGGAGCGCAGCTGGACCAGGTAGACGGTGCCCCCGGCCAGGACCACGCCGAGGGCGGCCATGGCCAGCACCGACGCGAGCACCCGGACGCGCACCGACACCAGCGGGCGCCACGCACGACCGCCGATCCGCACCCCTGCACCTCCCGCGCTCAGCCGCGCAGGTGCCCGGCGGACTCCACCCAGCGCTGCACGGCGTCCAGATGCAGGGTAGTGGCCCGGGCCCACCCCTGCTGCTGGATGCGGAACGGGCCGGTGGCCAGCGACAGCAGCACGCCGGCCACCCGCAGGCGCACCTCACGTGCGTCCAACCGGCGCTCTGCGGCGCCCTGCCACTGCTCGACCTGCGCGCGCAGCCGCTGGGGGTGCCCGGCGCCGCCGAGGATGGAGGCCTCGAGGTGGGCCAGCAGGGTGGCCACGTCGTCCGCCCGACGGCCGGGCCCGGCGGTGTCCACGTCGAGCAGGCCCCGGATCCGCTGGCCCTGCATGATGACCTGGTCGTCGTGGAAGTCGCCGTGGGTCGCGGCATCGGGTTCGAGGCCCGCCAGCCCCGACGCGACCGCCGCCGCGAGCTGCTCGGCCCGCTCCCGCTCCCGGGGCAGCGGGCCCCCCACCACCGCCGCGTAGTGCTGGGCCTCGTCCGCCCAGGAGCGCCGCAGCGGCAGCGCGCGGACCGCCTCCGGCAGCCGGTCCAGCATCGCCAGCAGGGCGGTGCCGGTGGGAACCGGTCGGCCGGTGCGCAGGTGGTGGCGCAGGGTGGGTCCGGGGATGGCCTCGAGCACCAGCAGGCCATCAGGGGTCCAGCCGTGGGAGCGGGGCACCGGGACACCGGCGTCGTGCAGCAGCACGTGGCGCTCGTGCAGGGACCGCACGACCGAGGGCCGCACGACCCGCACGTAGCGCTCGCGGCGGTCCCGGTCGATCACCTGCACCACGGCCCGGCGGCACGGCCGGTAGGTCCGCACCCGCACGTGCACCGACCCGTCGGCGCCGGGGGCGCGCGGCACTCCGAGCTCGGCCAGGACCCCCGCCAGCCTGGTCGGGTCCGTGGCGACCGCCAGGCCGGGCAGGAGTGGATCGGAGGGGAAGCGCCACAGCCGCACGCGATCCCGGCCGTCCTCGAGCACGACGACGCCCGGCGCCTGCTCCGGCGCGCTGCCCGGCCCCGCAGCGGCCACCAGGGTCTCCTGGGCCACCCGGTGCGGCCAGCGGACCGTCACCCGGTACACGGCGGTGGTGGCGGCGCCGGACTGGTGCTGCACGGTGCTCACCGACCAGTCCAGGACCTCCCCGCCGGCACCGCCGACACCCGCCGCGAGCAGCCCGCCCGCGTCGGGACCGGTCAGCAGCGCGAGCGGGTCGGACACGATGGTCAGGGTCGCGGCCGCCGATGAACGGTGGATGAGGCCCGGATGAGACCCGTCTCATCCGGGCCGCACGAGGGCGGCGCACCAGGCTGCGCTGCCGACCCTGCTCAGTCCGCCGTCGTGCGCTGCGCCCACCAGGCGCGCAGCTCGGCCTCGGCGCGCTCGGGACCGAGCGGGCCCTCGTCGAGGCGACGCTCGAGCAGCCACCGGTACGCCTCGCCGACCTCGCGACCGGGCGCGATGCCCAGCACCGCCATGATCGCATTGCCGTCGAGATCCGGGCGGATCGCCGCGAGCTCCTCGGCGGCGGCCAGCTCGCCGATGCGCCGCTCGAGGTCGTCGTAGGTGCGCCGCAGGGCCGCGGCCTTGCGGGCGTTGCGGGTCGTGCAGTCGGCCCTGGTGAGCTTGTGCAGCCGGACCAGCTGCTCCTGCGCGTCGCGCACGTAGCGGCGCACGGCGGCGTCGGTCCACTCCCCGCTGCCGTAGCCGTGGAAGCGCAGGTGCAGCTCGACGAGCATGGCCACGTCGTCGACCACGGCGTTCGGGTAGCGCAGGGCAGCCAGCCGCTTGCGCGCCAGCTTGGCCCCGACCACCTCGTGGTGGTGGAAGCTGACGCGGCCCCCGCGCTCGAAGCGGCGCGTCCGTGGCTTGCCGATGTCGTGCAGCAGGGCCGCCAGGCGCAGGACGAGGTCGGCGCCGCTGGTCGGCTCGTGCGCCCGCTCCAGCTCGATCGCCTGCTCCAGCACGATGAGCGAGTGCTCGTAGACGTCCTTGTGCCGATGGTGCTCGTCGATCTCGAGGCGCAGCGCGGGCAGCTCGGGCAGGACGTGGTCGGCCAGGCCGGACTCGACCAGCAGCTCGATGCCGGGCCGGGGCCGGTCGGCGAGCAGCAGCTTGGACAGCTCGTCGCGGACCCGCTCGGCCGACACCATCGTGATGCGCTCGGCCATGGCCGTCATCGCCGCCCGCACCTCCGGGGCGACGGACACCTGCAGCTGCGCGGCGAACCGAGCGGCACGCATCATCCGCAGCGGGTCGTCGGCGAACGACTCCTCGGGCGTGGCCGGCGTGCGCAGGCGCAGGGCGGCGAGGTCGACCAGGCCGTCGAAGGGGTCGACGAGGGTCCGGTCGGGCAGCGTCACGGCCATCGCGTTGATGGTGAAGTCGCGGCGGCGCAGGTCCTCGAGCAACGAGTCGCCGTAGGTCACCTCGGGCTTGCGCGTGGCCCGGTCGTACGCGTCCGCCCGGTACGTCGTGATCTCGTACTGCTGGCCGTCCCGACGAGCGCCGACGGTCCCGAACGCGATCCCCACGTCCCAGGTCGCGTCCGCCCAGCCGGCCAGGGCGGCCAGCACCTCGTCGGGACGGGCCGAGGTGGCCAGGTCGAGGTCCCCCGGGGCCTGTGGACGCAGGATCGCGTCGCGCACCGAGCCACCCACGAGGGCCACCTCGTGCCCCGCGGCCACCAGGCGATCGGCGAGTGCGAGCAGGGCCGGCGCGCCGCCGAGGAGGGCGTCGATCGCCAGGCGGCTCGCCGCCTCGAGCGCGGCGCGGGGCGGGACGTCAGGCACAGGCCGGAAGCCTACGTGGCCGCTATCCTGACCGGCATGGTCCCGCCCGCCGCCCCCGTGCCGCCGCCGCGGCGGGAGGACCGGCGCCTGACCGTCCCGACCCCTGCTGACCTGCGGCATCCCCGCCAGCGCGTGGCGGTCTCGGAGCCGGAGCCGCCGGCAACGGGCGTGGTGCCGGATCCAGCGCGGGACCGGGCCGAGCCCGACGCGGTCGAGGTCCCGGCCGAGCCGGGGACCCCGACCGGGTCGACCGATGCGGCGGCCGACCCGGGACCGCAGGTGCTGTCCCAGGGACCGGGGGCGGGCCCGCAGCGGCCGACGCCGGCGACCCTCCCCCGACCGTCCCGGCCCGTCCTGGCCCCTCCGCCCGCCGCCCCCGGATCCCCCGAGACCGCCGCCGCGGCCGACGCGCCGACCCGCGACGCGTCCGCACCCGCGGCCCCCGACGGCGCGGGGCGGCGGATCTTCCCGAACCCGGCCTCCCTCATGGCCACCGGCCGCGGTGCGCGCAAGGTCCGCCCGGGCGGGCTGCGCGCGCGCCGCCTGCCGAAGGTGGAGGAGACCTCGGCCGGGGGCGTGGTGCTGGACCTCGCCGCGGACCCCCCCGCCGTGGCCCTCATCGCCCGGCACGACCGCCGGTCCCGGCTGCTCTGGAGCCTGCCCAAGGGGCACGTCGAGGAGGGCGAGACGCCGGAGCAGGCCGCGCTGCGCGAGGTCTTCGAGGAGACCGGGCTGGTCGGGCGGATCGTCGCCCCCCTCGGTGTCATCGACTTCTGGTTCGTGGTGGAGGACAAGCGCATCCACAAGACGGTGCACCACTTCGTGATCGAGGCGATCGGTGGCGAGCTGTCCGACGACGACCTGGAGGTCGAGGCCGTCGAGTGGATCCCCTACGACCAGGTGGTCCGCCGGCTCGCCTACGGCGACGAGCGTCGCCTGGTCGAGAAGGTCGCGCAGATCGTCCCGGGTGTGAGGTGACCCGACGGGCCCGCGGCGGGCTCGGGGCGGGCATGCGCACGGCAAGGGCGGTCGCGGCCGGGCTCATCGTGTGGACCATCGCACCGGGGGTGCCGAGTGCCGGGGCATCGCCGCCCGCCCCCGCGGTGCCCGCCGTGGCAGCAGTGCGCGCCCAGGATCGGCCGCCGATCGGCGCTGGCGCCCTCTCGGTGCGGATCACCGGGCTCACCCCGGCCATCCCGGGACCGGAGGACACCCTGGTGGTGCAGGGGACGATCACGGCCACCGGCGCCACCCCCGCCGCGGACGTCCGCGCCGTCCTGCGGGTCTCGGCCACGGCGCTGACCAGCCGCGCGGAGATCCCCGAGGTGCTCGCCGGGCTCGGGGACCGCACCGGCGAACCCGTCCCCGGTGCCGAGGTCGACGTCGCGGCCACGCTCCTGCCGGGGGCGTCGGCGTCGTTCCGCCTCGAGGTGGCCGTCGCCGACCTCGGGCTCACCGACACCGGCGTCTACGTGACCGGGATCGAGGCCCTGGCCAGCACGGGGGCCGGGTCGGTGCGCCAGGACCTCGACCGCACGTTCCTGCCCTGGTGGCCGCCGGACCCGGCCGCACAGCCCCTGCTGCTGACCACGCTCTGGCCCCTGACCGCCCCACCGGCCCAGGACCTGGCCGGGGTCCTGCTCGACGACGGGGTGCCGGTGGCCATGTCCCCGAACGGCCGGCTGGACACGCTGGTGGACGCCCTGATCGCCGAGCCGGGCGCGGTGACCCCCGTCGTGGACCCCATGGCCGTGCAGCTCGCCGCCAGTGCGTCCGCGGGGTACCAGGTGCTCGGACCGGACGGCTCCCCGGTCGCCGGCACCCGGTCCCGTGAGGTCGGCGCATGGCTCGACACGCTGCGCGAGGTCGTCACCGAACGACCCGACGACGCGGTGGCCATGCTCTACGGCGGCGCCGACGTGATGGCGGCCCGGCACGGCCGCCTGCTCACGAGGCTGCTGGGCCAGGCGCCGGTGATCGACGAGGGCACCCGGGCCGCCCTGGGCGTCGAGCTGCCACAGCGCCTGGTCGTGGTTCCCGGGGGGGCCGCCGACGAGCGCCTGCTGCGGACCCTCGCCCGCACCGCGACCGAGGCGGTGGTGCTGGCCGACACCGCGGTCCCTGTCGCGCGGCCCACCTTCTTCACGCCCAGCGGCAACCTCCTGATCGGCACCGACGCCGGCGAGGTCCCCGTGCTCGCCACCGACAGCGGGCTCGCCGCCGCGCTGGCCATGCCGATGCAGTCCCCGGACCAGGTCACCGTCGCACGGCAACGGCTGCTCGCCGAGACCCTCGCGACGGTGACCGAGCTCCCCGAGACGCAGCGGCTGCTCGTCATGGCCCCGGACGGGTCCTGGGAACCGAGCGCCCAGGGGGCGGCCATGGTGCTCGACGTGGTCGCCGGCTCGCCGTGGGTGCGACCCACGCCACTGCCGGCCGCGCTGGCCAGGGAACCCAGCAGCGTCGCCCGGACCCTGGCCCCCTACGGTCCCGAGCAGCGGGCCGGCGAGCTGCCCCGGGCCCACGTGGACGAGGTACGGGGCCAGTACGCCGGCCTGCGCGCGTACGGCGAGGTGGTGAGCGAGCCCGAGGACCTCGGCGACGTCGCCCGCACCGCCCCGAGCCGCTGCCTGTCGGGCTGGCTGCGGACCGACGCCCAGGGGCGACGCGCGCTCACCGAACGGGTGAGCACGCAGGTGGGCGCGCTCGGCAGCTCGGTGCGGATCGTCTCCTCCGGGTCCATCACGGTGGCGGGCGCGACCGGGACGATCCCCGTCACCGTCGAGAACGCCGGGACCGTGCCGGTCACGGTCGGGCTGACGATGACGGCCGCACCGCGCCAGCTGTTCACCGCCGAGCCGGTCGAGCCGTTCCGCATCGATCCGCAGCGGCGCACCTCCGTCGAGGTCACCGCGCAGGTCGCCGCCGCCGGACCCATCCCTGTCACGATCCAGCTCACGTCGGCGTCGGGGCGGCCGTTCGGCGAGCCCGGGGAGCTGACGGTGCAGTCCTCGGCCTACGCCAGCGCCGCCCGGATCCTGGTGCGGGTCGCCCTCGCCGCGCTCCTGCTGGCCGTGGTCGTGCATGGTGTGCGGCGTGCTCGCCGGCGCCGGGCCGCCACGGTCCCCCCGGCGCCGTCCCGGGAGGCGACGGAGGTGCTGCGTGGCTGACGACGGGTCGCTCGGCCCAGCCGGGCCGGACGTGCCCGACGCGCAGCCGGAGGACGACGCAGGCGCCGGGCTGGTCGACCCCGAGCGACTCGGCCTGGATCCCGACGCCACCGGGGAGCTGGAGGCGGTCGCCGCGCCCCGGCAGGGCGAGCTGGTGCAGCAGGGCGCGCTGATGGCCCTCGGCACGATCATCAGCCGGGGGACCGGCCTGCTCCGCGACATCGCCATGACCGCCGCCCTCGGCCTCGGGGTCGTGGCCGACCTCTTCACGGTCGGCAACACGATCCCCAACACCGTGTACGTCCTCACCGTGGGCGGGGCGATGAACGCCGTCTTCGTGCCGCAGCTGGTGCGCCGCATGCGCGAGGACTCCGACGGTGGTGCCGGCTTCGCCGACCGCCTCATCACCCTGACGATGGTCGTCCTGCTCGGCCTGACCCTGGTCGCGCTCCTGCTCGCCCCCTGGCTCACCAGGATCTACGCCTCACCGGAGTACTCCCAGGCCGAGCTCGACCTGGCCACCGCGTTCGCCCGGTTCTGCCTGCCGCAGGTCTTCTTCTACGGCCTGTTCACGCTGCTGTCCCAGGTGCTCAACGCCCGCGGCCGGTTCGGCCCGCCGATGTACGCCCCGATCGCCAACAACCTCGTGGCGATCGCGGTGTTCATCGGCTTCCTGGTCGTCGCGGGCCCGGCCGCCGTCGAGGACGGGACGCTCACGCCCCAGCAGGCGGCGTGGCTGGGCCTCGGCTCGACCGTGGCGGTCGCCGCCCAGGCCCTGCTGCTGGTCCCGTTCCTCTCGTCGAGCGGCTACCGCTGGCGGCCGCGCTTCGACTGGCGCGGGTGGGGGCTGGGCCGCACCGGCGGACTGGCGATGTGGACCCTGGGGCTGCTCGCCGCGAACCAGGTGTCGTTCATCGTCCACAGCCGGCTGGCCACCACCGCGAACGTCCTGGCGCAGGCCGAGGGCCTGCCACCGGCCGGCATCACGACCTACCAGAAGGCCTACCTGATCTTCTTCCTGCCGCACTCGATCGTGACGGTCTCGCTGGTGACCGCCCTGCTGCCCGGCCTGAGCCGCGTGGCGCACGCCGGAGCGCTGGCCGCGGTCAGCCGGTCGCTGGCGGACACCACCCGCACCGTGACGGCGCTGGTCGTGCCGATCACCGCGGTGCTCATCCCCACCGCGCCGCTGCTGGCGTCGCTGCTGTTCGGCTACGGGGCGTCCGGGATCTCGGCGGCCCAGCAGATCGGCATCACCGTGATGGGGATGCTGCTGGGCCTGGTGCCGTTCTCGATCTACTTCATCCTGCTGCGCGGCTGGTACGCGATGGAGGACACCAGGACACCGTTCTTCCTGTCCCTGGTCCTCAACGGCATCAACGTCGCCCTGAGCATCGGGCTGTTCTGGGCCGTGCCCACGGCCTGGAAGGTGCCGGCGATCGGCCTGGCCCTGGGCCTGACCTACTGGGCCATGATGGTCGTGGCGTGGCCGGTGCTCGCCCGCACCCTGGGCGGGCTGCACAGCCGGACCACCTGGCTGGCGGTCACCCGCATGCTCGCGGCCGGCCTGGTCGCGGGGGCAGCCGCAACCGGCGTGTTCTGGGCAGCCGACCGGGGACTGCCCGACCTGTGGGACACCTGGCTGCTCAAGGCCGCGACGCTGGCCACGGCCGGCGTGGTGGGACTGGTCGCGTACGTCGTGGTGGCCCGGCTCCTGGGCATCCGGGAGGTGGCCGAGGTCATCGGCCTCGTCCGCCGCCGCCTGGGACGCTGACCCACCCCACGGGGGACGCTGTCCCAGGGACCAAGGTCAGCGGGCCATCGCCGTGCCCACGGCCCGCACCGTGAGGTAGCGCTCGAGCTGGGGGACGTGCTGCAGCGCGAGCGAGTGCGCCGTGCGGCTGACCGTGACGTGGACCTCGCCCTCCTCGTCGATCCACCAGTCCTTGCCACGCATCCGCACCCCGAGCTCCTTGGCCACGGCCCGCGACTCGTCCCGGGCCCGGTCGAAGTCGCCCGGCGACTCGATGAGGACATCGGCGCCCGTGCCGGCGACGATGCCGGCGTCGTCCACGGTCCTGACGTTGGTGTACGCCAGCGACATCACGTCGAACCCGATGACCCCGAGGACGACCAGCACGACGGTCACGCGCAGGAGCCACCCCAGGACGATGCCGCCCTCGTCACCGCCGGCCCGTGCGCCACGCATGGTGAGTGGATCGACACGCCCGCGGGGCGCCTTGAGCCCGTGCCCGGGTCCGGGATGGCGCGGTCGGGCAACCGCGGATGTGGCCTAGCATTCCTTGCGTGAGCGAGCACCGGACCGGCGTCGCACCGAACCGCCAGGTGGGCCGGTTCACCCTGGCCGACCTCGTCGAGGAGCGCCACGGCTGTCAGGTCTGGCGGGCCGTGGACAGCACCCTCAACCGCGAGGTCGCCCTGTGGCTGGTGCCCCGCGACGAGGAGCTCGCCGCGGACCTGCGCCTGTCGACCCGCACCGCCGCGACCGTGGACGACCGCAGGATCGTGCGGATCCTGGACGTGTTCGACACCGACGAGCTCCTCGTGGTCGTCACCGAGTGGTGCAGCGGCGAGGTGCTGCGCGACCACCTGGCCGAGCCGCTGCCGCCCGCCGAGGCCAACCGCATCGCCTACGAGGTGGCCGGCGCCATCGAGTCCGCCCACGCCCACGGGATCGCGCACGGCCTGCTGCGCCCGTCGAACGTGCTGGTCTGCCAGGACGGGGAGGTGCGGGTCACCGGGCTCGGCCTGGACGCGGTCCTCGCCGGGGTCGACCCGGCGGCCGACGGCGATCCGGTCCGCGCCGACCTGCACGGCGTGGGCGCCCTGCTCTACGCCTGCCTCACCGCCCGGTGGCCGGGGCCGGAGACCGAGGGCATCGCGGCGGCCCCCGAGGTCGCCGGGAGCGTTCCCCCGCCGTCGCGGGTGCGGGCCGACATCCCCGAGCCGCTGGACGAGTTCTGCGCCCGGACGGTCGTGCCGGTGGGTGCGGCCCGGGGTCGCCGGCCGGTGGCCTCCGCAGCCCAGGCCCGTGAGGCACTGGGGGCGAGCCTGACCGACCTCACCGGCGAGCGGCACCCGATCACCCCCCGTCCCGTCGCTGCCGAGCGCCGTGGCTCGTGGGTCGCCCGGCTCGCGCTCGGCATGGGCGTCCTGCTCGCGGTGCTGGTGCTCGGGGGCCTGGGCTGGCGGCTGCTCGGGAGCGGGGGCGAGGCGGCCGCGCCCGCCCCCAGCGCGACACCCACCCCCTCGCCCAGCGCGACGGCGGAGGAGGCCCCGAAGCCCGTCACCTATCGCATCGCGGGGGCCCGGGACTTCGACCCGCTGGGCAACGGCGAGGAGAACCCGGGTCGGGTGCCCTTCGCCTACGAC
Organism: Candidatus Nanopelagicales bacterium; assembly: GCA_025456065.1. Classification (GTDB taxonomy): domain Bacteria; phylum Actinomycetota; class Actinomycetes; order S36-B12; family CAIYMF01; genus Prado023. Next base: position 33,027 of record JALOLH010000005.1, on the reverse strand, counting down.
GACGACAAGAACACCGCCTGGCGGACCGTCACCTACTACAACAAGAGCCTGGACAAGCCGGGCGTGGGCCTGCTGGTCGACCTGGGGGCTCCGCGGGCCATCGGTCGGGTCGTGCTGCACCTGGTCGGCAACGGCACGGACCTGCAGGTGCTCACCAGCAACGACCCGGGCAACGACCCCCGGGACTACGACGTCATGGCCCAGGCCACGGAGGCGGGCGAGAAGGTGACGCTCAAGAGCCCCGACCCCACCTCCGCGCGCTACGTCCTGGTCTGGCTCACGGGACTGCCGCAGGTGGACGGCGGCTGGCGCGGCGGCATCCGCGAGATCACCGTCACCAGCTGAGTGTCGCAGGGGCGTCGACCGGCGGCCCGGGAATCGGCGGCCGCCCTAGGATGTTGGCTCCAGCATTGGCCGCACCCACCCCAGGGTCCGGCGGAACCGAGGGGTGTGACCTGTGTCCGACGTGCGTGACGTGATCATCGTGGGCTCCGGCCCGTCCGGGTACACCGCGGCCATCTACGCCGCCCGCGCCGCCCTGCGCCCGCTGGTCTTCGAGGGCGCGGTGACCGCTGGTGGGGCCCTGATGAACACCACCGAGGTCGAGAACTTCCCGGGCTTCCCGCAGGGGATCATGGGCCCGGACCTCATGGACAACCTGCGCGGGCAGGCCGAGCGGTTCGGCGCCGAGCTGGTCACCGACGACGTCACCCGCATGGACCTCACCGGCGAGGTGAAGGTCGTCTGGGACGGCGAGGGCGCCGAGCACCGCGCGCACGCCGTGATCCTGGCCATGGGCTCGGGCTACCGCGAGCTCGGGCTGCCCGACGAGAAGCGGCTCTCCGGGCACGGCGTGTCCTGGTGCGCCACCTGCGACGGGTTCTTCTTCCGCGGCCAGGACATCGCCGTCGTCGGGGGCGGGGACTCCGCCGTGGAGGAGGCACTGTTCCTGACGAAGTTCGCCGAGTCGGTCACCATCGTGCACCGGCGCGACGAGCTGCGGGCCAGCCGGATCATGGCCGAGCGGGCGCTGACCAACCCCAAGATCCGGTTCGCCTGGGACAGCACGGTCACGGCCATCCACGGACAGGACAAGGTGGCCGGGGTGACCCTGGCGGACGTGCACACCGGGGCCACCCGGGAGCTGGCCGTCACGGGGCTGTTCGTCGCCATCGGCCACGACCCGAGGTCCGAGCTCGTCCGCGACCAGATCGACACCGACGCCGCGGGGTACGTGCTCGTCGAGGGCCGCACCACCCGGGTGCTGCACAACGGCCTGGTCATGCCGGGCGTGTTCGCCGCGGGGGACCTCGTGGACCACACCTACCGCCAGGCGATCACGGCCGCGGGCACGGGGTGCGCCGCCGCGCTGGACGCCGAGCGCTACCTGGCGGCGCGCGAGCACGCGCTGCTCGCCACCGCCTGACCGCCCCCGCAGCCAGGCCCGTGCCCACCCGGCCGGTCCCCGCCCGGGGGCTGCTCGGGGCCGGGCCGGGCGCTGGCCGCGGCGATACCATGGGTCGCCGAACCGTCCGATGAGGAGAGCCGCACATGGCGCTGAAGACCGTCACCGACGCCACGTTCGCCGACGAGGTCCTGCTGTCCGACAAGCCCGTGCTCGTCGACTACTGGGCCGTCTGGTGCGGCCCGTGCCGGATGATCGCGCCGATCCTCGAGGAGATCGACGCCAACCACGGCGACAAGCTCACGATCGCCAAGCTCAACGTCGACGAGAACCCGCGCACCGCGTCGGACTACGGCATCGTCTCGATCCCGACGCTCAACGTGTTCCAGGGCGGCAAGGTCGTCAAGCAGATCATCGGCGCCAAGCCGAAGGCCGCGCTGCTCAAGGACCTGGCCGAGTTCCTGTAGACCGTGACCCAGCCCACGTCCACCCGGCCCGCGGCGGGTGACGAGCAGCGATGCCGGCTCGGTGACGCCGGGCCGGTGGTGGCGGAGGTCCGCGCCCGGCTGCACCGCCTCGGCCTGCTCGCCCTCGGCGAGGGGGACGGCTTCGACGCCGACGTGGACGTCGCCGTGCGCCAGTTCCAGCAGGAGCGCGGGCTGCCGGTGGACGGGGTGGTGGGGCCCCAGACGTACCGCCGCCTCGAGGAGGCACGTTGGCGGCTGGGTGACCGGGTGCTGCAGTTCCTGCCGGGGCATGCGATGGTCGGCGACGACGTCGTCGCGCTGCAGGAGCGCCTCACCGGCCTGGGCTTCTCCCCCGGGCGCGTCGACGGCATCTTCGGCCGGAACACCGACCATGCGGTCCGCGAGTTCCAGCTCAACGTGGGCCTGCGCACCGACGGGACGGCCGGGCCCGAGACCTTCAGGGCCCTGGCACGGCTGACCAGGACGGTCAGCGGGGGGGCATCGACCCTGCTGCGCGAGCAGCAGGCGTTCGAGGTGCTGCGCACGGGGGTGACGCACAAGGTCGTCGTCATCGACGCCGGGCCCGACCTGGTGCGCCGCGGGCACGTCGGCAGCGGGCTGTCCGAGCAGGACATCGTGGCGGACATCGCGGCCCGGGTCGAGGGCCGGTTGGCCGCGCTCGGCACCACCGTGCTGGTGACCGGTCCGGCCCGCGCGGGGCACACCTCCTTCGACGAGGGCGCACGGGCGTCGATCGCCAACGAGGTGCATGCCGACGTCGTGGTCTCGCTGCACTGCGACGCGCACCCCAACTGCGGGGCCCACGGCATCGCCGCCTTCTACTTCGGCAGCGAAACGGGCCTGAACAGCTCGGTGGCCGGCCGCGCCCTGGCCGAGCTGCTCCTCGACGAGGTATCGGTGCGCACCACCGCCCGGAGCTGCGGGGCCCATCCCAAGGCCTGGGAGCTGCTGCGACTGACCCGCATGCCCGCGGTCCACCTCGACCTGGGCTACCTCACCAACCCGACCGACGCGGCCCGGCTCGGGGATCCGGCCGGGCGGGACGCCATCGCGAAGGCCGTCACCGCGGCGCTGATCCGGTTCTTCGCCCCGCCCCCGCAGGACTAGCGGCGGGCGACGCCCGCGTCGACCGGGCGCGAAGGCGCGGACGGGACGCCTCCCCTGCTGTCGTGGCGCGCTCGCGGTCCCCCCGTCCCGCCTACCCCAGCAGCTGGCCGCGCGGCTCGTCGGTCATGCCCCGCACGTCGAGCTGCTGGCCGCCGCGCTGCTGCAGCACGTACGCCTGCGCCGACCGGGATCGCTTCTTGGTGCTGCTGTTGCGGGCGAGGACCTGCTTCACGTACTGGAAGTTGGCCAGGTACTGGTCATACAGGGCCGGCGCGTCCTGGATCTCGGTGATGATCTCGTCGGACGCGCGCAAGCCCGGTGCGGACCAGTTGGCCGAGCCACTCATCACGTACTTCTGCACCCGCCCGCGGACGTGGCCGTTGACCAGCATCGCCTTGTGGTGGGTGAGGGTGTCGTTCGTGATGCAGAGGACCGCCCACGTCTGCCTCACCGGGTCGTACTTCGGGGCCACTGGGCACGACATCCGCACGGTGAGGCGCCCGCCGCCGTACGGGCTCGTGCGGTTCAACCAGGTGCCGGAGGACGTCACTGGCACCGAGCCGCGCAGGGAGCCGCCGCTGCACAGCCCGTCCGGGCCGTTCAGCGAGTTGCGCACGACCGTGCGCTTGGCCGGCCGGCCCTTGCTCGCCCTGGTCACGATCACCTTGGTGGGCGGCGTGGCCAGGCAGTCGGCACTGCCGTAGCCGACCTCCTCGCCGTCCCCGTTCCTCAGCCAACGACCGTCCCGGCCGCGGAGCCGCTGGCTCATCTGCGTGTAGACGATCTCCACGTTGCAGCCCTGCTGCATGGCCAACTCCCAGAGGTCCCCCGCCACCCCCTTGCGGGTGAGGACGAACATGGAGACCTTGATGTCCGTGCGCCGGCTCTTCCCCGTGCTGTCGCGGTACCAGCACTTGATGGAGCGCAGGATGTCCCGGCTGATGTCGCCGGAGGTCTGCGGCGGGAAGTGGACCACCGTCGGCCGGGCGCCCGTGCTCGGGTTGCCCGGCGTGCTGAAGGACCGGAAGGAGTCCGTGGTCAGCACCTCACCCCGGGAGGCACGCACCATGTCGTCGAAGTAGGTGTCGAGGATGTCGTACATCGCCTTGTCGGCCACGGCGATGTTGAGGTTGTTGAAGGCCTTGCGTGCCTGCAGGTGGGTCGGGTTGCCGGAGCTGTAGGCCGACACCCACCGCCGAGCGTTCGCACCCGTGCCCACCGTCGAGAACAGGCAGATCTTCGAGTGCAGGCCCGGATACCTCGACTCCATGGTGTCCGGGACGGTCTTGGAGCCGGTCGTGGTGTGACTGCGCCCCTGCGCGTCCGTGACGGTGAGCGAGGTCCGGTAGGTGTCATCGGATCGGTAGGTCTTCGTGTGGGGACCGGGGCCCTCGGCCCGGGTCCCGTCGCCGAAGCTCCACTGCCAGCGGACGATGGGCGAGCCGGCCGGGATGCTCCGATCGCGGAACACCACCGTGCGACCGGTCAGGTCCGTCGAGTCAGCGGCGTACCAGGCCGTGGGCTCGCCGGGCGCCGCGGGACGTCGGGGCGTCAGGCACCCCTGCCAGCAGGTGGTGGTGAAGCTCGTCGCCCGGGTGTCCGTGCCCAGGGTGCGGGTCAGCTCCCGCCACGACGCGTACTTGTCCGAGTGGCTGTTGGTCAGCGCCTGCACCGACACGCCACGCTGGGCAGCCGCGGTCAGCGCCGCCTGGATGGGGGCGTACGTCAGCGCGTAGAAGCTGAAGCGGATGCGCGCCTGCGTCCCGTCCGGGTTGAGCGCCGGCGTGCAGTCGATCATCTCCGTGAGGTGGCGCAGCAGCTGGTACTGCTCGGCGTCGCTGCCTGACGGGTCGTTGAACATCGTCCGCGTCGTGGCCACGAAGTCCGGGGTGGCGGTGATCGTGCCGGGGACGGCGGTGGCCGGGGCGGCTGCGACGAGGCGCAGGGCCGAGGCGACGAGCACTGCGACCAGCGCCGCCGTCAGGCTGGTCCGGGACGGAGGACGCACGGTGCCTCCTGAAGGGAACGACCCGAATCTCGACCATGGCTCCGACGACGCCGGGGTTGAGGCACTCTCACAGGCTCAACGCCAGGCGATCCGCGCGTCGGCCCAGGGCCGGTTCAGGGCTGGCGGGCGCCGGAGAACGTCGCATACTGCCGAGGGCGCAGCAGGGCGGCGGCGAACCCGGCCGCCGCACCGACGCCAACCGCCACCGCGCCGAGCAGCACGAGACGCACCGTGCGCATGGGGCCACCTCCCGTCCGGCATCCTAGGGACATGACGACCGGTACGCGCCTCGATCCGTGGTTCACCAGCTACGCCCAACGGGCCCATGGGCTGGCCGCCTCCGAGATCCGGGCCCTGTTCGCCGTCGCGAGCCGGCCGGAGGTGGTGTCCCTGGCCGGTGGCATGCCCTACGTGACCGCCCTCGACCTCGACGCGGTGGCGGACACCGTGGCCCAGCTCCTGCGCGAGCGGGGCGCGACCGCCCTGCAGTACGGGTCCGGCCAGGGCGACGAGCGGCTGCGCGAGCAGATCCTGGAGGTCATGGCCCCGGTCGGGATCACCGCCCACCCGGACGACATCGTCGTCACGACCGGCTCCCAGATGGCCCTGGACCTGGTGGTCCGGACGTTCTGCGACCCGGGTGACGTGGTGCTGGTCGAGTCGCCGTCGTACGTCGGCGCGCTGGGCGTCTTCCGGTCCTACGAGGCGCGAGTGGTGCACGTGGACATGGACGAGCACGGTCTGTCCCCGGTCGCGCTGTCCCAGGCCATCGACCAGGTCCGCGCGGACGGTGGCCAGGTCAAGCTGATCTACACGATCCCCTCGTTCCACAACCCCGCCGGGCTGACCCAGGGACAGCAACGCCGCCACGACATCCTCGAGGTGGCCCGGCGGGCCGGGGTGCTGATCCTCGAGGACGACCCGTACGGGCTGCTCGGCTTCGACGGGGAGGTCCCTCGGGCGATGCGCGCCGACGAGGAGACCGGGGTGATCTACCTCGGGTCGTTCTCCAAGACGATCGCGTCGGGCCTGCGCGTGGGTTGGGCGGTGGCCCCCCACGGGGTGCGCGAGAAGCTGGTGCTGGCAGCCGAGGCGGCGGTGCTGTGCCCTTCGAACTACGCGCAGCTGACCGTCTCGGAGTACTTGGCGACCAACGACTGGATGGCCCAGATCGACACGTTCCGCAAGCTCTACCGGGAGCGGCGGGATGCCCTGCTCGCAGCGCTGGCCGACCACATGCCCGCCGGGACGACCTGGACCGAGCCGGCGGGCGGCTTCTACTCCTGGGTCACGTTGCCCGAAGGGCTGGATGCCAGGGCGATGCTGCCGCGGGCCGTCGCCGGCCTGGTCGCCTACGTGCCCGGCACCGGGTTCTACCTCGGCGAGGCCGAGCAGGACGCCAACCGCCGCTCGTTGCGCCTGAGCTACTGCTACCCACCGCCGGAGCGCATCGTCGAGGGCGTGCGGCGGTTGGGCAACGTCATCGATGACGAGCTCGGCCTCATCGCCACCTTCGGTCAGGCCGCCCCCGGCACGGGATGGCACCAGCATGACGAGGCGGTCCTGAGCACGCCGGCCCCGGATCTCGCGTGAGCGGCGAACCGACGGCCCTGGGTGGACCCGGGGCAGCATCGACCGAGGCAAGGATGACCCACGGACAGGGGGTAGGACAGTGACCGCGACCGTCATGATCCTGGCGGGAGGGCTGTCCCACGAACGGGACGTCTCGATCCGATCCGGGCGCCGTGTGGCCGAGGCGCTGCGGGCCGTCGGGGTCGAGGCCGTGGTGCACGACCTCGACCAGACGTTGCTGGACACCCTGCGGTCCCAGCCGCCGGCCTGCGTCATCCCGCTGGTGCACGGCGCGAGCGGGGAGGACGGGTCCCTGCGCGAGGTGCTCGACTCCCTCGGCGTGCCGTACGTCGGCGCCGAGGCGGACGCCTGTCGCCTGGCCTTCGACAAGATGGTGGCCAAGGCGCACCTGGCCGGCTCGGGCATCCGGACCGCGCCCGCGGTCGCCCTGCCGCACCCGACCTTCCGGGACCTCGGCGCCCGAGCCGTGCTCGACGCCCTGGTCGGACGGATCGGCCTGCCGCTGGTGGTGAAGCCCACGCGCGGGGGGTCCGCCCTGGGAGTGGCCATCGTGCGCGACCCCGCGGACCTCCCCGGCGCCATGGTGGGCTGCTTCTCCTACGGGGACACGGCCATGCTCGAGCGCTTCGTCCCGGGGACCGAGGTGGCGGTGTCCGTCATCGAGCAGGCCGACGGGACGCTGCTGCCCCTGCCGGCCGTCGAGATCCGCCCGGATGCCGGCAGCTACGACTTCGCCTCGCGCTACACGGCCGGGACCACGGAGTTCTTCGCCCCGGCCCGCCTGTCCCAGGACACGGCCGACGAGTGCGCGCGCGTGGCTGTCCTGGCCCACGAGGGGCTGGGCCTGCGACACCTGTCCCGGGCCGACCTGATCGTGACACCCGAGGGGGAGGTCATCTTCCTCGAGGTGAACGTCGCCCCGGGCTGCACCGAGACCTCGCTGCTGCCCCAGGCCGTGGCGGCGGCCGGCCTCGACCTCGGTGCGGTGTTCGCGACCCTCATCGACCGCGCCCTGGCCGGACCTCGTCCGTCCGTCGGGGTCTGACCCAACCCCAGTCCGGTCATGTCCTTGGGACTGGGGGTGTGACAGGACACGCCTGTCCACGCGACCTGACCCACCTCGCCACCCGCGCCGGCGGGGCCTGACGCACTGCCCGGCCGGCCCACCCTGCCCTACCGCTGCTTGCCCTGCCACCACCGGCGCCGGCGCGGCGCCCCGGGTGCGGGCACGTAGCCGCCGGTCTGTGCGGCCTGCGCCCGGGCGGCCGAGCGCGGATCGGGCCCGGCCGGCGACCCCATGGCCGCCGGGGTGCCGCTGCCCTGGGCACCCGGCACTACCGGCTCGGGGGCAGGCGCCGGGGCGGTGGCCCCGCCGTCGGGGCCGGCACCCGACGCACCACCCCCGGCCTGGACCGACCCCGGCGCGTCGGGACGGCCGCCCCGGGGCTCGGCGACGGGGATGGCCGGACGTGGAGCGCCGGCCGCTCCGACGCTGCCCGGACCGGCCGTGAGCGCGCGCAGGGCGAGCCGGGCGTCGGCGAGGGCGAGCGCACGCTCGGCCGCTTCAGCCTCGGCGCGGGCCAGCCGGATCCTCAGGTCGTCCCAGCGCTCGCGCGGGATCGTGACCACGTCGGGCGCCGGCACGCCCACCCGCTCGGCGGTGCGCGACGGCTCGGGCGGGGTGGGGACGTTCCTGGGGCTGCCGTCCACCGGGCGCTGCTCGGGCACGGAGCGTCCCGGGTGCAGACCCACGGCGAGCAGGGCCTCCACGGGGATCCGCCAGACCCCGTCATCGTCCTTGGCGGCACCGTGCTCCGCGAGGTCGGCCAGCTTGCGCGTGATGGTCTTGCGGCTGACCGCACACGCGGTGGCGGCCTCGGTGATGGTGAACTGCGGACGGGTTGGCGAGGGCGCCGTGAGATCGATGGTCGGGTCGGACGGCGCGCTGTCGATGGTCGCGGTGCCGACCTGCGCCTCGGTGGGGTCCGACTGGTGGTGGACGTCGGTCAGGGTCATGGACGACAAGCCTAGGAGCGCACCTGGTCCGGACCCGGGAGCTCGTCCACAACCGCAGCGGCGTGTCCTGGGACAGGGGCAGCAGCGATGGCCTAGGTCGCAGTCCCCGGTCGGTCCAGCAGCTCCACGATCCGATCGAGGTCCTCGCGTCCCGCGAACTCGATCGTGATCCGCCCCTTGGCCCGTCCCATGGTCACCTGGACCCGGGTGTCCAACCGGTCGGCCAATACCTCGGCCATCTCCTCCAGGCCAGGAGTGGGCGCGCGCCGACGGGCGGGCCGCGGCCGCGGAGCGTCCTCGTCCGGGACGTCGCCCAGGGCCACCAGCTCCTCGACCGTCCGCACGGACAGGCCCTCGGCGACGATCCGGGTGGCCAGTCGTTCCATCGCGTCGGCCTCGGTCAGGCCCAGCAGGGCCCGCGCATGTCCCTGGGACAGGACCCCGGCGGCGACGCGCCGCTGCACCGCCGCCGGCAGCCGCAGCAGCCGGATGGTGTTGGAGATCTGCGGCCGGGAGCGACCGAGCCGAGCCGCGAGCTCCTCCTGGCTGCAGCCGAGGTCGGCGAGGAGGTGCTGGTACGCGGCCGCCTCCTCGAGCGGGTTCAGGGCCGCGCGGTGCAGGTTCTCCAGCAGCGCGTCGCGCAGCAGGTCGACATCGTCGGTCGCACGGACGACGACCGGGACGGTGTCCCACCCCAGCCGCTGGACGCTGCGCAGCCGCCGCTCACCGGCCACCAGCTCGTATCCATCCACAGGTACGGGGCCAGCCGGCCGGACCACGAGCGGCTGGAGCAGGCCGACCTCCCGGATGGAGGCGACCAGCTCGTCGAGGGCCTCCTCGTCGAAGACCGTCCGGGGCTGGCGCGGGTTCGGGCGGATGGCCGTGACCGGCACCTCACGGAAGGTGATCGCCGACCGGACGGGGGAATCCGCGCCCGCGGCCGGGCCCGGGCCGAGCGGGCCAGCACGGTCGGGCACGGCCACCTCCGGGTGGCCGTCGGCGCTCACCGAAGCCCCGGCGTGCCGTCGCCATGACATGTGAGATGTGTCACAACTGCGGTCCCCTCTGCTGCGGTATCACCCGTCCTCCACCGGTTGTCCACAGGCCGGCTGTGGACAACCGGTGACGCTGCGTGCGACGAACGGTCAGTTCCGCCCCATCCTGCTGCGCGAGCGTCCTGGCGGCACCGGCGACACGCGCCGTACCAGGACCGCCGTCGTGGGCGAGCTGAGCACCTCGGCGCCGTACGTCGCGATCCGCGCCTCGCCCCCGCCCAGCGCCCTGATGGCGTCGCCCGCCGCGTCCAGCTCCGCAGCGGCTCCGGCGCCCTTGAGCGCCACGAGCCAGCCCCCGACGCGGACCAGCGGCAGCGTCCACCCCACCAGCTGCGGCATGCGGGCGACGGCCCGCGCCGTGACCACGTCGAACTGGGCGTCGGCCTCCTCGGCACGGGCCCGCAGCACGGTCACCCGCGACCCGAGCCCGAGGTCGTCGACGACCTCGCCCAGGAAGGTGGCCCGTCGCAGCAGCGGCTCGATCAGGGTGACGTGCAGGTCGGGACGGACCAGCGCCCAGACCAGCCCCGGGAGTCCGGCGCCGGACCCGACGTCGGCGACGTGCGCGTCGGGCGGGATCTCCGCGCGTGCCTCCTCGGCCACCACGGCGCAGTTGGCCAGGTGCCTGGGCCACAGACGGGGCACCTCGCGCGGCCCAATCAGCCCCCGCTCGACACCAGGACCGGCGAGGACGGTCGCGAAGGCCGCCATGCCGGGGACCCCCGCGTACCGCGCCGCCAGCGCAGCGGACTCCGCGTCGAGGGGCGTTTCACGTGGAACGTCGGTCACGCGGAGGTGACCACCACACGCCGGGCGTCGCCCTCACCCTCGCTCTCGCTGTGCAGGCCGGACGCCGTCACCACGTCATGCACGACCTTGCGCTCGAACGCGGACATGGGCGCCAGCTTCACGGGCTCACCGGTCCGTCGGACATCGGCCACCGCGCGCTCGGCCAGCTCGGCCAGCTCGCGCCGGCGAGCGGCTCGGTGCCCGGCGATGTCGAGCATGAGGCGGCTGCGCTCACCGGTCTCCCGGGTCACCGCGAGCCGGGTGAGCTCCTGGAGCGCCTCCAGCACCTCGCCGTCCCGGCCCACGAGGTCGTCGAGGTCACCGCCCACGATGGAGACCATCGCCCGGTCGCGCTCGACGTCCATGTCGATGTCCCCGTCGAGGTCGGCGATGTCGAGCAGGACCTCGAGGTAGTCCGCCGCGATGTCCCCCTCGCGCTCGAGGTTCGCAGGATTCGTCATGGTCGGCCCCCTTCTGCGTGGGGCGCACGGGCCCCGTGGTCATGGCTCAGGTGGGACAGCAGGGCTGTCCCAGGTCAGCGTCCCTTGGGAGGTGCGCCGCTGCGCTTGCTCTTCGGCTGGCGCTTGGGCTGGGTCCGCGGCTTGGGCTGGTCGGTGACCACCTCGCCGGGGATCACCGCGGTCCCACCCGCACTGGGCTCCGGGGCGGGCAGGCCCTTCTTCGCTGCCTTGCGCGCCTTGCGCTCGGCCGCGGCCTCGGCCGCGGGAGTCCCGGGCTGCGGGTTGTTCCTGATGACCCAGAACTGCTGGCCCATCGTCCAGAGGTTCGTGGTGAACCAGTAGATGAGGACGCCGATCGGGAAGTTCAGGCCGCCGACGGCGAAGATCACCGGGAAGATGTACATCATGATCTTCATCTGCTGAGCGATCGGGTTGTCGCTCGCCGTGTTCTTCAGCAGCAGCTGGCGCTGGGTGATGAAGCTCGTGACCGACATCAGGATGATGAGGATCACCGCGAGGATGCGGGTGTTGCCGGGGTTCGGGGTCTGGGCGGCGTTGGCGAAGGTCGCGTAGAGCGGCACGCCGAGGATCTGGGCGTCGTGGGCCGAGGCCAGCAGGTCGGTGTACTGGGGCCACTTGAAGACGCCGATGGGCGTCTCCTGGGCCACGCCGCGCTGCAGCACCTGGAACAGGGCGAAGAAGATCGGCGCCTGCAGCAGGATCGGCAGGCAGGAGGAGAGCGGGTTGGTCCCCGTCTCCTTGTAGAGCTTCATCATCTCCTGCGACTGCCGCTCGCGGTCGCCGGCGTACTTGGCCTGGATCTCCTTGAGCTGTGGCTGGATCGCCTGCAGGCCGCGCTGGGCGCGGATCTGCTTGACGAACAGCGGGATGAGCAGGATCCGGATGACGATGACCAGCCCGACGATCGACAGCGTCCATGCCCATCCGCTGTCGCCGTCGAGGAACAGCGACCAGAACCGGTGCCAGGTCACCAGGATCCACGAGACCGCGATCAGCAGCCAATCCCACAGGAACACGAACTAGCTCCCAACTGTCTCGATGGTGGGCCGGACATCCGTCCCACCCCGCCACGTTCCCCGCGCAGGGACGTGGTCGATCCCACCCGGCGTCCAGGGGTTGCAGCGCAGCAGCCGCCAGGTGGCGAGCAGGAACCCCTTCACCGGACCGTGCGTGCGGACCGCCCCCAGAGCATAGGCCGAGCACGAGGGGTAGTACCGACAGGTGGGGGCGAACAGCGGCGAGATGAATCGCTGGTACCCGCGGATGCCGCCCACGAGGATCAGGCTCAGGACACGTCCGAGGGTCATGTCCCAGATGCGGCGTGCTCGGGCGGACGCCCTGTCCCATGCCGTCACAGGGACACCGTCCGTGGTGACCCAGCGCGCTGTCCCAGTGCGCGCATCGCACGATCGAGGCCATTGGCCAGGTCGGTCGCCAGGCTGGCGGCGTCGGCGCCGGCTGCGGGCGGCAGGGCACGGACCACCACGCCGAGCCCGTCGGGCAGCCCGTCCAGGAGCGGGGCCACGAGGTGGCGCAGCTGCCGGGTCACCCGGTGACGCACGACAGAGCCGCCCACGGACCGGCCCACCACGAACCCCGCACGCGCGGGTCGCCGAGCGGCCTCGGGAGCGACCGGGCGCGTGCCGGGCTGCAGGACGGCGACGTGGACGACCATGGTCGGGGCAGCTGCACGACTGCGGGCACGCAGGACCGTGCGGAACTCGTCGGCCCGCCGGATCCTGCGCGTGGCCGGAAGCACGCGTCGGGCGCGATCAGGCGGAGAGGCGGGCGCGGCCCTTGCCGCGGCGGGAGGCGATGATGGCACGCCCAGCGCGCGTGCTCATCCGGGTGCGGAAGCCGTGGGTACGGGCACGCCGCCGGTTGTTCGGCTGGAAGGTGCGCTTCATCTCGGGTACGTCCTCGCGGGGTGGTGGTCGCGGCCGAAGGGTCCCCGGGGGCGGCCCAGGGATGGCGCCGGCGACCTCTTCCTGGGAGGCAAGGGTACGCAGGCGTCGAGAGGACGGTCAAACGCGATCACGCAGGGTGAGCAGAAGCACGGGTCACCCAACGACCGGGACGCGCGGCCGGCGCCCGTCCAGCCTGTGGATAACTGTTGCCCCATCGCAGTCCTGCCCGCTACGTTTCGCGGGCCCCAGCCCACCCGCCGCCCCGACCGGGGCTGTGCCCGACGGAGGTTGCCTTGGACGACAGCGTGGAGCCCGGCGAACTCTGGGTCAAGGTCATCCAGTCCCTCGACGGGCAGGCGCTGAGCCGCAAGAACCGGGCCTTCCTGCAGTTGAGCAAGCTGGTCAACGTGTTCGGCAGCGTCGCGGTGCTGGCCGCGCCGAACACGTTCGCCAAGGAGTACCTCGAGTCGCGCCTGCGCCCGCCGATCGAGGGCTCGCTGGGCGTGCTGCTGGGCCGGGAGGTGACCCTCGCCGTCACGGTCGACCCGACCCTGGGCGAGGTCGACGAGGACCTCGCCGACATCTGGGCCGACGCCACCTACGCCGACCCCGACACCACGGCACCGCAGCCCTCGCTGCGGATGGCCATGGTCGGCGTGGGAACCGCTGCCACCGGTGCCGGGGTCGCGCCCTCCCCGGGCGGCGCGATCCCGCCCACCACCCCGGCCGGCTTCCCCCGCGCCAGCCGGCCGGCGCCCGAGCACAGCGCCCGGCTGAACCCGCGGTACACCTTCGAGACCTTCGTCGCCGGGGCCAGCAACCGCTTCGCCCACGCGGCCGCCGTGGCGGTGGCCGAGCAGCCGGCGCGCAGCTACAACCCCCTGGTCATCTACGGCGAGTCGGGACTGGGCAAGACCCACCTGCTGCACGCCATCGGCCATTACACGCAGACCCTGTACGCCGGCACGCGGGTGCGGTACGTGTCCAGCGAGGAGTTCACCAACGAGTTCATCAACTCGATCCGCGACGACGCTGCCCTGGAGTTCCAGCGGCGGTACCGCGATGTCGACGTCCTGCTCGTCGACGACATCCAGTTCCTGTCGGGCAAGGTGCAGACGCAGGAGGAGTTCTTCCACACCTTCAACACGCTGCACAACGCGAACAAGCAGATCGTCATCACCTCCGACATCGCCCCGACCAAGCTCAAGGACTTCGAGGACCGGATGCGCACCCGGTTCGGGTGGGGCCTGACGACCGACGTCCAGCCGCCCGACCTCGAGACCCGGATCGCCATCCTTCGCCGGAAGACCAACCAGGAGGGCATCTCGGTGCCCGCGGACGTGCTGGAGTACATCGCCAGCAAGATCTCGCGGAACATCCGCGAGCTCGAGGGGGCCCTGATCCGGGTCACCGCCTTCGCCAGCCTGAGCAAGCGCCCGGTGGACCTGGGCCTGGCCGAGGAGGTGCTGCGCAACGTCATCCCGACCGACGCCACGCCGGAGATCACCGCACCGGCGATCATGCTGGAGACGGCGAAGTTCTACTCCGTGACGATCGACGACCTGACCGGGCAGTCCCGGTCGCGGACGCTGGTCACCGCCCGCCAGGTGGCCATGTACCTCTGCCGGGAGCTGACCGACCTGTCCCTGCCGAAGATCGGCGAGCTGTTCGGCGGTCGTGACCACACGACGGTCATGCACGCGGACCGCAAGATCCGCCAGCTCATGGCCGAGCGTCGCTCGCTGTACAACTCGGTGATGGACCTGACGGCCCGCATCCGGGCGTCCGCCGCGGCGCACTGACCCGCCCTGTCCCTGGGACACCCCCGCCTTCGCCGCTCCCGCACCGGAGCGGCGGCTGGCAGCTGCCCGCACCCATGTCCCACGGTCCTGTCCCAAGGCTCCCTGGCAGCCCCGGTCCTCGGGGTCCGGGGGCCACCACGGGCGCCGGCGCGGCAGGAGCCGGGACCGCCGGCCGGCGGGCGGGCGGCCTGTGGAGAGCCGGTGGACCCGGGGCGGCGTGTCGTCCCCGGACGCGTCCCAGGCTGGGGACACCGACGACGCAGCCGGTGGACACCGACCCGTCGTCCACGAATCCCATCGGTCCGATACAGCCGCACCCACAGGCGCTGTGCACGCCGACACGCCAGCTGACCTGCGTCGATGGCGGTGCTCCACAGGATCCACAGCCCCGACGACGATGACGTGAAGGACAGATGAGAGGGATGCCGAACCGCCGCTGGGACGGTGCTGGGCTGTGGACGGTCGTCACGGCGGCGGGCGGCGAGCCCTCGTGCGTGCGTGTTCCGGTCCTGAGGTCAGGGGCAGGTCGTAGGGTGGCCCCGGACCGGGTCACCCAGGAGGGCTTGTGAAGTTCCGCATCGACCGTGAGACGTTCGCCGATGCCGTGCAGTGGGCGGGTCGCACCGTCCCGGCGCGCCCGGCACTGCCGATGCTCTCCGGGCTGCGGCTCGAGTCGGTCGACGGCGCGGACTCCCGGCTGTCCATCGCCAGCTACGACTACGAGGTCTCGGGTCGCGTCGAGGCCGTGGCGGACGTCGCCGAGGCGGGGGTGGCACTGGTGAACGGTCGGCTCCTGGTCGACATCGCCCGGGCGCTGCCGCAGCAGCCGGTGGACGTGGAGACCGAGGGCACGCGGTTGCGGGTGCGCTGCGGCCGGTCGACGTTCGAGCTGCCCACGCTGCCCGTCGAGGAGTACCCACCGCTGCCGCCGATGCCCGAGCCCAGCGGCGGCGTCCCCGGCACGGTGCTGGCCGGTGCGGTCGCCCAGGTCGCGGTGGCGGCCGGCCGTGACGACGCGCTGCCGTTCCTGACCGGCGTGCGCATCGAGGTCGACGGCGAGCAGGTGACGCTCGCGGCCACGGACCGCTATCGCCTGGCCGTGCGCACGCTGCGGTGGACCCCGAGGGATCCCGCGTTCTCGGCCGCAGCCCTGGTGCCCGCCCGCACGTTGGCCGACACCGCCAAGGCGCTGGCCCATGCCGACGAGGTGCACCTGGCGTTCGGCTCGGCGAGCCTCGGTGAGGGCCTGCTGGGCATCGAGGGCCTGGACCGGCGCACCACGACCCGGCTGCTCGAGGGCGACTTCCCGAAGTACCGCTCGCTGCTGCCGTCCGAGTCGCCCACCGTGGCCCGGGTCGAGACGGCGGCGCTGACCGAGGCGGTCAAGCGCGTGGCCCTGGTCGCCGAGCGGTCCTCGGCGGTGAAGATGCTCTTCAACGGCTCCGAGGTCGTGCTCGAGGCCGGCGCCGGGGACGATGCCATCGGCCTCGACGCGATCGAGTGCTCCGTCAGCGGGGCACCGATGGAGCGGATCGCCTTCAACCCGACGTACCTGCTCGAGGGCCTGGCCGCGATCAACCAGCCGGTCACGAACATGGCCTTCACCAACCCGAACAAGCCGGCGGTGCTCACCGGCGCGGCCAGCTTCGAGGCCGATGCCGCGGACGACTACCTGTACCTGCTGATGCCGGTGCGGCTGCCCGCATAGGCGCCGGCGCCCCTCCCCAGGCCCGGCAGCGCCGTGCACGTCACGCACCTCGGCCTCGTCGACTTCCGTTCCTACCCCCAGGTCGAGCTGGACCTCGAGCCTGGGGTCACCACCTTCGTCGGCGCGAACGGCCAGGGCAAGACCAACCTCGTCGAGGCGATCGGCTACGCGTCGACGGGCCGCTCCCATCGGGTGGCCTCGGACGGGCCCCTGGTCCGGGCCGGCGCGGAGCGGGCGGTCGTCCGGGTGGAGGTGTCCAGGGCCGGTCGTCGCCTCCTGGTCGAGCTGGAGATCACCCCGGGCCGGTCGAACCGGGCGCGGGTGAACCGGGCTCCGGTCCCCCGGCAGCGCGATGCCCTGGGACAGGTGACCCGCGTGCTGTTCTGTCCCGAGGACCTGGCCCTGGTCAAGGGCGATCCGGGGGACCGTCGGGCGTTCCTCGACGACCTCCTCGTGTCCCTGGCCCCGCGCTACGACGGGGTCCTCACGGACCTGGAGCGGGTCCTGCGCCAGCGCAACGCCCTGCTGAAGTCGGCCACCGCGCTGCGGGGCGGCGGGCAGCGGGCGCGCACCGCCGCCGAGCAGACCCTGTCGGTCTGGGACGACCAGCTCGTCACCTGCTCGGCGGAGCTGGTCGCCGCGCGCGCCCACCTGGTCGCCCGGTTGGCCGGGCCCGTCGGGGAGCACTACCGGGCGGTGGCGCCCGAGGACCGGGACCCTCGGGTGGACCTGACCTACGCCTGCGGCGTCCCCGGGGTCACCGACACCGGTGCCGATCCGGCGGTCGGTCGCGAGGAGGTCGCCGAGGCCATGCGCGCAGCGCTGGTGGCCCGCCGGGACGAGGAGTTCGCCCGAGGCCTGACCCTGGTCGGCCCGCACCGCGACGAGCTGGTCCTGCGCCTGCACGACCTCCCGGTCCGTGGGTACGCCTCCCACGGTGAGTCGTGGTCGATGGCCCTGTCGCTGCGCCTGGCGTCCTACGCCCTGCTGCGGGCGGAGGCGGGCCCCGGCGGGGACCCGGTGCTGATCCTCGACGACGTGTTCGCCGAGCTCGACACGGGTCGGCGGGAGCGGCTCGCCGGGCTCGTGGCCGAGGTCGAGCAGGTGCTCGTCACCGCTGCCGTGCCGGCTGACGTGCCCAGCGCGCTGGCCGGTCGGCAGGTGGCCGTGGCGGGAGGGACGGTGGTGCTGCCGTGACCGAGCAGGACCGCGGGCGAACGCGACCGGGCCCGGGTGGGGACCCTTCCGACCTGCCCGTCGTCCCGGACGCCGCGCGCGCCGTCCTCTCACGGGTGCGGGCGGCGGCCCGGACCGCAGCCGGCCCGACCGGGACCGCGCCCGGGCGCCCCGCCTCCGGCCCTGCGCGGGCACGCGCCAGGCGGGCCGCCGCCGGCTTCTCGGGTCCCGGTCCCGACGATCGCGACCCGACCCCGCTCGGGGGCGCCTGGCAGTCGCTCGTGGCCGAGCAGGGCTGGCGACGGGCGCTCGACGCGGGGTCCATCCACGGGCTGTGGCCCCAGATCGTGGGGCCGGCGAACGCCGAGCACGCCACCCCCGAGTCCTACGACCCGGAGTCGGGGGTGCTCGTGGTGCGTACCTCGTCCACGGCGTGGGCCGAGCAGCTGCGGCTCATGATGCCGGTGCTGCGCGACGCGATCGACGGCCACGTCGGGACCGGGGTGGTCCGCGACATCCGGGTGCTCGGTCCCACCCCGCCCCGGACCCGGGGGCGGCTTCGGGTGCGCGGCCGTGGGCCGCGGGACACGTACGGCTGAACGGCCAGCCATCGGGTGCCCAGGCTGGAGCGCCGGGCCTGGCACGTGGGCCGCCGAGCCCGCCAGCCGTGCCACTGGCGGGCTCGGGATCAGCCCGCGTGGGGGGGATCGTCCAGCGGTGGTCACCGCCGCAGCGCGCGTCCTGCTGTGGATATCTGCGCTGCGGCCCTGCCGAGCAGGGTAGAATCGGGGCGTTCCGTCGCGGCAGTTCCCCGGCGATGGCCTGCTGGTCGTCGCATCGGCGCGCCCGGGTCGCGTGCCGGGGTGCAGCACACCAGCAGGCAGGAGTCAGCGTGTCCTACGACGCGAGTGCCATCACGGTCCTCGAGGGCCTCGACGCGGTCCGCAAGCGCCCGGGCATGTACATCGGCTCCACCGGTGAGCGGGGCCTGCACCACCTGGTCTACGAAGTCGTCGACAACTCCGTCGACGAGGCGCTCGCCGGCTTCTGCGACCGCATCGAGGTGACCCTGCTGGCTGACGCCGGGGTGCGCGTGGTCGACAACGGTCGCGGGATCCCGGTGGACATCGTGGCCAGCGAGGGCAAGCCCGGCGTCGAGGTCGTGCTGACCGTGCTGCATGCGGGTGGCAAGTTCGGGGGTGGCGGGTACGCGGTCTCCGGGGGACTGCACGGCGTGGGCGTCTCGGTGGTCAACGCCCTGTCCACCCAGCTGGACGTGGAGGTCCGCCGCGAGGGTCACGTCTGGCGACAGTCCTACGAGCATGGGGTGCCCCGCGCCGCCCTCTCCAGGGACGAGACGACCCAGGACACGGGCACCGCGGTCACGTTCTGGGCCGACCAGGACATCTTCGAGACGACGGACTACGACTTCGAGACGCTCTCCCGCCGGTTCCAGGAGATGGCGTTCCTCAACCGCGGGCTGACGATCGTGCTCACCGACGAGCGGGTGCGCGACACCTCGGAGGAGGCCCTCGAGGAGGAGGAGGCGGGGCCGCGCACGGTCACGTACCACTACGAGGGCGGGATCGCGGACTTCGTCCGGTACCTGAACGCCAAGCGCGGACCGGCCCATCCGAACGTCATCGAGTTCGGCGCGGAGGACACCGACAAGGGCATCTCCGCGGAGATCGCGATGCAGTGGAACACGGGGTTCACCGAGAGCGTCTACACCTTCGCCAACACGATCAACACGACCGAGGGCGGCACCCACGAGGAGGGGTTCCGCGCGGCGCTGACCAACCTGGTCAACCGGTTCGCGCGCGCCTGGAACATCCTCAAGGAGAAGGACCCGAACCTGGCCGGCGAGGACATCCGCGAGGGCCTCACCGCGATCGTCAGCGTGAAGCTGCGCGAGCCGCAGTTCGAGGGCCAGACGAAGACCAAGCTGGGCAACACCGAGGCCAAGACGGTGGTCCAGGCCGTCGTGTTCGACCAGCTGGGCGCCTGGTTCGAGGCCAACCCGGCGGAGGGCCGCGAGATCGCGCGCAAGGCGGTGTCGGCCAGCCACGCCCGGATGGCCGCGCGCAAGGCCCGTGACCTGGCCCGCAACCGCAAGGGCCTGCTCGGCGGCGGCGGGCTGCCCGGCAAGCTGATCGACTGCTCCAGTCGCGAGCCCGAGGAGTGCGAGCTGTTCGTGGTGGAGGGCGACTCGGCGGGCGGGTCGGCCCGGCGGGCCCGGGACCCCCAGACCCAGGCGATCCTGCCGATCCGCGGCAAGATCCTCAACGTCGAGAAGGCGCGGATCGACAAGGTGCTGCAGAACGCCGAGGTGCAGGCGCTGATCTCGGCGATGGGCGCCGGCGTCCAGGAGGACTTCGACGAGGCCAAGCTGCGCTACCACAAGCTCGTGCTCATGGCCGATGCCGACGTCGACGGCCAGCACATCCGTACGCTGCTGCTCACGCTGCTGTTCCGCTACATGCGCCCGCTCATCGAGCACGGTCACGTCTTCCTGGGCCAGCCACCGCTGTTCAAGATCAAGTGGACCAAGCACCCTCCGGACTACGCCTACTCCGACCGCGAGCGGGAGGCGCTCGTCGAGGCCGGGCGGGCCGCCGGGCTCAAGCTGCCCAAGGAGGAGGCGATCCAGCGCTACAAGGGCCTCGGCGAGATGAACTGGGAGGAGCTGCGCGACACCACCATGAACCCGGCGGAGCGCGTGCTGCTGCAGGTGACGCTCGACGACGCCGCGCAGGCCGATGAGCTGTTCATGACGCTGATGGGCGAGGACGTGGAGAGCCGCCGCTCGTTCATCCAGCGCAACGCCCGCGACGTGAGGTTCCTGGACATCTGATGACCGAGACGACCGACACCGGCAACCACGGCCGGATCGAGCCCATCGACCTGCAGGTCGAGATGCAGCGCTCGTACCTGGACTACGCGATGAGCGTGATCGTGTCCCGGGCGCTGCCCGACGTGCGCGACGGCCTGAAGCCGGTGCACCGGCGGGTGCTCTACGCGATGTACGACGGTGGGTACCGCCCGGACCGCAACTTCTCCAAGTCCGCGCGCGTGGTCGGCGACGTGATGGGCAACTACCACCCCCACGGCGACCTCGCGATCTACGACACCCTCGTGCGGCTGACCCAGTCCTGGGTGCTGCGCTACCCGCTGGTGCAGGGCCAGGGCAACTTCGGCTCGCCCGGCAACGACGGTGCGGCCGCGTCGCGGTACACCGAGTGCCGACTGGCCCAGCTGGCCATGGAGATGACCCGGGACATCGACGAGGAGACCGTCGACTTCGTCCCGAACTACGACGGGCGGACGCTGGAGCCCACGGTGCTGCCGGCGCGGTTCCCGAACCTGCTGGTGAACGGCTCGGCCGGCATCGCGGTGGGGATGGCCACGAACATCCCCCCGCACAACCTGCGCGAGGTGGCTGCGGGCGTCCAGTGGGCGCTGGAGCACCCGCAGGCGTCCAAGGAGGAGACCCTCGCCGCGCTCATGGAGCGCATCCCGGGACCGGACTTCCCGACCTCGGGCCAGATCGTGGGCCGCCGCGGCATCGAGGACGCCTACCGCACGGGCCGGGGCCTGATCACGATGCGGGCGGTCGTGGAGGTGACCGAGGACGCCCGGGGGCGGACGATGCTCGTGGTCACCGAGCTGCCGTACCAGGTGAACCCGGACAACCTGCTGGCCAAGATCGTGGAGCTGCACAAGCAGGGGAAGATGTCGGGGATCGCCGACATCATCGACCAGTCCAGCGGCGACTCGCTGCGCCTGGAGATCATCCTGACCAAGGACGCAGTGGCCAAGGTCGTGCTGAACCAGCTGTACAAGCACACCCAGCTGCGCGACACGTTCGGCGCGAACATGGTGGCCCTGGTCGACGGTGTCCCACGCACACTCAACCTCGAGCAGTTCGTCCGCTACTGGATCCGTCACCAGATCCAGGTCATCCAGCGCCGCACGGCCCACCGGCTGCGGGTGGCCGAGGAGCGGGCGCACATCCTGCGCGGCCTGCTGGCGGCGATCGACCGGATCGACGACGTGATCGCCCTGATCCGCGCGTCGGCGTCCGCCGCGGAGGCCCAGGGCGGGCTGATGGAGCTGCTGGCGATCGACGAGGTCCAGTCCCAGGCCATCCTCGACATGCAGCTGCGCCGCCTTGCGGCACTGGAGCGCCAGGAGCTGCAGTCGCGCTACGAGGGGCTCATGCGTGACATCGCCGACTACCAGGCGATCCTGGCCAGCGAGGAGCGCCAGCGCACCATCGTCGGGGAGGAGCTGGCCGAGATCGTCGCCAAGTTCGGCGACGAGCGGCGCACCGCGCTGGTGCCAGACGAGGGGGACGTCACCGACGAGGACCTCATCGCCGAGCGGGACATCGTCGTGACGCTGACCCGGGGGGGCTACGCGAAGGCCACCGACACGGCGCTGTACCGCGCGCAGCGGCGCGGCGGGCGCGGGGTGCGCGGTGCCCAGCTGCGCGGCGACGACGTGGTCAGCCACTTCTTCGTCACCACCACGCACCACTGGATCCTGTTCTTCACCACCAAGGGTCGGGTGTACCGGGCGAAGGGGTACGAGCTGCCCGACGCGGGCCGGGACGCCCGCGGCCAGCACGTGGCCAACCTGCTGGCGTTCCAGCCCGACGAGTCGATCGCCCAGGTGCTCGACCTGCGCGACTTCTCGGCGGCCGACTACCTGGTGCTGGCCACACGCGACGGCATGGTCAAGAAGAGCCGGCTGCGCGAGTTCGAGAACATCCGCTCGAACGGCCTGGCCGCGATCAACCTGCGGGAGGGCGACGAGCTGATCTCCGCGCAGCTGGTCAGCGGCGAGGACGAGCTCATGCTGGTGTCGGCCAAGGGCAACTCGGTGCGGTTCCGAGCCGACGACGCCACGCTGCGTCCCATGGGACGGCAGACCTCCGGCGTGCAGGGCATCCGGCTGCGTCCCGGGGACAGCGCCCTGTCCATGGAGGTCGTCCGTCCTGGCACCTACCTGGTCACGGTCACCGACGGCGGCTTCGCCAAGCGCACCGCGGTCGACGAGTGGCGCACCCAGGGCCGCAACACCTACGGCGTCACCGCGATGAAGCTGGTCGAGCAGCGTGGCTCGCTGGTGGGCGCGCTGATCTGCGAGGAGTCCGACGAGCTGTTCGCCATCGCCAGCAACGGCGTCGTCATCCGCACCCGCGTGGACCACGTGCGCGCGACCGGGCGGGCCACGATGGGCGTCTCGCTGATGCATCTGGCCGAGGGCGACGCGGTCGTCGGGGTCGCGCGCTCCACCGACCTGACCGAGGAGGAGATCGACGAGCTGGTCGAGGCGGCGGCCCCCTCGGACGGTGCTGGGGCGATGGGGCCCAACGGGGCGGATCCGGACGGCCCGGCGCCGGTGCGGTCCGAGGTGCTCGAGGAGCCCGGCGCGGACGGCGCCGGCGACGGGAGCGGGGACGGCGGATGGGAGGGCTCCGATGGCGGGAGCTGACCCCACCCCCGCCGGGCCCGCTCGGCGCGCGACCCGGCCGGCGACCCACCCCCAGCCGGTTCCGCCGGGCAGCCGCGTGCCGGCGGGGTACGATCGCGTCCCATCGACGTGCTGGCACAGCGGTCGACGTGGGATCGGAGCACAGTGATGGAGCACGCGCAGGGGCAGCCGGGCGCCGATCGCGCCGTGGGTCGTCCCGGCCCGGCCGCCCGGATGAACGAGCCGGCCAGGGGCGACCGCCCGCGGCCCAGCGTCCTCATCACCCCCGTCCCGCCCGGGTCCGCGCCGGCCCCGGCGCGTCCAAGGCCGCCGGCTGCGTCCCCCGCCGATCGACGTGCGGGTGGGCGGACCAGCCCGTCGCCGGGCACCGACGGCGGGCGGGCCGGTGCCGCCGCGGCTGCCGGTGCCGCTGGGGCCGCGACGGCCGCGACCGGGCAGACGCTGCGACCCGCAGCCGCTCGAACCCCTGCCCCGGCGCAGGCACCGGCCGCGCCGCCGCCGCGGCCCACCGTCCCGACCGGTTCGCCCGCGCAGGGGCCGGCATCCCCCGCCCCAGCCGCCGGCGCCCGTGGCCCGGGTCAGCCGGCCGGTCCCCAACGGCCCAAGACGGAGGCGGCGCGCATCGCGCGGTCCGCGGTCCAGCCCCAGAGCGGGCCACGGTCCGCCCGCGTGTTCCTCACCCACATCGACCCCTGGTCGGTGATGAAGCAGGCGTTCCTGCTGTCACTCGCGCTGGCGGTCGTCATGCTCGTCGCGGTGGCGACCCTGTGGTTCGCCCTGGAGTCCGCCGGGGTGCTCGAGGCCATCACGCGCACGGCCACCGACGTCGGCGGCGAGAGCGGGGCGAGCCTGAGCGGCTTCCTCGAGTTCGGCCGGGTGATGGGCGTCGCGCTCGTGGTCGCCGGCGTCGAGACCGTCCTGCTGACCGCCCTGGCCACCCTCTTCGCGTTCCTGTACAACCTCGCCGTCGGCATCGGCGGGGGCCTCGAGGTCACCCTGTCCGAGGACGATCGCTAGCGTCGCCCGCGGTTTGAGGCACAGCAGGCCGCCGGGTAGGCTGTGCCGCCGGTGCCGAGCACCGCTGGGGCCTATAGCTCAGACGGTTAGAGCGCTTCCCTGATAAGGAAGAGGTCAGTGGTTCAAGTCCACTTAGGCCCACGTCGGGCGCGCCCCACGGCGCGCTCCCAGCCCCGGAGGTGGCCGTGATCAAGAAGATGCTCGTCCTCGCCGCGATCGCCGTCGCCGGGTACCTCGCCTACAGCAAGGTGACCGAGGCCCAGGACGAGCGCGACCTCTGGAACGAGGCCACCGCCGCCCCCGACCTGCGCTGACCGCGGGGGACGTAGCTCAACTGGCAGAGCACCGCCTTTGCAAGGCGGGGGTTAGGGGTTCAAGTCCCCTCGTCTCCACACATGCCGATGGGCCAGGGGAACGACCCTGGCCCATCGGCATGTGTGCTGGATGGCACGGCCGACCCTCAGGACGGACCGGTGCGGCCTCGTTCAACGGTCGAGCACCGCACAGACGTCGACCGTCCGTCCCCGCTGCGTCATCGTCGGACCGGCCACGACGAGGTTGGACTCGTCGTACTCGGTGACCACCACCCGCGTGCCGGAGAACCACGTGAGCTGTCCCGGCGTGATGTCGATGCCGGGCCCGTGGAAGGTCTCGGTCACGACGGTGTTCCCGTCGGCCGAGGCCTCGGTCACGGTGACGGAACCGTTGACCGGCAGCCTGACGACCCCGCCGGTGTCCATGTTGGTGATCGTGGCGCGCAGTCCCGGCGCGACCATGAAGAAGCGCGTGCCGAACGCGATCGCGATGCCCTTGCCCGAATCCTGGTAGTGGACCGGGAAGTCGCAACGTTCCGCGCTCCAGAACGGATCAGGGTCGTCGTTCGGCCACTGGACCTCGATGCCGTAGTCGGGGTACCTGGTGATCTCGGGCGGATCCGCGGACGCCGGCACGGCTGTCACAGCCAGGGCCGCGATCCCTCCCCCACCACCAAGGAATGACACAAGGTGCGCATGAGTCCATCTCCCTCCGTCTCAGGCGGTCCGCATCCCCGGAATCCGCCGTGTCCACCCTCCCGCGGCCGGCGTCCGGCGAGGAAGGGCCGAAGTGCCCCCGGCCTGCCGGCTCCCCCCGTCGACCTCCCGGTTCGAGCGGGAGCCGACCCCGCGCCCATGTGGCAGGATCAGGCGCCATGACCACGGCCGTGCTGCACACCAACCGCGGGGACATCCGCATCACGCTGTTCGACCACCACGCCCCGAAGACCGTCGCGAACTTCGTGGGGCTGGCCGACGGCACCCGGGACTGGGTGGACCCGCGCACCGGGAAGCCGGGCGAGGGCGCCCTCTACACCGACGTGGTCTTCCACCGGGTGATCAGCGGCTTCATGATCCAGGGTGGTGACCCCACCGGTACCGGGCGCGGCGGTCCGGGCTACCAGTTCGCCGACGAGTTCCACCCCGAGCTCACCTTCGACCGGCCCTACCTGCTCGCGATGGCGAACGCCGGCCCCGGGACCAACGGCAGCCAGTTCTTCATCACGGTGGGCCGGACCCCCCACCTGAACCGCCGGCACACCATCTTCGGCGAGGTCGCCGACCAGCCCAGCCGCGACGTCGTCGACGCCATCGCCGCGACGCCGACGGACCGGGCGGACCGTCCCACGCAGGACGTCGTCATCTCGTCGGTGACGATCGAGCAGTGAGCTACGGCCTGCCCGCGGAGGCGGCCCCGCCGGCCCCGACCTGCGTCCGGCACCCGGATCGCGAGACCTGGATCCGGTGCGCCCGGTGCGGGCAGGCCATCTGCCCCGAGTGCATGACCGCGGCGGCCGTCGGCTACCAGTGCCCGACGTGCGTGCAGGCCGGGACGGCCGCCACGCGGCAGGCGCGCACCGTCTTCGGCGGACGCACCACCCGCGACGGCGCCGTCACCTACGCGATCATGGGCACGTGCGTCGGGCTCTACCTGCTCGTCGGCGTGCTCGGCCTCCTCGGCGGGCTCGCACGGTGGGGCATGCAGCCGGTGGCCATCGCCCTGGGTGACGAGTGGTTCCGGCTCGTCTCGGCGATCTTCCTGCACTCCGGGCTGCTGCACCTGGGCTTCAACATGTACGTGCTGTTCCTGATCGGACCGCCGCTCGAGCGGGTGCTCGGCCACGGCCGCTTCCTGACCCTGTTCCTGCTCTCGGGCCTCGGTGGCTCGATCGCGTCCTACGCGTTCTCGCCGATCCGCACGCTGTCGGTCGGCGCCAGCGGGGCGATCTTCGGACTGATGGCGGCGTGGATCGTCGTCAGCCGCCGGCTCAACGCGGACGCGGGGCAGGTGATGGTCCTGCTCGCGGTGAACGTGGCGCTGGGGTTCCTGTTGCCGGGCATCGACTGGCGAGCCCATCTGGGCGGTGCGGTGACCGGCGCCGTCGTCGCGCTCGCCCTGACCACGGGTCGGGGGGAGCAGGGTCGCCAGCGGTTGGGCCAGCAGGTGCTGGTCAGTGCGGTGATCGGGGCGGTGCTCATCGCCGTGGCCGTCTGGCGGACGGCGCAGATCGAGGCGCTGCTGCCCGTCTGAGGCAGCGGCGGACGCCGGGTAGCATCAGCAGCCACGGGTGCGAGGGAGGACAGATGCCGGAATCCAAGGGCAGGCCCAAGCAGCGGTCGCGGATCCCCGTCGACCCTGCCAAGGAGGCGATGCCGAAGGCCTCTCCGCGCTGGCTCGTGCCGGCGATGCTGGCCAGCTTCCTGATCGGCCTGCTGTGGATCGTCGTCTACTACATCGTGCCGGGCATGCCACTGCTCTCCGACCTCGGCGGGTGGAACCTCGTCATCGGGTTCGCCCTGATCATGGTCGGCTTCGGGCTCTCCACCCGCTGGCGCTGAACCGCCAGGACCTGAATGACACCGGTGTGATTCCGTCCCCAGCCTGTGGACAACCCTGTGGACACGTGGCGCCGGCGAGCGCACCCGCCGGATCGGATCGCCGGCGGGGGCGTCACGGCACGGTGGCGTACTGCGGGGAGATCGGGCCGGTGTAGGCCGGCAGCACGAGCTCGCGCTGGGGCACCTGGTCGTAGCGCATCCCGACCACGTCGGCCCACTCACGGAAGAACCGGACCGCCGGGTCCACCTCGAGCGACGCCTCCAGCCGCGGGATGTCCCCGACCCCCTCGATGACGAAGGGCGGGGAGTACACCCGGCCCTGCAGGATGACGGTGTTGCCCACGCATCGGACCGCGCTGGTGCTGATGAGGCGCTGGCCCATCACCGTCACGCCGGAGGCTCCTCCCCGCCACAGGGCGTTCACGACCCCCTGCACGTCCTCCTGGTGGACGATGTAGTCGTCCCCGGTCATCCCGTCGGGCATCGGGTCCGGCGGGTCCGCGTCGTCGAGGACCACGCGCACGCCCGGCCCCCGCACCTCGGTGAGGCCCACGGCCGGCTCGAGGGCGGCGATCCCGGCCTGCGCGGCCTCGAGGGCCGGTCCAGCCTCGCTCTGGCCACGCAGCTGCTGCACGCGCGCGTCCAGGGCGTCGTTCTCCGCCTGCTGCTCGGCGTTCTGGGTGGATCGGTCCGCGATCGACTCGCGCAGGCCGCCGGTCGCGTCGATGCGCAGGTCGCCGTCCCGGGCCGCGCTCCAGCCCGAGACGAACAGGGCGCCGGCCAGCGCGAACACCAGGGCGGCGAGCAGGTCGGGCCAGCGCCGCCGCCGACGCCGCCGGGCCGGCGGCCGGGCGAGCGCCTGCTGGGCCGCGACGGCCGGGGCGTCGGCCCGCTCCGGGTCGACCGCACGCGCCCCCCGTGCCCGCGCCGTGACCGAGCCCGCGGCCCGGTGGGCACCGACCGGTGGGGCGGCCCCGTCCGGGACGAGGATGGCCGGTCCGCCGGGCGTCCGCTCCGCCGCACCGGCGCGTGGCACCCCCTTCCCCGCCCTGCCGGGCCGAGCCGGGGGGATGTGCACCCGTCGAGGGTACCGGCGACAATGGCCCCGTGCCGGCCAGCATCCTCGTCGTGGACAACTACGACTCGTTCGTCTTCAACCTCGTGCAGTACCTGGCCCAGCTCGGTGCCGAGGTCGAGGTGCGGCGCAACGATGCCGTCGGCCTCGACGAGGCGCTGGCCGCCGACGGGGTGCTGCTGTCGCCAGGGCCCGGCGACCCGCACGACGCCGGGGCCTGCATGGACCTGGTGAGCGGGTGCGCGGGGCGGGTGCCGGTCTTCGGGGTGTGCCTGGGCCATCAGGCCATCGGTGCGGCCTTCGGCGGCATCGTGTCCCGGGCCCCCGAGCTGCTCCACGGCAAGACGTCGATGGTCCACCACCAGGGCGCCGGGGTCCTCGCCGGGCTGCCCGACCCCTTCCGCGCCACCCGGTACCACTCGCTCGCCGTCGAGCGTGACTCCCTGCCGGACACCATCGAGGTGACCGGCTGGACCGACAGCGGGGTCGTCATGGCCTTGCGACACCGCGAGCTGGACGTGGAGGGCGTGCAGTTCCACCCGGAGTCGGTGCTCACGGAGGGTGGGCACCACATGCTGGCCAACTGGCTCGTCCGATGCGGGGATCAGGGTGCCCCGGCCCGGGCCGAGGGCATGGCCCCGGTGGTGGGGCGCATCGGCTTCGCGCCGGCGTCCTGATCCCGGCAGCGGCCGGGATCCGCCCGGCCCCGCGTCAGCCGAACGCGGTGCCGAGGCGGTCGAGGGCCTCCTGCAGGACCGCGGGCCGCTTGCAGAAGGCCCAACGGACCCAGGTGTCGCCCACCCCCGGGTGGTCGCAGAAGGGGGCGACCGGGATGGCCACGACCCCGGCCCGGTCGGGGAGCTCGGTGCAGAACCGCGCGCCGCTGTCGTAGCCGAGGCCCCGCACGTCGGTCAGCAGGAAGTACGTGCCCTCGCTGGGCAGCACGGCGAGCCCCAGCCCGGCCAGCCCGTCGGCGAGCAGGTCGCGCTGGGCCGCCAGCCCTGCCCGGAACTCCGACCAGTGCGCACGCGGCAGACGGGTCAGGCCCTCGGCCACCGCCCACTGGAACGGGCCGCCCGAGACGTAGCTCAGGTGCTGGCGCACGACCCGGACCGCCCCGACCAGGCCGCTCGGCCCGGACGCCCAGCCGACCTTCCACCCGGTGAAGGACAGGCTCTTGCCGGCTGAGCCGACGGTCACCGTGCGCTGCGCCATGCCGGGCAGGGTGGCGATGGGCACGTGCGGGTGCCCGTCGTACCACAGGTGCTCGTAGGCCTCGTCGGCGAGCACGACCAGGTCGGCCGCGATCGCCACCCGGGCGATGGCGGCGAGCTCGTCACGGGTGAACACCACGCCCGTGGGGTTGTGCGGGGAGTTCAGCACGAGCAGCCGGGTGCGCTCCGTGACGGCGGCGGCGATGGCGCCGGGATCGGGCCGGAACGAGCCCGGCGCCGGTGGCACCGCGACGCGACGGGCCCCTGCCAGGTCGATGACCGCCGCGTAGAGGTCGAACCAGGGCTCCAGGACGAGCACCTCGTCCCCGGGCTCCACCAGGGCGAGCACGGCCGCGGCGATGGCCTCGGATGCGCCGGTCGTCACCACGACCTCGGTGGCCGGATCCCACTGCAGGCCGTACCAGTCCCGCTGATGGTCGCAGATCGCCGCGCGCAGCTCGGGCAGGCCGTGCGCGGGGGGGTACTGCGCGCCACGGCCGCTGCGGATCGCCTCGATGGCGGCGTCGCGGACCAGGGCCGGGCCGTCGGTGTCCGGGAAGCCCTGACCGAGGTTCACCGCCCCGACCCGGGCGGCCAGGGCGGACATCTCCCCGAAGATGGACCGCTCGTGCTGGCGCATCCGGGCGACCAGCGGCTGGGACAGGGACCTACCCCCCGCCCAGGATGTCCCTGGGACCACCATGGTCAGCGCCGGGGTGCGAGCCGGGCCAGGCCGCGCAGCACCGGCCGGGGCGTCGCCTGCACGGCGAGCGCCGCGGCGCTGTACCGCTTGGACGGCACGCAGATCGTGCGACCCGCCCGAGCCGCGCGCAGGCCCTCCTCGGCCACCGTGCGGGCCTCGATCCAGACCGCGTCGGGCAGGAAGCGCAGCGGCATGTCCGCGCGCTCGTGGAACTCGCTGCGCGTGAACCCCGGGCAGACTGCGGTCGCGGTCACCCCGGTCCCGGCGAGCTCCACGGCCAGGCCCTCGGTGAACGTCGTGGCCCAGGCCTTGGCCGCGGCGTAGGTGCCGATCGGGGTCCACCCGGCCATGCTCGAGACGGTGACCACACGGCCCCGCCCGCGCCCGACCATGCCGGGGAGTGCGGCGTGGGTGAGGCGCAGCGGGGCGCGCACCAGGACGTCGAGCAGACGCTCCTCGTCCTCGATGGTCGTCTCCAGGAACCCGGCGTTCAGCCCGAACCCGGCGTTGTTGACCAGCCAGTCGATCGGCGCGTCGTCGCGGGTGAGCCGCTCGGCCGCCGTGGCGCGCCCGGCCTCGCTCGCCAGGTCGGCCACGAGCACCTCCGCGCGCACACCGTGATCGCTCGACAGGCGCTCGGCCACCGCGGCGAGGCGCGTCGCATCGCGGGCGACCAGGACGAGGTCCTCGCCCCCGGCTGCGAGCAGTTCGGCGAAGGCCAGTCCGATGCCGGCCGTGGGGCCGGTGATGAGGGCGGTCACGCGGCCAGTGTGCCCGAGGAGGGCACCACGGGCCTCAGCCGGGCGCGGGCCCCGACCCGGCCAGCGGCTCGGGCCAGCGCCGGACCAGGTCGAGGACGACGGCCACGGGATCGCCCGGGACCACGGTCCATCCGCGCAGCCGCGCGACCGCGTCCCCGGGGTCCGGCGCCCCGGACGAACGCACCACGGTCACGGGCGCATCGGGCCAGTCCTGTCCGGACCGTCCGACCTCCGGGGCGGTCCCGTCCACGAGCACGTACCCGACCACGGCATGCCGGGCCGCCCGCTGCGCCATCCCCAGCGCGGGCAGCGCGGCGCAGGCGGCGCCGGACGCGACCAGCAGCAGCGGACCGGACGGCCGGGCGCCGCTGATCGTGATCGCCTGGTCGGCGACCCAGCCGGCCAGGCGCGTCCGCGCGTCGGGCTCGGGCGGGACGGGACCGGCCAGCGGCACGATGGTGGGCAGGCTCGCGGCTCGCAGCGCCGCGGCCAGCGCGTCCCGCCACGCCGGCGGGTCCTCGCCGAGCGGTGGGCAGAGCACCACCGCCGGGCTCAGCAGCTCCACGATGCGCCCGCTAGGCCAGGCCGAGATCGGCCAGCTGGTAGGCGGCGCGGTAGGGCAGCCCCGCCGCGGCGATCGCTGGTGCAGCCCCCCGCTCCACGATCACCGCGACCGCCACGACCTCGGCGCCGGCCGCCCGCAAGGCCTCGACGGCGGTGAGCACCGACCCCCCGGTCGTGGACGTGTCCTCGACGGCGAGCACCCGCCGCCCCGCGACGTCGGGCCCCTCGATCCGGCGCTGCAGGCCGTGCGCCTTCTCAGCCTTGCGGACCACGAAGGCGTCGAGGCGCTGCCCGCGCGCGGCTGCGGCGTGCAGCATCGCGGTGGCCACCGGGTCGGCGCCCAGGGTCAGCCCCCCGACGGCGTCGTAGGCCAGGTCGCTGGTGAGGTCCAACATGACCTGCCCCACGAGTGGGGCGGCTGCGCCGTCCAGGGTGACCCGGCGCAGGTCCACGTAGGAGTCCGCCTCCCGACCGGAGGAGAGCACGACGCGGCCGCGGACGACCGCCTTGGCCGAGATCTGCTCGAGGAGGGCGGCACGTGGATCGGCGCTGTGCTGGCTCACGGCTGCACCCTAGCCGCGGGCCGGCCGCCGCCCCGGCGGGGCACCGGTCAGTCGGTGGGATCGATCGCGGCCGCGACCTCGGTGGCGAGGATCCGCGCCTCCCGGCGATGCCGGATCGCCTCGATCGCGATCGGGACGACCGACACCGCGACGATGCCCAGCAGGATCAGCTCGATGTGCTCCTTGACGAACGGGATCGTCCCGAGGAAGTAGCCCGCGACCGTGACGCCGGTGGCCCACAGGACGCCGCCGATCGTCGAGTAGAGGGCGTAGGTCCGGAAGTCCATCCGTCCCACCCCGGCCATGGCCGTGATGAACGTCCGCACGATGGGCACGAACCGGGCCAGCACGATCGCCCGCGCGCCGTACCGCTCGAAGAACGCGTGCGTCTTCTCCACGTGCTCGTGCTTGAACAGCCGCGAGTCGGGTCGGGTGAACAGCGGTGGCCCGGCCCGGTAGCCGATCCAGTAGCCCGTCAGGTTGCCGGCGACCGCGGCGATGGTGAGCAGCAGGCAGGCGACCGGCAGCGGGATGGCGATCACGCCCGAGGCGATGAACAGGCCGATCATGAACAGCAGCGAGTCACCGGGCAGGAAGAACCCGATGAGCAGGCCGCACTCGGCGAACACGATGGCCATCGCGATCCAGAACGCCGCGGTGCCGAAGCGCTCGAGGTTCTGCGGATCGAGCCATTCGGGGCCGAGCGCCGGCACCAGGGCCGGCAGGGCGGCGAGCGGGGCGAACGTCACCCGGGCAGGCTACCCGGCGGGGGCGTGCCGGAAACCCCGTGCTGAAGCATCCAGCAGTGCATGGCGATGGCCGCCGCGGCGGCCACGTTGATCGAGCGGGTGGAGCCGTGCTGGGTGATCGACAGCACCGCCGCCGCGGCATCGATCGCCCCCGGCGACAGGCCCGGGCCCTCCTGGCCGAAGAGCAGCATGCACGGGTCGGGCATCGCGAAGCCCTCGATCGGGACCGCGTCGGGGACCACGTCGACGGCGAGGACCGGCAGTCCGGCGTCGGCGGCCCACGTGGTGAGGGCAGCGACGTCGGGGTGGTGGTGGATGTCGAGGTACGCGTCGGTGACCATCGCGCCGCGCCGGTTCCACCGCCGCCGCCCGACGATGTGCACCCCGGCGACGTTGAAGGCGTTGGCGGTCCGCACGATGGACCCGATGTTCAGGTCGTGCTCGACGTTCTCCACGGCCACGTGCAGGCCGGT
>JALOLH010000061.1 GCA_025456065.1 Candidatus Nanopelagicales bacterium | reverse complement strand
GCGGCCCAGTCGGCGACCCGGACGTTGTCGTACTGGGGGGCCACCTTGGTGATGGTGCGGTTCGTGTAGTCCTGCCAGGGGTGCGGGCCGGCGGACGTCACGAGGACGACCCGTCGGTCGGCGAGGTCGGCGAGGATCGCGCGCAGCTGGTCGGGGGTGGCGATGCCGTTGCTGCCCAGGTGCAGCACGACGACCGGGGCCAGGGACCCGGACGCCTCGAGGGCCCGGATGCGCGCCGCGATGTCCTTGGTCTGCCGGGCGATCGAGGCGTCGATCCGGCTGGCGGGCAGGACCCGGCCGAGGCCCCGGCGGGCCCCGAGCACGACACTGTCGCCGATGATCGTGGCCCGCACGCGGACGACTCCCGCTGCGGGCACCGCCGGTGCCGCGCTGGCGTGCGGTGCGGCAGCCGCCGGTGCCGGCGGCGGGGAGGCCGGCGCGGGCGTGCTCGGCGGGGGCGTGCTCGGCTCGACCACATCGGGCTGGACGTCGGCGTCAGCGTCGGCCAGCACCGACGTCACGCCGTCGCCGCCGAGGTAGGACTCGCCCTGTGGCGCGGGCGCAGCGGCGAGCGCGCTGCCGACGAAGCCGGTGGACAGCACGGCGACGGCGCCGACACCCGCCAGGCGCATCCCGAGGGCGGTCCGCCCCGGCGCGGGGGTGTGGCGCCAGCGCTCGCGCAGCCCGCGCAGCCGCCGGGTGAGCGCCCCCTGGCGCACCGGCAGCTCGACGTAGCGGTAGGAGACCTCGGCGATGGCGAACACCAGGCCGAGGCGTCCGAGCAGGAGCGGCCACCCGTTGTCCACGACGTCCAGGACCGGCCGGGTGAGCATGAACACCGGCCAGTGCCACAGGTAGAGCCCGTAGGACCGCTCACCCACGTACCGCAGCACGGGCGTGCCCAGGGCCGGACCCACCCGGCTGGCCGGGTGGCTGGCGACGGCGACGAGGACCGCCACGACGAGCGCCACGAGCAGGAACCCGCCGCGGTACAGCCACGGCGCGTACTGGTCGGTGCGCCAGAAGATGACCAGCACGGCGGCGAGCGCGACCCATCCGGTGAGGTCCAGGGCCCGGCGGGCAACCGGCGCCACCTCCCGGGGCAGCCTGGCCGGCCGCCACAGCGTGGCCAGGGCCGCACCGACGAGCAGGCCCATCGCGTGGGTGTCGGAGCCGAAGTACACGCGGCTGGCGTCGACGAGCGGGTAGCCGGCGCGCACGGACAGCACGCCCATGAGGACCGTTGAGGCCAGCGCCCCCGCGGCGGCGACCACGAGGACCCCGCGCCGGCCCCGCCACCGCGCGGCCGCCAGCAGCAGGACGGGCCAGAGCAGGTAGAACTGCTCCTCCACGGCGAGCGACCACAGGTGCTGCAGCAGCGGCGGCCGGCCGATCGCCTCGAAGTACGAGCGGTCGGCCAGCACAGACCACCAGTTGCTCGCGAAGAACAGCCCCGGCAGGAGGTCCTGCCGGATCTGGGCGGCCGCGTCTCGCGCCACGGTGGCCCCGGCCACGGCCACGAACGCCAGGACCAGCAGCAGGGCAGGGAGCAGCCGGCGGGCTCGCCGCAGGTAGAAGGCGCCGAAGTCCACCCGGCCGCTCCGGTCGAGCTCCTCCAGCAGCAGCGAGCTGATGAGGAACCCGCTGAGGACGAAGAAGACGTCCACGCCCAGGAAGCCCCCCGGGATCCACCCCAGGTCGAGGTGGAAGAAGATCACCCCGAGGACGGCGACGGCACGCAGCCCGTCGAGCCCTGGCAGGTAGGCGAAGGTGGCGCGGGCGGCCGGTCCGGGTGCGGTGGACGCTGGCATAGGGCCCCATGGTCCCACATCCGTCGGCGCCGCCCCCTCCCCGTGTGATCCAGGGAACCCACCTCGGGCTGGGTGCCGAGTGGGCTTCCCTGGATCACGGGGAGGGCGGCGCTGTGGGCGCGGCGCCGGGGCGGCGCTGCACGGAGGGGAACCGCCAGGCGCCGTCCAGCACGGCCTGCTCCGGCCAGTACAGCCGCAGCACCAGGTCGAACTCCCCCGCCGGCGTGCCCAGGAACGGGACGCCGGTCGCCCCGGGGGCGCCGACGTGCACCTCGAGCGAGCCGTCGGGGCCCAGCGGCAGGCCGTCGTGGCTGGAGACCGACTGGCGGCCGGACCCGACCGGGACCAGCGAGCCCCGGTCGTCGTAGACCGTGAGCGACCAGAAGGCCCGCACCGGCGGGGGCAGATCCTCGGGCCGGAACCGCACGACGTAGTGCCCGCGCCCGTCCAGCGGCGTCCCGGTCTCGTCGGCCACCGCCGTGGCGTAGGTCGCGTCCGCCGGCAGGTTCGCCCCCAGCCCCTCGCGGGCCACGACCGCCCGCACGGCGAACTCGTCCCCGTAGTCGCCGAGGATGTCCGGGGGGATCCGCCAGCCGTTGCCCACGGTCGCGCCCTCGCCCGACGCGTAGGCCTCGGTCATCCCCGCCTGCACCCGGCGCACCGCGTCGGCGAGGCCGGCCCGCACGGGCGCGCTGAGGGAGTCGAAGTCGAACGGCTCCCCGGGGGCGATCCCGACCCGGGCGAGCGCCGCGAGGGCGCCGCCGTCCTGTGGCAGGGTCTGCACCCGGGCGAGGCCCGCGGCGAGCGCGGTGAAGAACTCCGCCGCGTCCATGCCGTCGACCCGCGCCCGGACGTTCGGGCCGCTGCTGGGCTCGGTCACCACCGCCGCGGGGTTCGGCGGCCCGTCCGGCCACCGGGACAGCGGGGTGATGGCGAACTGGTCCTGCAGCCGGCCCACCGCGGGCACGTCGTCGGGACCGGCCACCTCGATGCGCCCGACGACCCAGGCCAGGTCGGTGGGTGAGCGCACCACCTGGACGCCGGGGGGCGCCGGGGCGTCCCACGCCGGGCCGACGACGAGGAAGTTCGCCGCCCGGTTGCCGGTGGTCCGGGTGCCGGGTGAGGCGAAGACGTTGGTCCACGCGTCGAGCATCGGCAGCAGGAAGAACCGGTCGCCGAGATCCGGCTGGCTGACCACGACCGGACCGTCGGAGAGGTCCAGCCAGGCGCTGGAGTAGAGCAGGTCCCGGGACGGGCGGACGACGTTGACGCCGGCGTCCTCGGGCAGTTTCCGGGTGTGTGCGAAGGCGTTCAGCGCGGCCGGCGGCGTGGTGAGCGCCCGCTGCGTCTCGAGCATCGTCACCAGCGGGTAGCCGTACAGGTAGCCCGTCGCCCCGTCGCGCAGCGCCCGCTTCTCGGTGATGAGGGCCCGGCCCGGCGGCGTCATCGCGGCCAGCGCCGCGAGGGCGACCAGAACCAGCAGCCCCAGCCCGGCCCGCCTCAGCCACCGCACCGTGCTGCCTCCCCATGCTGACGGCCACGAGCGTGCCCAGGCTACGGCGCGACCCGGGTCACCGGGGTGGCCGGCGGTAGGCCTGGACGCTCGCGGCGGTGGGCCGGAAGCCCAGCCGTCGGTAGACGCGTCCCGCGGGGTTGGTGGCACCGGTCACGATGACGAAGCGGCCGCAGCCGGACCCGGCGGCCCAGCGCGCGGCGACCCCCAGCAGGTGGGCGGCCAGCCCGCGACGGCGGTGGGCCGGGTCGGTGCCGACGTCCTGGTAGCGCGCCGTCGTGCCGCAGCGGACGATGCCGAGGTCGGCGACGAGGGTGTCGTCGGCGAACGCGCCGAAGAACGCGGCGACGTCCCGCTCGGACAGGCTGCGCCGGACCCGGGCCTGCGCCCGCGCGAACCGGGCGTAGCCGGTCGGGTCGTGCTCGCCCGTGCGCTCGTTCGCCGCGACCGCCCGGGCTACCACCTGGCCCCAGTCAGGTCCCTCGATCCGCCGGACGGCATACCCCGCCGCGAGCGGCGTCAGATCGGGCAGCACGTCGGTGGCCAGGACGTCGTCCTCCTCGAGGTCGAGCCCCTCGTCGGCCCAGGCGTGCGCCGCGGCAGGCAGGCGGGGCAGGCCGATCGCCACCCACGCCGCCGCCGGGAAGGCCGACCGGAACGTCGCGACCCA
Organism: Candidatus Nanopelagicales bacterium; assembly: GCA_025456065.1. Classification (GTDB taxonomy): domain Bacteria; phylum Actinomycetota; class Actinomycetes; order S36-B12; family CAIYMF01; genus Prado023. Next base: position 11,498 of record JALOLH010000061.1, on the reverse strand, counting down.
TCGCCGGGCGTCGTCGACGGCGGTCGGGTCGGTGACGACCAGGCAGTTGCCCCAGTGGAAGTCGGGGTTGGCGGGGGTCCGGACGACGAGGTGGTCGCCGTGGTCCTCGACCAGGGACCCGGTGTGCTCGAGGACGGCGAGGTCGGTGGCCCAGCCGAGCGGCAGATCCGGCACGCACGGCACGGTAGTGCGGGCTAGCGTCCACCCATGGCATCGCGACGGTGGACCGACCTCAGCGGGTCGCAGCAGGCAACGATCGTCGTCGTGGCCGCGGTGGAGCTCGCGCTCACCACGGTCGCGCTGGCCGACCTCGTCCGGCGGCCACGGGAGCAGGTGCGCGGGCCCAAGCTCGCCTGGGGCGCGGCCTGCTTCGTCCAGCCGGTGGGGCCGGTCGCCTACCTGGCCCTGGGTCGGCGTCGGGGTGGGCGCGGGGCCGGGTCGACATGACCGACCTGCCCGCCGGCCAGATCATGGTCAGCGAGTTCCTCGGGACCGCGGTGCTCCTGCTGCTGGGCGTGGGGGTCAACGCCAACACCACGCTGCGCACCTCGTTCGGCCACGGGCGGGACTGGCTGCTCACCTCGTTCGGCTGGGGGTTCGCGGTCTTCGTCGGCGCCAGCGTGGCCTGGCAGTCCGGCGCCCACCTCAACCCGGCGATCACCCTGGCGCTGGCGCTCTCGGAGGTCATCCGGTGGGGGCAGGTGCCGTGGTACGTCGCGGCGCAGGTCGCCGGCGCCGCCGCCGGTGCGGCCCTGGCCTACGCGGTCTACAAGAAGCAGTTCGACACCCACGACGACCCCGCGTCGACGGGCGGGCTCTTCTACACCAGCCCGGCGGTGCGTGCCCCCCGGTGGAACCTCGTGAGCGAGGCCGTCGGCACGTTCGTCCTCGTCTACTGGGTCCTCGAGAGCACGCCGTTCGTCCCCGGCACCGGTGACCTGCCGCCACAGTTCGGCAACGCCGCCCTCGGCTACGCGGGCGTCGCCTTCGCGGTCATCGCGATCGGAGCGTCCCTCGGTGGGCCCACCGGGTACGCCATCAACCCGGCCCGGGACCTCGGGCCCAGGCTGGCCTACGCGGTGCTGCCGATCCGGGGCAAGGGCGGCTGCGACTGGGGCTACGCCTGGGTGCCCGTCGTCGGGCCCCTGCTCGGGGCCGCGCTGGCCGCCGGGCTCTACCTCGTGGGCGACTGACCGGCGGGCGGCTGCGGGCTGAGGCAGCCGGCCGCCAGGAGGGCCTGGGTGGACCGGCGTGCCGCCGCGATGGTGCGCTCCGCCTCGTCGCGGACGGCGTCGCGTCCGGGCCAGGTCGCGGCCAGGCCCTCGTCGTGCGCGGCAGCCGCCGTCGCGGCCGCCACCCGCGGGTGGACCAGCCAGTCGGTCATGCTCGGGACGACCGCGTCGGGGCGCAGACCCCGCTCCGCGGCGAACGCCGCCAGCTCGCGGGCGGCGGCCAGCGCCATGCCGTCGCTGATCGTGCGCGCCCGCACGTCGAGGACGCCGCGGAAGATGCCGGGGAAGCCCAGGGAGTTGTTGACCTGGTTGGGGAAGTCCCCGCGGCCGGTACACACCACCCGGGCGCCGGCGGCGAGCGCCTCGGCGGGCCAGATCTCGGGGACCGGGTTGGCGCAGGCGAACACGACCGCGTCCCGGGCCATGCCGGCGACCCAGCCCGGCTCGACAGTGCCCGGGCCGGGGTGCGAGAACGCGATGCACACGTCCGCCCCCCGCAGCGCGTCGGCCACGCCGCCGGCCACCCGGTCGGCGTTGGTCGTGGTGCAGGCGGCCCACTTCTGCGGGAGGACGGCCGCCTGGGCCTCGATGTCACCGCGGCCGGGGTGCAGCGTGCCCCGGCGGTCGCAGGCGACGACAGCGCCGGGCTCCACCCCGGCCGCGATCAGCAGCCGCAGGGTGGCCACGTTGGCCGCGCCCATCCCGACGAGGACAATCCGGACCGCGGCGAGCTCCTTGCCGACGACCGCCAGGGCACCCAGCAGGCCGGCGAGCACGACCGTGGCCGAGCCCTGCTGGTCGTCGTGCCAGACCGGGATGCGCGCGGCCGCCCGCAGCTCTTCGAGCACGCGGAAGCACTTGGGCTGCTCGATGTCCTCAAGGTTGACGCCGCCGAACGACGGCTGCAGGGCCAGCGTCGTCCGGACGATCTCCGCGGCGTCGGTCGTGCTCAGGCAGATCGGAACGGCGTCCACCCCGCCGAGGTACTTGAACAGCAGGGCCTTGCCCTCCATCACCGGCAGCGCCGCCTCGGGCCCGATCCGGCCGAGCCCCAGGACCCGGGTGCCGTCGCTGACGATCGCCACCGTGTTCGCCTTGTTCGTGTAGGCGAACACCGCCAGGGGGTCGTCGCGGATGGCCAGGCACGGGGCCGCGACGCCCGGGGTGTACCAGACGGCGAAGTCGTCAGGGCCGGTGACCGGGCACTTCGGCAGCACCTGCACCTTGCCCCGGGCGGCGGCGTGCCGCAGCAGGGCCACCTCGGCCGGGGTGGCCGGCCGCTGCGTCTCGGACTCGATGACTGTCATGCTCCTGCGCCCCAGGACAAGCCAACCGGTGCGGTCGGGGCTGCGGCAGGGGACAACGGCCCGGGTGTTGTACCGATCGGTATACTGCGGGGGTGACCAGTTCCCAGGCCCGGCTGCTCGCCGCGGGCCTGGGCGCGTTCAGCGCGAACGGCTTCGCGGCCGCCTCGGTCGCCGACGTCTGTGCCACGGCGGGGGTGGCCAAGCCCACGCTGTACCACTTCTTCGGCAGCAAGGAGGGACTGTTCGCCGCGGTCGTCAGCGAGCACGGCGCCGGCCCGTCGGACCGCGTCGCGCAGGCGAGCCGGTACGACGGGGACGTCACCACGACGCTGCGCCGGCTGGCCGGCACCTACCTCGACGTCGGCCGGACGGACCAGGACCTCTACCGGCTGCTCCTCCTCACCCGGCTCGGGCCGCCCACGGCGGCCGTGCGGCCGGCGCTCGACGTCCTCGACCGGTGGAACTCCGCCGCAGTGTCGCTGTTCTCGGCCGCGGCCCGCGACCACGGGAACATGCGCGGCCGCGAGTCCCGCTACGCGGCGAGCTTCCGCGGGCTGGTGGACGCCTACGTCGGGCTGTGCTGGTCGGGCGAGGTCGACCCCACGGACCCGCTGCTGGTGCCCGAGCTCGTGCACCAGTTCATGCACGGCATCTTCAGCTGACCGGGAAGGGGTTCACCAGGTGTGGGCCGACGACGCATTCGTCTACCACGTGTACCCGCTCGGGGCGTGTGCCGCCCCGCCGACGAACGACCTCCGCAGCGCACCCGTGCCACGGCTCGACGCCGTGACCGAGCGGCTGGACCACATCGCCGGCCTGGGCGCGACGGCGCTGCAGCTGGGCCCGGTCTTCGAGTCCACCGCGCACGGCTACGACACGGCGGACTACTTCACCGTGGACCGGCGGCTGGGGGACGACGCCACGCTGCGCCACCTGTCCGCCGAGGTCCACCGCCGCGGGATGCGCCTGGTGCTCGACGGCGTGCTCAACCACGTCGGCCGGGACTTCTGGGCGTTTCGCGACGTGCGCGAGCGGGGCCCCGCGTCGCCGTACGCCGGGTGGTTCCACCTCGATTTCGCCGGGCGCAGCCCGTACGACGACGACTTTGCCTACGAGGGGTGGGCCGGCCACCACGACCTGGTCAAGCTGGACGTCGACAACCCGCAGGTGCGCGAGCACCTGTTCGCCGCCGTCGCCCAGTGGATCGAGCGGTACGACGTCGCGGGGCTGCGCCTGGACGCCGCCGACGTCCTCAGCGCGGACTTCGTCCGGGCCCTGGCGGCCCACGCACGCAGGCTGCGCGACGACATCTGGCTGGTCGGGGAGATGGTCAGCGGCGACTACACCCGGCTCGCCGGACCGGGGCTGCTGGACGGCTGCACGAACTACGAGCTCTACAAGAGCCTGTGGTCGGCCCACGCGGACCGCAACTACTTCGAGCTCGCCTTCGCGCTGAACCGCCAGTACGGCCCGGACGGGATCTACCGGGGCCTTCGGCACGGCTCCTTCGCGGACAACCACGACGTGGACCGGGTGGGCAGCAGCGTCGGCGACCCGGCCCACCTCTACCCGCTGTACGGGCTCCTCCTCACCGTCCCAGGCACCCCCTCGGTCTACTACGGCAGCGAGTGGGGTGTCCGCGGCCGGCGCTCCGCCGACAGCGACCGGCAGCTGCGCCCCGCCTTCGCCGAGCTGGTCCCCGAGCAGCCGGCGCTGGCCGACGCGATCCGCCGCCTGGCCCGGCTGCGCGCCGAGCAGCCGGCGCTGCGGCACGGCTCCTACCGGCAGCTGCACGTCGCCCACGAGCAGCTCGCCTTCGCCCGAACGACGGCCGACCAGGAGGTCGTCGTCGCCGTCAACGCCGCCACGGACTGGGCCCGGGTCCCGCTGGGCGAGGCGGGCCGGGGGCCGTTCCGCGACCTGATGACGGGCGAGGTCGTGGCGGCCGACGGCGAGGGTCTGCCGGTCCCGCCGACGTGGCTGCGCGCGGTGCAGGCGGCCTGAGCCGTCGTCTGCCAGGCTCGGGCCGTGATCCTCGACGTCCTGCCGCTGGCCCTGGCCATCGCGGCGTCGCCGTTCGCGGTCGTCCCCGCCGTCCTCATGCTCTTCACGCCACGGCCACGACCCACCAGCGCCGCCTTCCTCGCCGGCTGGACGCTCGGCCTCGCGGCGGTGTCCGGCGGCTTCGCGCTGGTGGCGGACCTGCTCGACGACCGGGCGGGGACGCCGGCCTGGGCGGCCTGGGCGCGCATCGTGCTCGGCCTGGTGCTGGTCGTCGTCGGGGCCCGGCAGTTCCTGGGCCGCCACGGCGCTGCGGAGGCACCCGCGTGGACGCGGTCGATCGCCACGGCGCAGCCGGGGTCGGCTGCTCGCCTCGGGCTGCTGCTGGCGGTGGCGAACCCGAAGATCCTGCTGATGGCGGCCGCGGCTGGCCTGGCCGTCGGGGCAGACGAGCCCTCGACGGCTCAGCTCGTCGGTGCCGTCGCGGTGTTCACCGCCGTGGCCGCGAGCACCGTGGCGGTGCCGGTGCTCCTCTACGCCGTCCTGGGGGAGCCGATCCTGCGCCCCCTCGGCGCCGTGCGGCGGTGGCTGGAGGCCCACAGCGCGATCATCATGGCCATCGTGCTCGCCGTCATCGGGCTGCAGCTGCTGAGCACCGGGTTGGCCGCCCGGTAGCACCCTGTCGGGACGCCCCGGCCCCGGACTACCGTCGCACCGTGGGGACGGAGGAGGAGCCGATGGCGGCGGCCGGCGCGGACCAGGACGAGGTGAGCACCGGACGGTCGGCGGGCCGGCGGGCCGGCTACGTCGTCGCCGTGCTGGTGAACCTCGCCCTGTACTACCTCGTCAACGTCTGGCCGGGCTGGCAGGAGCTGCCCTTCCTCACCGACGAGTTCCCGCAGGTCCTCGGCGTCCTGAACCTCTCGCTGCTGGCCGGCGCGGCCGTCAACGCGGTCTACCTGGCGTACGACGCCGCCTGGTTCAAGTCCCTGACGCAGCTCGGGCTGCTCGCGATCAGCCTGGTCGTGCTCTACCGGATGCTCGTGGTGTTCCCCTTCGACCTGGAGTGGGGGTCGACGGACTGGGCGTGGGCGGGCCGGGCCCTGCTGGTCCTGGCGCTGATCGGCACCGGGATCGGCGTGCTCGCCGAGGTCGGGCGCCTCGTCCGGGCGTTGGCCGGCGGGCCGCGGCCGTGACGCCATCCGGACGCCGGGCCCGCACCCTCGGTGTCGGGGCGCTCGCGCTGGCGGCCGCCGTGGCCGCCGGGCGGTCAGTGCGCCGGCACTACCTCGGCTGGGGGGCCACGGCCGACGAACGCCGCGCCTCCCTGCCGGGCGACGACGTGCTCCCCAGGGCCGACCTCGTCGCCACCCGCGCGGTGACGGTCGCCGCAAGCGTCGCAGCGACCTGGCCCTGGATCGTGCAGATGGGCCAGGGCCGCGGCGGGCTGTACAGCTACGACGCGCTGGAGAACCTGGTCGGCTGCGACATCCACAGCGCCGACCGGGTCGTCCCCGAGTGGCAGACCCGCGCGGTCGGGGACGACTTCCGGCTGCACCCGGACGTCGCCTTGACGGTGGTCGCGCTCGAGCCGCCACGGTTCATGGTCGTCCAGGGTGGTGTCCCCACGGGTGAGACGCCGGCGCCGTACGACTTCACCTGGGCGTTCGTGCTCGAGGGGCGCCCGGGCGAGGCAGCCAGGCTGCTCGTCAGGGAGCGGTACGCCTACCGCCGGCCGTGGGCGGCCCTGGTCGTGGAGCCGGTCGGGCTGGTCAGCTTCGTGATGTCACGGCGGATGCTCCTGGGGATCAAGGAGCGCGCCGAGGGCGCTCGCGGTCAGGCCTGACGCAGCGACCGCTTGAGCCCCTTGGTGACGGCCTCGAGCACGGCGATCCTGGCCCAGCGCTTGTCGTTGGCGGGGATGACGTACCACGGGGCCCGGTCGGTGGAGGTCCGCGCCACCGTCTCCTCCACCGCCTCGGCGTAGTCGTCCCAACGCTCCCGGTTCCGCCAGTCCTCGTCGGTGATCTTGTGCTGCTTGTAGGGGGTGTCCGCCCGGGCCTGGAACCGGGCGAGCTGCTCCTCCGGGGAGAGGTGCAGCCAGAACTTGGCGACGTAGTACCCGCGCTCCGCGAGCTGCTCCTCGAAGTCGTTGATCTCGTCGTACGCCCGTTGCCACTCCCCCGGCTGGGCGAAGCCCTCCACCCGCTCCACGAGGACCCGGCCGTACCAGGTGCGGTCGTAGATGACGGTCGTCCCCGCCCTCGGCAGGTCCCGCCAGAAACGCCAGAGGTAGTGGTACCGCCGCTCCTCCTCGGTCGGGGCGGCGGTGGGGATGACCCGGTAGTCGCCCGCCTCGAGGGCCTGGGTGATCCGCCTGATCGTGCCGCCCTTGCCTGCGGCGTCCCAGCCCTCGAAGGCCAGGACGCTGGTCAGGCCGCGGTCCCGGGCCTCCAGGCTCAGCCGGTGCAGCCGGGCCTGCAAGACGTTCAGCCGCTTGCGGTACTCCGCGCGGTCGATGGTCGCCGCGAGGTCCACGGCGGTCAGCGCCGAGCGTCCGGCGCCGGAGAACATGGACACGGCTGCGGCGGGCGGCGGTGCGCCGGCCTGGGCGAGCCGGGCGAGCAGCGCGTCGCGCAGGATCCGGGCCACGGTGACGTCGCGGTACCGGGCGTCGGTCGCCTCGACGACGTTCCACGGCGACCCGGGGGCCGAGAACTGCCGCAGCAGCCGTTCCACGACCGGGCGCGCGTCGGCGAGCTCGTCCAGGCGCGCCCAGTCGCGCTGGTCGACCCGCCAGCCCAGCTCCGGGTCGCGCTCGGCCCCCTTGAGTCGGGCCTTCTGCTCCCGGCGGCCGCTGTGCAGGAAGAACTTGACGACCAGTGCGCCGTCGGCGAGCAGCTGGTCCTGAAGCGACTCGAGGTGCCGGCTCCAGGTGGCCAGCTCCTCGGCGGTCGTCTCCCCCCGCAGGTAGGCGTGCACCTGCCGGAACAGGCCGCCGGCCCAGACGGCGATCTGCCCCTTGGGCGGCAGGGACTGCCACAGCCGCCAGAACCGGGGCCGTTCGCTCTCCTCCGAGGTGAGGTCGCCGAGGACGTGGGTCCGCAGGTACCTCGCGTCCAGCCACTCGTTGAGCCGGTTGACCAGCTCGTTCGCCGCGAGGCGGTCGTCGCCGGCGATGATCACGATCACCGGGAAGTCCGCCAGCCGCAGGTCGTACTGGGCGTTGATCAGGTCGACCCTCAGCTGGGGCACCGTCTCGGCGTACTCGGCCTTGGACAGCCTGGCCCCGGTCTCCGCCGCCTCGAGCATGGCGCCTCCGCTCGTCGGGCGACCGCGGACGGCCGCCGCCCGGCTCATGGTGGCAGCAGGCGTGACCACCTGCGGGCAGAACCGGGACGGCGCCCGCTCAGACGCCCTGGGTCGGGCCTGCCTTGGCCAGGTGCCCCACGCGCGGGCCCATGGCCTCGGCCACGGCGATCGCGGCCGTCAGGGGGCGGACCATCACCGTGAACTCGGTGACCAGCCCGTCGGGGCCGAACCGCAGGTGGTCCAGGCCCTGCACCTGCTTGCCGCCGACGCGGGCCTCGAACAGCAGCGCATGGGACGTGGGGCCGGTGAGCTCGTCGACGTAGTGGAAGTCCTCGAAGACCTCGAGCAGGTGGCCGAACAGCTCGCGGACGGCGGCCCGGCCGGCGAACGGCCGGAAGGCCACCGGGGAGAAGAGCAGCACGTCGTCGGCGAGCAGCGCCGTCATCGCGTCGAGGTCACGAGCCTCCACCGCCAGCCGGAACGGGTGCGGGGACAAGGTGGCGTCAGCAGTCACGGGGCCGAGTCTGGCCCCCCCGCGTGATCCAGGGAAGCCAGCTCGGGTGAGAGGCCGAGTGGGCTTCCCTGGATCACGGGGTGGCGCGGACCGTCGGACCCGTGCCACCGTCGTGGCACGCGACGAAGGGACTCGACGATGGGACGCCAGGAGGAGCTGCGCGCGGCCGGTGACCTGGTCGGGGACGCCCTGGGCGGCATGGTCGGCGTCGTGGGCGACGTGCACCGGGCCGTCTCGGGACGGGTCGACGCTTTCCTGCCGCCCGCCGCCCGCCCGGTGACCCTCCTGCACGACACGATCGCGGGGGCGGTGTATACGGGGGTTGCCGCCGCCCACCGCCTGGCACCGGCGAGGAGCGCGGAGGTCCTCGCCCGTACCGGCCCCGAGGACGCGCCGCCGCCGTCCCAGTCGCGGGTGGGCCGGGCCGTCCTGCCGGCCGTCAACGGGCTGTGGGGCGACCGGGTCGCCGAGCGCCAGCCGGTGCTGGCCGTGCCGATGGCGGCCCGCGTTGGTGATCGTGACCTGCCCCTGGACGCCGCTGCCATCAGGGCGGCGTTCCCCGGGGCGACGCCGCGCGTCGTCGTCTTCGTGCACGGGCTGTGCGAGAGCGACGCCGCCTGGTGGCTCGGGACGGGGGCGGAGCCGGGCCGCCGGCCGGGGTCCTACGGAGACCTGCTGCGCGCCGACCTCGGCCTCACCCCGGTGTACCTGCGCTACAACACCGGGCTGCGGGTGAGCGAGAACGGCCGGGCGCTCTCCCGGTTGCTGTCCGACCTGCACGCCGCGTGGCCGGTGCCGCTGGCGGAGCTGGACCTGGTCGGGCACTCCATGGGCGGCCTGGTCGCGCGCAGCGCCTGCCACTACGGGGACGAGGGCGACGCCGCCTGGGTCCCCGCCGTCCGCGCCGTGGTCACCCTGGGCACGCCACACCTCGGCGCGCCGCTGGAGCAGGGCGCGCACGCCACCCACTGGCTGCTCCGGCGGCTGCCGGAGACCGAGCCACTCTCGCGGCTGCTGGGCGTCCGCAGCGCGGGCATCAAGGACCTGCGGTACGGCGCGGTCGTCGAGGAGGACTGGCACGGGCAGGACCCCGACGCGTTCCTGCGGGACTGCTCCACCGACGTGCCGTTCCTCGAGCACGCCACCTACTACTACGTGGCCGCGTCGCTGACCCGCGACGTCGACCACCCCGCCGGTCGGCTCGTCGGGGACGGGCTGGTCCGTTACCCGAGCGCGTCAGGCCAGGGCCGCAGTCGGCGGTTGCCCTTCGAGATGGGCAACGGTGCCCACCTCGGCGGCCTCGACCACCTGTCGCTGCTCAACCACCCCGACGTCTACCGCCGGCTGGCGGCCTGGCTCAACCGACCGCCCGAACCGTTGGGACCGGCCGCGGCAGCACCGTGATGCTCGCGGCTCCATCCGGCACGTCATCGGCGTCGACGCCGACGACCAGCAGCCCGCCGCCGACGGCGTCCAGCGCGGACGACGCGGAGCTGAGGACGCGCCAGCCCTCTGCCGAGACCGGTGTGGCCGCCGTGAGGTCGACGACCACCAGCCCGGGAAGCACCGTGAGCGCAAGCAGCGCGGGACGCAGGGCGCGGGCCGTCAGCCGGTCCAGGCGGCGGGCCGGGCGCAGGACGGTGGTGACCCACGCGGTACCGTCGCCCGCGAGGGGCGGCCCAGCGGTGACGATGTCGGGGGCGGCCATGTGGCCAGGCTGCCGTCCGAACCTGTCGGTGCCCTGTCAGCGCGCTGTCGACTCACCTGGCGGTCCCAGGTGCTCCAGCAGCAAGACCGCGAGCTCCGGCCCCCGCGTCTCCGGGATCCAGTGCCCGGCGCCGGCCAGCACCTCGAACCGGTAGGGGCCGCGCACGCACTCACGGGTCGCGCGCGCCGCCGCGGCACCCAGCGCGGGGTCGCGGTCGCCCCAGACGTACAGGGTCGGGACGTCGACCGGTCCCACGGCGACCGAGGGGCGCGTCACCTCGGCCGGGATCGCCCGGTACCAGGCCAGTGCTGCGGTGCGCGCCGCCCGGTCCCGCATCCGCTCGGCGTAGCCGGCGGCGAAGTCGTCCGGCAGGTCGTCCCGCACCGCAGACCAGAAGCGGCCGTCCGGGGCCAGCAGTCGCTCGGCCAGCCACGGCACCTGGAACAGGCCCATGTACCAGGACCGCAGCAGCTGCCCGTGCAGCAGGCTGCCGCGCATGGCGGCGGGGTGCGGCGTCGAGACGACGGCCAGCGTGCGCACGCGGTCCGGCGCGGTGGCGCCCAGCGCCCAGGCCACGCCGCCGCCCCAGTCGTGCCCCACGACGTGCGCCCGTGGGGCCTCCGCAGCGTCGAGCAGCGCGAGGACGTCGTCCACGAGCTCCCGCCAGCGGTAGGCGGAGGTCGCGCCGGGTCGCGCCCGGGGGGAGTAGCCGCGCTGGTCCGGGGCGAGGGTGCGGAAGCCGGCGGCGTGCAGGGCGGGTACCACGTCGCGCCAGCACGAGGCCCCCTGCGGGAAGCCGTGGAGCAGCACCACCGGGTCGCCGTCCGCGGGGCCCGCGTCGTGCACGTCGAAGGTGAGCCCGGCGCGGCGGTAGTGCCTCATGCGGGCGACCCTCTCACCCCGCCGCCGCACTCCGTGCCAGGCGGCGACCCAGCCAGGTGGTGGGCTGCTCGCGGCCGGTGAGGACGTAAGAGGCGGTGGCCTCGTCGGCCAGCGTGGCGCCGAGCGCCCGCCGGCCGACGCCGAGCCCGGCCAGCAGGAGGGTGTCCTCAGGCTGCAGGCCCTCGTCGGGCTCGGGGGCGAGGACCAGCGACCCGCTGCGGGCCAGGGTCAGCGGCACCACGGCCAGCGGCTGGCTGCGGTCCTCGGGGCTGCGCAGCAGGTCGGCGAGCCGGACGGGTCCGGCGCCCAGCCAGCTCGTCATCGCGGGGGCGTCCTGGGGGGTGAGCCGCACCTGCCACACGGCCGGGACCGACCGGCCGCAGCGGGTCGTCAGCCGGTCGAGGAGCTCCTCGGCGCCGTCGTCGCCCAGGACCGCGAGCCCGCGCAGGAACTCCGACAGGCCCGGGCTGGTCAGCTGGGCGATCACCTCGTGGGCGACCACCTCACTGGCGACGAGGAGCAGGTCGATGTCGAGCGTCCGG
>JALOLH010000060.1 GCA_025456065.1 Candidatus Nanopelagicales bacterium | reverse complement strand
GTGGGCGTTGCCGCCCTCCACGAACTTCGCCGGCGGCGGCGAGCCCAGCGTCGAGGTGATGATCGGCCACTGGGTGTTGTAGAGGTTGAAGATCGGGTGGACGCTCACCAGGTCCATGTGCGCCTCGTGGTAGGCGTCGATCGAGCCGACGTCCTTCCAGTACGCCTTGTCGCGCTCGGTCTCCCCGGGGATCACGTTGGTGCCGAAGTCGTAGACGTGGGCCATCCCCTGCTCGGTCAGCGAGGGGATGATGTTGCCGCCCATGTCGTGCACGGAGTTGTCGTCGGCGGCGTCGGCGCGCAGCGTCTCGACGAGCCACTCCCGGGTGAAGATGTAGTTGCCCATCGAGATGAACGACTCGTCCGGGCTGCCCGGGATCGCCGGCGGATCCGGGACCTTCTCGTGGAAGGCCATGATCTTCGTCGAGCCCGCCTCCTGCTCGATCACGCCGAACTCGGTGGCCTCCGCACGGGGCTTGCGGATGCCGGCCACCGTCACGGCGGCCCCGCTGTCGATGTGCTGGGCCAGCATCTGGCGCGGGTCCATCCGGTAGATGTTGTCCGCGCCGAAGACGAGCAGGTAGTCGGGGTTCTCGTCCTCGATCAGGTTCAGGCTCTGGTAGATCGCGTCGGCGGAGCCGGTGTACCAGCGCGGGCCGAGGCGCTGCTGGGCGGGGACCGCCGTCACGTAGTCGCCGAGGATCGCGGGCATCGCCCATGTCTGGGTGATGTGGCGGTCCAGCGAGTGCGACTTGTACTGGGTGAGCACCGCGATGCGGGCGAAGCCCGCGTTCACGAGGTTGCTCAGCACGAAGTCGACGAGGCGGTACGCCCCGCCGAAGGGGACGGCCGGCTTGGCGCGGTCCGCCGTCAGCGGCATGAGCCGCTTGCCCTCGCCGCCGGCGAGCACGATGCCCAGAACCCGAGGAGTCGTCGCCATGCTGCCACCGTAGCCACCACCGCCGGCGCGCGTCGCGCCGAGGGTACCCGCCGCAGCACGCCTGCGCGCCCCGCTCGCCGACGCATCACCCCACGAGCACACGGGCGTTGCCGCGCCGCGCATCCGCGGGGCGCGCCGGCCTACGCTGCCGAGCATGAGGATCGGTCTGATCACGCGAGAATGGCCACCCGAGGCGTACGGCGGCGCCGGCGTCCACGTCGAGTACCTGACCCGGGAGCTGCGCAGGCTCATCGACGTCGACGTCCAGTGCTGGGGGGCGCCCCGCGAGGACGCGACCGCGCACGAGGTGCCCGCGACACTGGCCGACGCGAACGCCTCGCTGCAGACGATGGGCATCAGCCTGGCGCAGGTCGCCGCGCTCTCGGACGTCGAGCTGGTGCACTCCCACACGTGGTACGCCAACTTCGCGGGGCACGTCGGGGGGCTCTACCTGGACGTCCCGCACGTGATCTCCGCGCACTCGCTCGAGCCGCGCCGGCCGTGGAAGGCCGAGCAGCTCGGCGGCGGCTACCGGCTCAGCTCCTGGATCGAGCAGACCGCGTACGAGCGTGCCGACCGGATCATCGCGGTCTCCCACGGCATGCGCGCCGACGTGCTCGACTGCTACCCGGACGTGGACCCGGACAAGGTCGAGGTGGTCCACAACGGGATCGACACCGAGCTCTACCAGCCGGACCCGGGGACCGACCTGCTCGAGGCCGTCGGCATCGACCCGAGCCGGCCGTACGTGCTGTTCGTGGGGCGGATCACCCGGCAGAAGGGCATCGCGCACCTGCTGAAGGCGGCCGAGCGGATGGAGGCCGACATCCCGCTGGTGCTCATCGCCTCCTCCCCGGACACCCCCGAGCTCGGTGCCGAGGTCGAGGCCGGCGTCGCCGCCCTGCGGGAGCAGAAGGGCGCGGCGAACATGGTGTGGGTCAACGAGCACCTGAGCCGGGGCCACCTGGTCCAGGCGCTCACCCACGCCGGCGTCTTCGCCTGCCCCTCGGTCTACGAGCCACTGGGCATCGTGAACCTCGAGGCGATGGCCTGCGAGACCGCCGTGGTGGCCAGCGACGTCGGCGGGATCCCGGAGGTCGTCGTCGAGGGCGAGACCGGCCGGCTGGTGCACTACGACGAGGCCGACCCGCAGGGCTTCGAGGTCGCGGTCGGGGACGCGCTCAACGCCGTCATGTCCGACCCGGCCCGGGCCGAGGCGATGGGCAGGGCGGGTCGGCAGCGCGCCGTCGAGCAGTTCGGGTGGGACCGGATCGCCGGCATGACCGTGGACGTCTACCAGCGGGCGATCGACGCGCGCAGCTGACGCGGGTGGGTGTGGCCGCGATCGGTGGGAGGCCGGTCGCGGCCACACCCATACCCGTCGCCGCACGCTGGCCCTGAGGGACCCGGAAGGAGCAGGAGCATGGAGTTCGATCCGCAGCGCGGGATCGACTTCCCCGTGGACGCGGGGCGGCAGTCGTCGATGGGCACGGGGAGGGCGGTCTTCGCCGACGCGGCCCGCGCCACCGACCCCGCCCTCGGCGCGCGCATCGAGGCCGTCGGCAACTGGCGCAAGGAGTACATCGAGCCGGGTCGGGCGCTCGTCGAGTCGGGCCTGCGGGCCCCGGGCGGCTCGGTCCGGATGAGCCGGGACGGGTTGGCCAGCCTGTACGCGCGCTTCACGTTCACGCGCGACGGCCGGCGGATGTCGGTCCCCGAGGCGTTCGCGGCGCTGGACGAGCCGGGCTTCGCGACCGCCGAGGTGGTCGGCACCGGTCGGGCGGTGACCGAGCTCGCGATCCCCTACCACGGGCGCATGCTGCGCGGCGCGGACCTGCGCCACCAGCTCGACGTGTGGGTCGCCAACGGCGTGGTCGAGCCCAGCTTCGCGCACGCCCTCGAGCTGCTCATCGCCCACCCCGAGTGGCTGGACCTGACCGGCGAGCACATCGCGGTCCTCGGCGCGGGTGCGGAGATGGGCCCGACCAGCTGCCTGCTGGACTGGGGGGCCACGGTCTGGGCCGTCGACCTGCCGCGGCCCGAGCTGTGGCGGCGGGTGATCGCCGACGCCGAGCACCGCGCCGGGCGGCTGCACGTGCCGGTGCCGAACGCCGGGGGGCTGGATCGCTCGCAGCTCAGCGGATCGGCGCTCGCGGCGGTCGCCGGGGCTGACCTGCTGACCCAGGCGCCGGAGGTCCGCACGTGGCTGGCGGGCATCCAGGGTCCCTTCACCCTGGGCAACTACGTGTACGCCGACGGGCCGCTGCACGTGCGCGTCTCGCTGGCGATCGACGCCATCGGCACGGACCTCGTCGACCGGGGGCACGACGTGATGCTGGCCTGGCTGGCGACGCCCACCGACGTCTTCGCCACCCCGATGGAGGCCGTGGAGGAGTCCCGGCGGCGCTGGCGCTCGGCCGGGCTCTGGCGCTTCGCCCGGTCCCCACTGCGCCTGGTCGGGACGTTCGAGCAGAACTACCCGGACACGGTGTGGACCGCCACCGGCGTGGAGTACGGCGTCTGCGACTGCCTCGTGGGCCAGCAGGGCCCCAACTACCTGCTCGCCAAGCGGCTCCAGCGCTGGCGCGCCATGGCCGCGCGGGAGGACGGCGTGCGCGTCTCGCTCAACGTCGCCCCGAGCACCCGGACGCACTCGGTGGTGAAGAACAAGGCGCTCGCCGCCGCCTACGCCGGGGCCGGACGGTTCGGGCTGGAGATCTTCGAGCCCGAGACGTCGAACGCGATCATGGCCGCCCTGCTCGTGCACGACCTGCGCAACGAGAGGGCCACGTCGAACCCGGAGGTGCCGATCGTGCACCCCATGCAACTGTTCGTCGACGGCGCCTGCCACGGCGGGCTGTGGCGCTCGGAGTACGCAGCCCGTTCGGTGCTCGGTCTGGCCGCGGTGGCCGGGATGTTCGAGCGGAACGCGTAGGCGACGTCGACCGCTCGCCGGGGCGGACGCCTGCCGGTTCCGCCGAGCGGGCTACTTCAGGGCGCGCTTGAAGTACGAGTGGCGGGCGGCGTCGGCGCGGCTGCGCAGCTTGGCCAGTTCCACCGCGGAGTCCTTCTTGACCTTGCTCGGCGGGCCGTCCGCGGCGAACGACTGGAGGTAGTCGGCGTACTTCGCCTCCGCCCTGCGCCACTCGTCGAAGGCCTTCTCGGTCTTGCTCGTCTCCGCCATGGCAGCGCAATGTACGCCCGGCACGTGAACGGCCGCTGTCGGTGACGTCACGCCGGGGTGACGCGAGGACGGGTGGTGGCGCCCCGGTCCGGCGGGACACAGCCCAGGTCGAGGACCATCCCCTGCGTCGCGACGAGGACGCTGTCGCTGCCGAACGTCTCCGCGATGCGGTCCAGCGCGGCGTCGGTGCGGTGCGGGCCGTGGTGGAACAGCACGAGCGAGCGGGCGCCCACCCGCTCGGCCAGGGCGACTGCCTCGTCGATGGTCGCGTGCCCGTAGTCGACGGCGCGGGACCGCTCGTGGTCGAGGAACTGCGCGTCGTGGATGAGCGCGTCGACGTCCCGCATCGCCTCCAGCGCCGCGTCGCTCACGCCGGCGGCTGGGGCGTGGTCGGGCACGTAGGCGATCGAAGCCCCGGCGCTGGAGACGCGGTAGCCGAAGCAGCGGCCCCCCTTGTGGGCCACGTCGAAGGGCAGCACGTCGAACCCCTCGGCACGGAACGGCTCGGCCTCCCGGGCCTCGAACGTCCAGGCGCCCTTGAGGCCCTCCGGCAGGATCGGGAACGAGGGCGGCGACATGAACCGGGCGACGAGGTCGCGCCCGGACAGGCCGAGCTCGGCGGGGACGACCATGGCCGCCCGAGCTCCGTCGCGGTCCCCGGCGGCGAAGAACGGGATGCCCTGGACATGGTCCCAGTGCAGGTGGCTGACCAGGATCGAGCCGGCGAACGCGTCCGGGGCGAGCAGGCCGGTCAGCTCGCGGATGCCGGTGCCGGCGTCGAGCGCCAGCACCGGCCGGGACGTGGGACCAGCGGAGAGGGCCACGCAGGAGGTGTGGCCGCCGTAGCGGACGAAGTCGGCACCGGGGGCGGGCGTGGAGCCGCGCACGCCGAGGAAGGTCAGCCGCACGTTCCTACCCCTCCCGGCGCGCCGCACCCGCCCTGCCATGGCATGCCGCCTGTGCCATCGTTGGGCAGATTCCACCACCTGACCGACGTCGATGGGGCGACATGACGGACCTGCGCCGGCACGTGCCGCCCCTGACCCTGACCTGGGACCAGGAGGTGCCCGGCTCCCGGTGGCGCGTCGTCGACGGCACCCTCGTGTTCGCCGACGTCTCCGGCTTCACCGCGCTGACCGAGCGGCTGTCGCGGCGGGGGCGGATCGGGGCCGAGGAGATCGTCGAGACGCTCAACCGGGTGTTCGGGCCCATGCTGCGGATCGCGGCCGGTCGGGGTGGCGAGCTGCTGAAGTTCGGCGGGGACGCGCTGCTGTTCCTGTTCCGCGGTCCGGACCACACCGAGCAGGCCTGCGACGCGGCGGTGGAGATGCGCGCCGCCCTGCGCGCGGCAGCCGCCGTGCCGACCTCGGTGGGCCGGCTGTCGCTGTCGATGTCGGTGGGCGTGCACGCCGGGGACATCCACCTGTTCCTGGTCGGCGAGCCGACCCGCGAGCTGCTCGTCCTCGGGCCGGGCGCGACCGCGACCGCGCAGGCGGAGCAGTCGGCCGAGGCCGGCGAGATCGTCGTGAGCGAGGCGACGGCGGCCCGGCTGCCGGCCGACGCGGTGCGGCCGAGGGCAGACGGTCGACTGCTCCTGCGCCGTCGGCGGCCGCGCACGCTCGCCCCGGGCGCCGCCGCGCTCCCCCCGGCCGACGACGCGCTGCTGCGCTCGTTGTTCCCGCAGGCGCTCGGGGAGTACCTCGGTCCCGCGATACCCGACCCGGAGCACCGGATGGCCTGCATCGCCTTCATCCGGTTCTCCGGCACGGACGCGCTGCTGGCCGGCCCCGGACCCGATGCCCTGGCCGAGGCGCTGCACGCCACGGTCACCCTCGTGGAGGAGGCACTGGCCCCGGAACGCGTCACGCTGCTGGCCACCGACCTGGACCGCGACGGCGGCAAGTGCTTCCTCGGCTCGGGCATCCCCACCGCGTTCGACGACAACGAGGGCCGCATGCTGCGCGCCCTGCGCCGCATCGCGGACTCGGACAGTCCGCTGCCCCTGCAGCTCGGGGTGCACCGCGGCCACGTGTTCGCCGCCGAGGTCGGCATCCCGGAGCGGGGCGCCTACACCGGCATGGGCGACACCACGAACACCGCCGCCCGCATCATGGGCAAGGCCGGGCCGGGACTGCTGTACGCCCATCCGGCCGTCCTCGAGCACGCCCGGACCCGCTTCGCGGTGACGCCGGCCGGCCCGTTCCCGATGAAGGGCAAGACCGTCCCGCTGCTGGTGTACGAGGTGGGCGAGGAGCTCGGCACTCGCGAGGAGGCCCCGGCCGACACCGTCCTGCCGTTCCTCGGCCGGGATGCGGAGGTCGCGGCGGCCCGCGGGGCGATGGCGCGGGCGCTCGGCGGAGCAGGCGGGGTGCTGACGGTCGTCGGCGGGACCGGCCTGGGCAAGACCCGCCTGGTGGCCGAGGCGCTGACCGGGGTCGAGGTCGACCACCGGATCGTGGTGCGGTCCGAGCCATACGGGGCCGCGAGCCCCTACCGCGTCCTGCGCGACCCGCTGCGCGCGCTGTTGCGGCTCGAGCGGGACACCCCGGCGGCGATGGGGCAGGCCATGCTGGCGGCCCTGCGCCAGGTCGCCCCGGACCTGCTGCCCATGGCGCCCCTGCTGGCCGACGTCGCCCAGGTGGAGGTCCCCAGCACGGCCGAGGTCGACCAGTTGGACCCGCAGTACCGGCCCGAACGCCTGGCCGACGCGGTCATCGAGCTCGTCGCCCGGGCGATGCCCGGTCGGATCGTGCTCATCGCGGAGGAGTCCCACTGGGCTGACGCCGCGTCCGCGGCGCTGCTCGAGCGGGTCGCGCTGGCCGCGACCGGCAGGCCCTGGACGGTCGTGGCGATCCGTCGCCCGGATCCCGGCGGGTTCGCCCCGTCCGTGGGCGAGACGATCGAGGTCGGCCCCCTGCCGCCCGCGGTCGTGGAGCGCCTCGTCATCGCCGCGACCGAGGCCACGCCGCTGCGGCCGCACGAGATCGCCGCGATCGTGGAGCGCGCCGAGGGCAGTCCCCTGTTCGTCACGGAGGTCACCCGGGTCGCGCTGACCGCTGGGTCGCTCGAGGCCCTGCCCGAGTCCGTCGGTGCGGCCATGGCCACGCAGATCGACGCCCTGCCGCCGCACGCGCGGCGCATCCTGCGCTACTGCGCGGTGCTGGGCCGCAGCTTCCGGCTGGCCGTGCTGCGCGAGGTGCTCAGCGCCGAGGGCCTGGCCCTGCAACCTGCCGACGTGGCCGAGCTGAGTGGATTCCTGGAGCCGGACGGACCTGCGCGCATGCGCTTTCGCAACAGCCTGGTGCGCGACGCCGCGTACGAGGGGCTGGCCTTCCGGATCCGTGCCCGGATGCACCGCACGGCAGGCGAGACGCTCGAGCGGATCAGCACCGATGTCGATGCCGACGCCCCCGTGCTCGCCCTGCACTTCTGGCGTGCGGGGGATGCCGACCGGACCTGGACGTACGCGCGGCGGGCCGGCGAGGACGCCAAGCGGGCGTACGCCAACGTCGACGCGATCGAGCACCTCGAGCGCGCGCTCGAGGTGAGCCGGCGCATCCCCGGCGTCACCGATGCCGACCGGGCCTCGCTCTGGGCGACGCTCGGCGAGCTTCGCGAGCTGGCCGGCGTGCTGGACGGGTCGGTTGAGGCGTATCGGCGGGCCGCCGCGACGCAGCCGGACCCGGCAGCCCGCGCTGAGCTCATGGCCCGGCGGGCCAGGGTGCTCGAACGGGCTGGCTCCTACCGCGCGGCCCTGCTGGTGGTCGGCCGGGCACGCCGGATCGTCGCGGACCTCCCCGAGGCCGAGCGGATCCACCTCGAGGCGCGCCTCGACCAGCTGCTCGCGGTCATCCGGCTGGGCCAGGAGCGACCGGTGGACGCTCGTCGCTGGGCGGCACGGGCCGTGACCGCGGCTCGCGCCAGCCAGGACCTCGACGTGCTCGCGAACGCCCTGATGCTGCAGGACTTCGCCGACGCGGTGCTCGGCGAACCCGGCGTGGGGGAGGCCACGCGGGAGGCGCTGCAGATCTGCATCGACCAGGGCTACCGGCCCCGAGAGGCGGTCGCCCGCGAGAACCTGGGCTCGTTCGCCTTCTTCGCCGGCCAGTGGGACCAGACCGTGCAGTGGTACGCGCAGAGCCGGCAGGTGGCCACTGAGGTGGGCAACGCGCACTTCGCGGCCAAGGTGGACCTGAACCTCGCCGACCTGCTCACCCGGCAGGGCCAGCTCGACGGGGCGGCGGCGCTGCTGGAGCATGCAGTCCGGGTGTTCCGGGCATCCGGCCTGCAGTCCGAGCGCGCGTACGGCGAGCTGCTGCGCGCCCGCCTGCTGCTGGCCAGCGGCGAGCTCGACGGCGCGGAGGCGCTCGCCGGCGAGGTCTGCGCCCAGTACCGCGCGATGGGACTGCGGGAGAGCGCGCTGGAGGCGGTCCTCGTCGCGGCCGAGGTGTCGGTGCGACGAGGCGACCACCACGAGGCCCTCGCCCTGCTCGAGGCGGAGGTCGTCGGTGCCGAGCAGCCGGCCCTGCTCCGCGCGGCGATGTGCCTGGTGCGTGGCCGGGCGCTCGCCGGTCTCGGTCGCTCCCCTGATGCGCTGGCCGTGCTGGGAGCTGGCCTGGCTGCGGCCAAGGAGCAGGGGCTGCCGTTCGAGGAGGCGATGCTGCTGCGGGCGCGGGCCGAGCTGTCACCGGACGGGATCGGGGCGGCGGATCGCCGCGAGGCCGCGCGGATCCTCGCGTCCCTCGGCGTGCTGCAGCTGGCCCCCGCCGACGTCTCGGCGGGGGCCAGCTGATCGGTTGCGGTCGGACCGGGTCAGGGCTTGGACAGGCGGATGTCGCCCAGGACGTAGATCTGCTCGACGATGCGGACCCGGCCGTCCTGCTGGACATCGGCGTACTGCGAGCCGACACAGGCGAACTGCGTCCCGTCGGCTGCCCCCACACCCGTGTCGAGGTCAGGCTGGCCGAGGGGATCCGCGATGCCCACGAGCTTCGGCACGGTCACCCTGGCGACCTCGACCCCACCCTCGAGCAGGGGGACCTCGACCTCACCGTCGTAGACGGGGTCGGGGCACCACCCGAGGGTGCTCGCGTCGATCCCCGGCGTCGGCGTCTCCCAGTCGACCTCCGTCGGGTTCAGGGTGGTGTCCGGGCCCGGGGCGCGCACCCAGCCGATCCCGAAGACGAACTGCGCCGTCGGGTCGACGTCGCGTGGCTTGAGGAACCGGACCGACTCGTTGTCGGCATCGAGCGTGGCGCCGAAGCCCTCGCAGTCCTCGGGATCCACGGTCCCCACGAACGTGACCGTGGCGTTGCCCTTGGTGAGGCTGGCCCCGTCCTCGCACTCGAACGTGCTGTCCACCTTGGCCACGAGGTCGAAGGTCGTCGCAGACGTCGCGGGCGTCTGGGTGTCCGCCCCACCCTCGAGGGAGAAGCTGCCCTTGAGGGCCTTGAGCGTCAGGGTGTCGAACTGCACGCCCGGGGCCTCGATCACCCACTGGCAGTTGCCGCCGTCGCCGACGTTGCACGCCGCGCTGCCCTGGGCGAGCTCGAAGGTCCCGACGGTCGTCCCGCCCAACCTCGCCGTCGCCTCGATCCTGGCCCTGGAGCCCAGCCACGAACGCACCTCGACGTCCAGGGAGGCCCTGGTCGCGCGCAACGGCGTGCCGTCGAAGCTTCTCAGGGCGCTCCCCAGGCCCACGGTGAGGGTCTCGGTGCTGCTGAACGAGATGACGTCCACCCGGTTGCACAGGCTGGTCAGGCTCGACTCGATCACCCCGATCGAGTCGGCCCGGAACCCCACAGTCCGCGTCTTCGCGCCGACCGCTCCGGAGAACGTGAGCAACGAACCATCGGTGGACAGGTCGCAGGTGCCGGCGGTTGCCAGCGGCTGGGTCAGGTCGCCGAGGCCGACCAGGTCGGCCCCGTCGAGGCTCACCTGGTCGGACGCCCCGGTGGCCAGGGTCAGCCGACCGGCGTCCACGTCGACCGAGCCGGTCGCAGCCGCGGGCAGGACGGCCGGGACGGCCGCGGCCGCCAGGACGATCGCCGCAGCCGCGCCGATGAGGGACCTTCGGGATGCGCGCTGCATGTGGGCCTCCGTGAGCTGGCGGTGGATACGAGTGGGGCCGGGTGGGTGACCGCGGCGCCGAGGAACGGCTTCGCCGGGTCAGCAGTATGGGTCATGTGTGACGTGGGTCACCACAAGGCACCTCAGGCTTCCTCGAGCGCCGCGACCTCGGCGGTCGAGGCACGCAGGCGCTGCGAGAGGCTCCGCGCGATGGCCAGCAGGAGCCCGGCCGCCGCCTCTGGCGCCTCCCGCCGCAGGCCCTCGAACGCCTCGGGCGCCAGGACGTGGCAGATCGTGGGCTCCACGGCGACGATGCGCGTCGAACGGGGCCGGCCGTCGACCAGGGCGAGCTCGCCGAACGCCGAGCCCGCGGCGACCGAGCTGAGCCGGCGGCGATCGCGCTGGCCGCGCACGCGCAGGTCGGCCATCACCTCGCCGGCGCCCACGAAGTACAGGCCGTCCGCCGGCGCGCCCTCCTCGAAGACGACGGTCCCCGCGGTGAACACCCGCGTCACCGCCCGCTGCTCGATGGCGCCGACAGCGTCGACGGGCAGGTCGCGCAGCAGGTCCTGCTCGGCCAGGGGGACCAGCCCCTCGGCCAGTTCCGCGCGGCGGCCCTCGGCCAGCAACAGCTCCGCCTCGCACCACTCCAGCGCGCGATCCACGTCGGGGAACCGCGGCAGTGCGGTCGAGAGCTGACCCATCACCTCGCGGGGGCCCCGCGCCCGCGGCTCCACCAGCACCGGCTGCTGGCCGCTGTCCTGCAGCTGCTGCACGAGCCCGTCGAACAGGGCCCGTGCGGCCAGGTCGATCCGGGAGACCCGGCTCAGGTCGAGGATCCACCACCGGGCGGGCACGGGGTCGGCGAGCACGGCCCGGACGAGGACCTCGACGCTGACGAAGCTCTGGTCACCCAGCAGCTCGTGGACGGCGATCGCGCTGCCGGCATCCTCCAGGCACGCTGCCTCGCCGCGCTGCCGGGTGCGCTTGGAGTGCACGGCGTCGCCCCGGTAGGTCCGCCGGACCCCGGGGCGCGGCCGGCCGTTCGGCCGCAGCAGGTGCAGCCCCAGCCGCTCCGACAGCAGCTCGGCGGCCGCCACCCCGCGCACGCTGTTGCCACGGGCGTCCAGGCGTGGGCTGTGCGCGGCCAGGCCCAGCTGGCCGGGCAGCGCGGCCGCGATCCCGCCGCTCACGCCGCTCTTGGCCGGCAGGCCGACCCGGTACAGCCACTCCCCGGCGTAGTCGTACATGCCGCAGGTGCTCATCACCGTGAGGACCGGCGCGACCACCGAGCGGGGCACGACCTGCTCGCCGGTCACCGGGTTCACACCTGCGTTGGCCAGGGTCGCCGCCATGACAGCGAGGTCACGGGCCGTGACCAGGATCGAGCACTGCCGGAAGTACAGCTCCACCTGCGCGTCGACGTCCTCGTCGAGCAGCCCGGCCGAGCGCATCAGGTAGGCGATGGCGCGGTTGCGGTCGCCCGTGTCCCGCTCGGAGGCGTACACGGCCTCGTCCACGTCCAGGGGTCGGCCGGCGAAGGACGACAACCCGTCGAGGATCCGGTCGAACTGCTCCGCACGGGTGTCCCCACCCACCAGGGTCGCGGTCACGATGGCGCCGGCGTTCACCATCGGGTTGAACGCCCGGCCGCTGGCCTGGTCCAGGCTGATGGTGTTGAAGGGGTCGCCCGTGGGTTCGGCCCCGACGCGGTCCAGCACGGCTGCAGGTCCACGGTCGGCGAGCGCCAGGGCGTAGACGAACGGCTTGGAGACCGACTGGATGGTGAACGGCACGAGGTCGCCGGTCGTGTAGACCGCGCCGTCGAGCGTCGCGAGGCCGAGACCGAAGGTCGCGGGATCGGCCTTGGCCAGCTCCGGGATGTAGTCAGCGACCACCCCCTCGTCGTTGCCGGCGACCAAGGCCCACGCCTCCTCGAGCAGCCGGTCGATGGGGCCGGGGGTGCGATCGACCACAGTGGCCCTCCTCTCGTGTGCGGCACAGCGTCGCGGCGCCAGGTTTCCGGCGTGTTGCCGGCCGGTACCGGTCGGGCAACGGCACCGGTGCGGCGCCGTGGCGAGCTGGACGCCCACGAGGTCCGCGGGGCCAGGGACCTTCGGCCCCGCAGACCAGGACGATCTGTGCAAATCGGACGTCGCAGGCGTGCCTACGCTCGAGCGACCCGACTCGGAGGAGCTCCATGCACGCCCGCACCACGTCCGGACCCCGCACCACCCAGCGCCGCACCGTCGCGACCGGCGCCGCCGCCGCGCTGGCCCTCGCCGGTGTCGCGCTGGCTGCCGGCGCAGCCGTCGCGGGCGCGATCGGCGTGGGCACGGCGACGACGGCCGCGCCGCCGTCGGCTGCTGCCCCGGCCGGCGCCATGGCCGCCCTGTGGGCGCAGACCGACGCGGGCGCCCGCGCCACGGTCTGCACCGCCTTCCAGCTGGACCCGGCCGGCACCTGGCAGACGCTCGCGCCCGTCCTCGTCGAGGCCGGTGCCAGTCGAGCGGAGGCCATGGCCGTCCTGGGCGAGCAGTGCTCACCGGAGCGCAGCGTGGAGGACCTGCGCGGCTGAGCGCACGACGCACCTGCGCCGGCCCCGGCCTAGACTCGCCCTCCTGACGCGCCAGCACCCGGAGGTGCCATGACCACGGCGACGGTTCCCGCGGACGAGGCCTCGAGGACCCCCGCGACCACGGACGACCCGACCAGTCCGTGGGGCGGCTCCGACGAGGAGCGCCGCCGCTCGCTGCGCCGGATGAAGGCGCTGGCCACCGGCCTGTTCGGCCTGGCCGCGCTGATCTTCCTCGTCACCATCCTCGTCGGCGGCATCCACGCCGAGGGCTGGCTGGGGTACGTCCAGGCCGGCTCGGAGGCGGCGATGGTCGGCGCCCTCGCCGACTGGTTCGCGGTCACCGCGCTGTTCCGGCACCCGCTCGGCCTGCCGATCCCGCACACGGCCATCATCCCCACGCGCAAGGACCAGATGGGATCCACGCTGGGGGAGTTCGTGGGCACCCACTTCCTCACCGACGAGGTGGTCCGCGACAAGGTCGCCTCGACCGAGGTGACCCGGCGGGCGGGCGAGTGGCTGGCCCAGCCGGACAACGCGGCCCGGGTCGCCGGCCAGCTCGGCCAGGCCCTGCGCGGGCTGCTCGCCGTCCTCGACGACGAGCAGATGAAGGAGATGATCGAGCGGGTCATCGCCGAACGGGTCGAGCGCACCGAGGTCTCACCCGCGCTCGGCCACCTGCTCGGCCAGGTGGTCTCCGACCGCGCGCACACCGGGATCGTCGACGTGGTCGCCGAGCGCACGTACGCCTGGATCGTGGCCAACCGCACCGCCATCATGGGGGTGGTCGGCAAGCAGGCGCCCGGTTGGACCCCACGGCTGCTCGACGACATCGTCGCCGACCGGATCCACTTCGAGCTCGTGAAGTTCCTGGCCGCGGTGCGCGACGACCCGGAGCACGAGGTCCGCCGGGCGATCGACCGCATGCTGGTGCAGTTCGCCGACGACCTGCGCACCAACGAGGCCACCCGTGAGCGCGTGGAGCGGGCCAAGGTCGAGATGTTCGAGCACCCGGACGTGCAACGCTCGGTCAGCCGCATCTGGGAGACGGCCCAGCGCGTCGTCCTCGAGGCGGCCGACGACCCGACGAGCGAGCTGCGGGTCCGCGGCGCCGGGGCGCTGGAGCAGGCGGGCCGCGCCCTGGCCACGGACCCCACCCTGCAGGCCAACCTCGACGGCTGGGTGACCGACACCGTCGTGAACCTGGTCCGGGACTACAAGGTGCCACTCACCAGCGTGATCAGCGACACCGTCGCCCGGTGGGACGGCCCGGAGACCGCCCGCCGCATCGAGCTGGCAGCCGGGCGGGACCTGCAGTTCATCCGCATCAACGGCACGGTCATCGGGGCCCTCGCCGGCCTGGTGATCCACGCCTTCTCGCAACTGGTGGGATGAACGTCCCCCGTAGGCAAGATGAACGGTGGATGAACGGCCCCCGATCAGGTGACGTTCGACAGTGAACACCGGGGGAACGCAGCGCTACGGTGTGCCCTCGGCGAGGCTCCCCAGTGGCTTCCGCCAGTGGAGGTTGGCCCATGGACCTGAACATGATCCTCTTCGCGGTGGTCGGCATCGTCTTCCTCGCGCTGCTGTTCGACTTCACCAACGGTTTCCACGACGCGGCCAACTCCACCGCGACCGTCGTCGCGACCAAGGCGCTCAAGCCACGGACCGCGGTGTACATGGCGGCGTTCTTCAACTTCGCCGCCCTGTTCGTCGTGGGCACGGCGGTGGCGAACACGATCAGCAAGACCGTCGACGTCGAGGCGCTGGGCCGCACGTCCGGCGGCATCCCCCTCGGCCTGACCGTCGCGGCCGGCGCGCTGGTCGGCGCCATCTTCTGGAACTACCTGACGTGGTCGGTCGGCATGCCCTCGTCCTCGAGCCATGCACTCATCGGCGGCCTCATCGGGGCCGGCCTGGCGGCCGGCGGCTTCGACGTGGTGAAGTGGAGCAGCGTCGAGAAGACCGCACTGGCCATCATCGCCTCGCCGCTGGTCGCCTTCACGATCGCGTTCCTGGCCATGTACCTGGTCGCCCTGCTGCAGCGGCTCACCAAGTGGGAGGACGACGCCAAGCCCTTCAAGTGGCTGCAGATCGTCTCCTCCGCCGCGGTCTCGTTCGGCCACGGCGCGAACGACGCGCAGAAGACGATGGGCGTCATCTGGTTCGCCCTGGTCGCCGGCGGCTACCTCACCGCCGACGCCGGGATCCCGCTCTGGGTCGAGATCTCCGCCTACACGATGATCGCCCTGGGCACGATGTGGGGCGGCTGGGCGATCATCGAGACGATGGGCCTGCGGATCACGAAGCTCAACGCCAACTCCGGCGTCGCCGCCAACGTCGGCGCCACGACGGCGATCTTCGGCGCCACCGAGCTGGGCATCCCGATCTCGACCACGCAGGCGGCGGCGGCCTCCGTCATGGGCTCCGGCGCAGCGGCGGGCAGCGGCCTGAACCGTCGCAAGATCGGCGAGATGCTCGTCGCCTGGCTCATCACCCTGCCCGCCGCGGGCATCGTGGGCTTCCTGTCGGCCACGCTGATGAAGCTGCCCGACCCGTGGGGCTGGGTGGTCAGCCTCACCTGGATCGGCCTGCTGCTGGGGTGGGCCGGCCGGCTCATGCTGCACGCCGAGAACGCCGACGACGTCGAGGCGATGCTGCCCCCGGACGAGGAGCTGCACGAGTTCCACCCGGTCCCGCACCCGGACCTGCACCCCTACGAGGG
>JALOLH010000109.1 GCA_025456065.1 Candidatus Nanopelagicales bacterium | reverse complement strand
CTGGCAGCCAACGGCGCCATCATGGCGCGCGGGCTGCGCAGCTCCGGCGCTTCCCAGCACGCCCAGAGCCTCGCCGCGGACCTGGGCCCGACAGCGCCATCCGGAGGGCCGATAGGCCCCGTCACGGGGCTTCCCGGCGCTGGTCCCTCGTCCGGAGCGGGCGCCGCCGCAGCAGGCGCGCCAGCGGCGAGTGCGCCAGGTGCAGCGGGAGGCGCCGCCGCTGCTGGCGCGGGCGGGGCCGGTGCAGCGGCAGGACCAGCTGGGCTCGCAGTCGCCGCAGGCGTCATGGCGGTGGGCGCGGCTGCCCAACAGGCCGCCAACGCCGCCGCCAACGCCTCAATCGCCTCGGCCCATGAGGGCTTGGGGGAGGGCTCGTCGTGAGCCAGGAGAGCATTCGCACCTATGGCGGCTGGCGCGAACGGCGTGGCTTCGGAGTCGCAGGCCTCGACGGTCGCGGCACAGCCGGCGCCATCGGCGCGGCGGTCGCCGTGCTCGTGGTCGGCATGTTCTCCACCACCGGACTGCTGGTCCTCACCCCGGCCCTCGCCCTCGTCGGAGCTGCGAAGTGGGCGCGGTGGCGAGGCGAACCTCTGGCTGATGCGGCAGCCCGCCACGTTGCCTTCCGGCGCGCACGCCGCCGCGGCTGGTCCGCCCACCGGGCCGGACTCGGTCGCCCCCCCGGCGCCGAGTGGACACTGCCCGGATCGCTGGCGAGCACTGCGCTGCTGACCGCCCTGGACGAATCGGCGAGGCCCTGGGCCGTCGTCTGGGACAGGCGCAGTGGCTGCCTCACGGGCACGTGGCTTGTCGCCCCCACCTCGACCTGGCTGGTTGATCCTGAACAGGCCGAGACCTGGGTCTCCGCATGGCACGCCTGGCTGGCCGGGCTTGGCTACGCCCCGGCCGTTCGCCACGTCGCGGTCACCGTCGAGACCACCCCGGCATCGCCCACCGCACTCGCCGGGGCCCTCCACCCTCGGCTCGACGCGGCCGCCCCCACCGCCGCCCGTCAGCTCATCGAGGACCTACTCGAGCAGGCACCCGCTGCCGCTGCCTCCGTGCAGACCCGCGTCTCAGTGACCATCGATCCCAGCCGCTCCCACGTCCCACTCGGCGACCTCAACGAACAGGTCGCCGAGTTCTCCCGCATGCTCACCGGCCTGTCCAACGCGCTCGGCGGATGCGGGCTCACAGTCCTTCGGCGCGCAGGAGTCGCGGACACGATCGGATGGGTCCGCTCAGCTTTCGACCCCGCCGCGAGCGACGCCGTCGCTGCAGGGGGCCCGGACGATGCTGGTTGGGCAGATGCACGCCCGATCGCCTCCGACGAGGCGTGGGATCACTACCGCTCCGACAGCGGGCACTCGATCTCCTACGGCTGGGACGAAGCACCCCGACAGGCCGTACCTGCTGACGTGCTCACCCGCCTCATCGCGCCCGGCCGGTGGCGCAAGCGCGTCACCCTCGTGCTCACCCCCACCCCAGCCGTCGTCGCTGCCCGCGAGCTCGACCTGCAGGCCCAGGCAGCGGTCTTCCGCAGCCAGCTCAAGGCCAAGTCCGGTCGCGACGAGACCGCGCGTGACCTGGCCGACAGGGAACGCGCCCGCCAAGCCGCCGCCGAAGAGGCCCGCGGCGCCGGGCTGGTCACCGTCCAGGCCTACGCCACCGTCACCGTTCTCGACTCCGGCGACCTTCCCGCGGCAGTCGCCGACCTCGAGCACCGGGCCGAACAGTCCCGGATCCGACTCCGCCGGCTGTACGGCTCCCAAGCCGCGGGATTCGCCACCGGGCTCTCCGTCGGTGTCACGCCGGAGCTCCTGCGAGGTAGGCGATGACCCGCACGAACTCGACAGCGACGCGCCGACGAGAGTCGGCCGAGGACCCCCTCGCCATCGCCAACCTGGGTCCGGTCGCCCCCGCACTAGGTTGGCGGGCCCCCGGCGCCGGCCGCGCCGCCTGGGCCCGACCCGCCCGCGCCTACGCCGCCACCACCACCCAGGCCGCCGGCCTGTTCCCCTTCGTCGCCGGCTCAGGCGCCCCGACCGCTGGCGTCCCCCTAGGCCGACACCTCACCTGGGGCGAAGTCGTATGCGCCGACCCGTTCTCGTGGATGGAAGCCGGCATCACCACCAACACCGGCATGTTCCTGCTCGGCCAGCCCGGCGTCGGCAAGAGCGCGCTGGCCAAGCGACTCACCCTCGGCATGGCCGCCTTCGGCGTTCGGCCGATCATCCTCGGCGACACCAAGGGCGAGCACACCGCGATCATCGCCGCACTCGGCGGGCAGGTCATCCGGGTCGGCCGCGGCCTTGACCGGATCAACCCGCTTGACCCCGGCCCACTCGGGCAGATCGCGTATAGGCTCCCCGCCGCCGGTGCGCACGCCCTGCGGGCCGAGGTCCGGGGACGGCAGCTGACCAGCCTCATGGCGCTATGCGCACTGGTCCGCGGCGCCGGGGGTGCCCCGGTCAGCAACGGCGAGGAGGTCCTCCTCGGCCACGCCCTGGACCAGCTCACCACCGGCAGCGCGGTGCCCACCGTCGCCGCGCTCCTGGACCTGTTGCGCGAGCCCACCCCAGCCCTGCTCAACGCAGCCGAGGGCCGCACCCGACGCGACTACGACGACGCCACCCGCGAGCTGCGCCGCACCCTCAACCTGCTGTCCGCCGGTGCGCTCGCGGGCGTGTTCGACGGCCCCTCCACGACCACCCTCGACCTGACCGCACCGGGCATCAGCGTCGACATCTCCGCCACCGCAGCCGCCGGGGACACCCTCGTCGCCGCTGCAATGCTCGCTACCTGGTCCGCCGGATTCGGGACGGTCGACGCCGCGACCGCCCTCGCTGACGCGGGCCTCGCCACGCCGCGACGGCACCTGATGGTCATGGACGAGCTGTGGCGTGCGCTACGTGGCGCGCCTGGCCTCGTCGAGCACGCGGACGCCCTCACCCGACTGAACCGCTCCCGCGGCATCGCGAGCCTGATGATCACCCACTCGCTGGCCGACCTCGAGGCGCTGCCAACCCGCGCTGATGTCGCCAAGGCCCGAGGCTTCGTCGAACGCTCCGCCATCGTCGCGCTCGGCGGCCTGCCCCGCCGTGAGCTCGCCGCCGTGACCCAGGTCGTCCCGCTCACCGCACGCGAGATCGACCTTGTCGCCTCCTGGAGCTCCGCGGAGTCCTGGCAACCCGGCGCCCGCCATCCCGGGCGGGGCAGCTACCTGCTCAAGACCGGGCAACGCCCCGGCCTGCCGCTGGCCATGGAGCTCACCGCCGCCGAGTCGGTGCTCTACGACACCGACACCCGGATCAGGAGGGCCGGGTAATGCGGCCCGCCCCGCTCGGACCCCGAGCCGGGATGCCCCCGGAGATGGCCACCCCGCTGACCATCGTCGCCGTACTCTGGGGCGGCCTCACCCTGGCTGGCGTCGCGTGGGCCACAGGCAGCGCCGCGGGGTGGGCTGCGAACGGTCGCTGGGACCCACCCCCCTTCGCCGTCGACACAGCCACAAGGGTGATCAGCGGCGGACCTGGCCCGGTGTTCGGTGCGCCCACCCCACTGGTCGCCGCCGCCTGGATCAGTGTCGGGGTGTGTGCGTCTGTGGCCGCCGGAGTCGGCGCCTCCCGGGGGACCCGTCGACCGCCCTCCGACGACCCGGTGCGCTCCCTTGCCCGACCCACGGACCTTGCCCCGCTCACTCCAGCACCCGCCGCCGACCGGGCCCGGGCGCTGCGACCGGGCCTCCGCGCCGACGAACCCATCCGAGCCGAGGACGCTGGCCTGGCGCTCGGGGTCCTCCAACCGAGCGGCCCCGTGCTGCGAGGGTCGTGGGAGGACGTCGTGCTGTGCATCATGGCGCCCCGCGCCGGCAAGACCACCAGCCTCGCCGTCCCCATGGTCCTCGACGCCCCCGGCGCGGTCATTGCCACCTCCAACAAGGCTGATCTGCTCATGGCCACACACGCCCTTCGACGGGCGCGGGGCACCTGCTGGGTGTTCGACCCGCAGGGCATCGCACGTAGTACCCGCCGGTTCACGTTCAACCCACTCGCGGGCGTCACCACAGTCGGGCAGGCAGCACGGCTGGCGATGCACTTCGCTCAGGAGATCAAGGACACCGACCGCCATGCCGGCGGGGACTTCTGGACCAGCGCGGCCACGGACCTGCTCACGGCACTCCTGCTCGCCGCGGCACTCGACGGTCGCGACCTCGCCGAGGTCTACCGGTGGCTCAACGACTCCACCGCCCGGCGGCCCGTTCAACTGCTGCGCGACAAAGGCCACCCCGCCCTGGCGGCCAGCCTCGAGGGACGCCAGTCCGGTGCGGTGGAGACCCGCGAAGGCATCTTCGAGACCGCCCGAACCGCAGCCCAGGCCCTGCGCGACCCCGCGATCATGGCCTGGGTCACGCCCGACCCGACGCGACCCGCCCTGGACCCGCTGGTCTTCGCTGGCAGCACCGACACCGTCTACGCGATGAGCAAGGACGGCGGCGGATCCGCGGCACCGCTCGTCGCTGCACTCGTCGACGCCCTGTTCACCGCCGGAACCCACCGCGCCGAAGCAGCGGCAGGCCGGCTCGACCCGCCCCTGGTCGCCGTGCTCGACGAAGCCGCCAACGTCGCCCGGATCGGCGACCTGCCCCAGCTCTACAGCCACCTGGGGTCACGCGGGCTGATCCCGGTCACGATCCTGCAGTCCTACCGGCAGGGCTCCAGCGTCTGGGGCGAGACCGGCATGGACACCCTGTGGTCCGCGGCGACGGTCAAGGTCATCGGGGCCGGGATCGATGACCCGAAGCTCGCCGAGGACATCAGCAAGCTCATCGGCGAACACGACGTCACCGTCCGCTCGATCAGCCACGGCCGCGACCACAGCACCAGCCACAGCCTGCGCCGACAACGAATCCTGCCGCCCGAGGCCATCCGCGCCCTGCCGCGTGGGCAGGCCCTGGTGCTGGCCACCGGAGCCCGTCCCGGCTTGATCGCCCTGCAGCCCTGGTATCACGGGCCGCATGCCCGTCGGATCACCGCCGCGCAGAAGGCCGCCAGCCACCGAATCACCGCACGTGCCGCGCCGCCCCGCGTGCCAATCACCCCGCCGCCGGGGCCGGACCTCGACGAGGTCGCCGCATGGGTCGACACCTGGCTGTGCGCCCACGTCGAGGTCCAGCTCGGGTCACGCAACCGCTGGTGCCGGCAGTGGCGGGAGCACCCGGCGGCCGTGATGTTCCTCGGCCAGATGTACGCCGACTACACCCGCGCACTCACCGACCCCACGCTCGGCATGGCCAACTTCATCCGCAACAGCCTGCACTACTACCGCGGATACCTGTTCGCTCCCGATGGACCCTTCGCGAGCTGCGACCCGGACCGACACGAGCCCCCGACGATGCTGCCGGCGTCCAGGTGACCCGTCAGGCCCTTGGGCTCTCAGCCAGGCTCTTGTCGAGTTGCGGTTGTCGTTGATGAACCACGCGCCGCTTTGCGACGTCGATCTCGTTTGAGTCGCTCCAGCGGTTTGGGCCGTAGATG
>JALOLH010000139.1 GCA_025456065.1 Candidatus Nanopelagicales bacterium | reverse complement strand
CTGCTGGGGATGGGACCGGCGCACGGGATGCCGATCCGGTGGAGCGAGCCCAAGCCGCTGCCGAGCGACCCGCTCGAGGCGTAGGGGGGCGACCGGTCCGCGGCCCGGCGGGGGTCCGAGGTTGGTGCCCGGGCGCCACACGCGGCGGCCTGCGGCCACACGGGGGGCGGTGGCGAGACCCGGGGCGGTGCGATCCCGGGGCTGTGCGATCCCGGGCGTTGCGATCACACGCGCAGGCGATCACACGCGCAGGTCGAACCAGATCACCTTCGAGCGCTCGGTCACCTTCCAGCCCCAGCGCGCGGAGAGCTTGTCCACCAGCTCCATCCCGCGACCGGACTCGTCCTCGGCGCGCGCCTCGCGGCGCTCGGGCAGCAACTCGGGCTGGGAGTCGCCGACCTCGAGGTGGAGGAAGCCGTCGCGGACGTGGGCGTGGACGGCGATGGGGCCCCGTGCGTGCCGGACGGCATTGGTGACGACCTCCGAGACCAGCAGCTGGGCGTCGTCGATGAGCTGGGGCAGGTCGGCGCGGGCGAGGAACCGGGCGACCGCCTGGCGAGCCTCCCGCGGCGCCTGCAGGTCGTTCGGGAGGAGCTCGTCCAGGGGCATGGCCGCGTTGTACCCACGACCCTGCCGTCCTACACGCCGATCCGTGACCGATTCGTGCCCAATCCGTGCTTGGACTGGTCTCGGTACGGCATGCCCGGGCCCGGCTGCCGGCCGTGCCCGGCGAGCGGCGTCGTCGAGCGTCAGCCGGCCGGCTCGCGCTCGCGAGGCGCGCGTCCGGGGAGCGTCGGCACCCAAGCGCCGGGTCGCACGCGACGGGCGCGCGTCCGGGCTCACCCGAGCGCCGGGTCGCACGCGACGGGCGCGCGTCCGCGCTCGGATCAGCCCCGATCCGTCCCGCGGAACACGGCGTCGAGCACGTCGGCCATGCCCTGCGGATCCTCGGTCGAGGGGTTGTGGGCGATGCCCGGCAGCACGTGCCAGGGCGCCCCGAGCCGTTCGGCCATCTCCTCCTGCTCCGCGAGCGGCCACGCATCGTCCAGCGCCCCGGTCACCACGGCCGCCGGGATGCCGTGCGCCGCGAGCACGCCGGCCGCCTGGTCGGTGCGGTCGGCGGCGGTGAGCAGCAGCTCGGCTGCGTCGAACAGGGCGGCCGGGTCGTTCGCGATGAACCGCCGGGCGCAGAACTGCGCGACCTCCTCGCTCGGCGGGCACCAGCCGCCGGCGCGATCGAGCCGCTCCTTGATCCGCCAGATCTCCGGCATCGGCTGCGTGTCGAGCAGGTGCTGCAGGGCGTGGAGGTTCGGCTGGGCCGCGGGCGGGACCGGTCCGCGGCCTGAGCAGACGATGGTCCACGACGCGACGAGCTGCGGATGGTCGATCACGAGGGCGCGGGTGACCAGGCCGCCCATCGAGTGGCCGACGAGGTGGACGCGACGGTCCGGGGCGAACCAGCAGGCGAGGTCCGCCACGGCCGCCGCGAGGGCCTCGGCACTGTGCGCGCCCCTGCCGCCGAGCGGCGGCGCACCTCCCTGGCCGGGGAGGTCCAGCGCCACGACCCGCCACCCCCGTCCCGCGAGCGGGCCGAGCACGGCGATGTAGTCCTCCTTGGAGCCCGTGAAGCCCGGTACCAGCACCACATCAGCAACCTGCGGCACATCCCGCCACGCCATCGGGCATGGCGATGAATGGGGGCGTGCTCATGAGCGTGCACAATAGGTGCAAGTCGCCGAGCGAGCAGGGGCCGCGGACATGACGCGCATCATCGCCATCGCCAACCAGAAGGGCGGGGTGGCCAAGACCACCACCGTCGCCTCGATCGGGGCAGCGCTCGCCGAGGTCGGCCAGCGCGTGCTGCTCGTGGACCTCGACCCGCAGGCATGCCTGACGTTCTCCCTGGGCTTCGACCCGGAGTCCCTCGAGTTCTCGATGCACGACGTGCTGCTCGGCCGGGTCAGCCCGTCCATGGCCGTGCTCAAGACCGACGAGGACATGCACCTGCTGCCGGCCACGATCGACCTCGCGGGCACCGAGGCACAGCTGCTGACGCGGACCGGCCGGGAGTTCGCGCTGCGCACGGCGCTCGAGGACGTCGCCGGCGAGTACGACGTGGTGCTGCTCGACTGCTCGCCGTCGCTGGGCGTCCTCACGATCAACGCCCTGACCGCCGCGCAGGAGGTCCTCATCCCGCTGCAGTGCGAGACGCTGTCGCACCGCGGGGTCGGCCAGCTGCTCGACACGATCGCCGACGTGCGGCGCATCACCAACCGCGACCTGGTCGTCCTCGGCGTGCTGCCGACCCTGTTCGACGCGCGCACGAACCACTCGCGAGCCGTGCTGGCCGACATCAACGAGCGCTATGGCCTGGACATCCTGGGGCCCGCGATCCCGCGCTCGATCCGCTTCGCCGAGGCCCCCGCGGTCGGTCGCTCCGTGCTCGCGTCGGCCTCGACGCGGTTCCGCGGCGCCCAGGCCTATCGGGCACTGGCACGCGGCCTGCTGGACGGCACCGCGACCACCTCCCACGACCTGATCGGAGCCCCCGCGTGAGCCAGACGTCCTTCGACCGCGTGCGCACCCGCGCCGCCGACGAGCGCAGCGTCGCCCCGGTGGACGTGCAGGGCAAGTCGGCGCTCTTCAGCGGCGCGGCCGTGACCCCCTCGCTGGGCTCGGTCGCGATCACGTGCTCCGCCTGCCACAACGCCACCGTCCTGCCGTACGCCCAGGTGCTGCGCTATGCGCTGCCGAGCGTGCACCTGCCGGTGATCCGCCGCCCCTACCCCTCGTGGATGCGCTGCCCGGCCTGCGCGCAGCGCCACTGGGTACGCATCGCGTTCCGCTGACCGCCGGTCCCGTCCCGCGACGGCCGGCCCCGCAGCGAGGCCGCCGACCGCCGGCCCCGGTCCTTTGCTCGTGAACTCCTGGAGGCGCTCGGCGACCTCCACCCGCAGCGAGGCCGCCGACCGCCGGTCGCGGTCCTGGTCCCGCCATCCGGCCCCGAGCAGGCGCCCAGCCGTGTCGGGCGTGGCACGTGCGACCTTGGACGAGGGACCGAGCGGGGCAGGGTGCGCCCACGAAGGGCGCACAGGGCTGCGGTTCCGACGTGATCAGCGGCGGGGGCGCGGCCGGATCGACAATCCAGCTGCTCCTGGACCCCACCCGGGAACTCGGCGCAGCTCGAATCGACAATCCCGACC
>JALOLH010000059.1 GCA_025456065.1 Candidatus Nanopelagicales bacterium | reverse complement strand
GGTCAGCGCAGGTAGCCGTTGTCCCGGAACCAGTGCAGGGCCTTGTCCACCGCGACCCGTACCGGGGTCTGCGGCAGCCCGAGCTCGTTGACGGCCTTGGCGCAGTCGTACCACTCCTGCAGCCGGCCGATCCGCACCTCGGACGCGGTGACCACCGGCGGCCGCTTCGTGATGCGCGCGCCGGCCTGGAACAGGTAGCCCAGCCCGACCGCGGCCCGGTAGGGGATCTTGACCCGCGGCGGTTCGACACCGGCGACCTCGGCGATCAGGCCGAAGTACTGCGACACCGTCAGGTTCTGGTTGCCGAGCAGGTACCGCTCGCCCACCCGGCCCCTCCTGGCAGCCAGCACGTGGCCGCGTGCGACGTCCTCGACGTCGATGACGTTGATGCCCCCCTCGATGTAGCCGGGCATCCGGCCGGTGGCGACGTCGATGATCATCTGCCCGGAGGGGGTGGGCTTGATGTCACGCACGCCGACCACCACGGTGGGGTTGACGATGACGATCGGCAGGCCCATGCCGGCGAACCTGGTCGCCTCGACCTCGGCGAGGTACTTCGACATGGAGTAGTGGTCGCCGGTCCTGAAGTGGTTGAACTGCGCGGTCTCGTCCACCGGCACCGCGCCGTGCCTGGTGCCCTCGACGTTCACCTCGTACGGGACCTTCGGGTCGGGCGTCCAGTGCGCGAAGAACGCCGCCGTGTAGTAGAGCTCGTCACAGCCGTGCAACGCCCGGCGCATCGACGCCCCATCGCGGATGTCGCCGAGCGCGCGCTCCACGTCGAGCCCGTCGATGTTGCGGGTGTCGCTGGTAGGCCGAATCAGGACCTTGACCTCCTCACCCTCCCGCAGCAGCTCGCGGACGACCGAGGACCCCATGAAGCCCGTGGACCCGGTGACCAGCTTCTTCATGGCACCAGCGTCCTCCTCCCCCGGCGCGTTTCGGGGCCCGCCGAGGTCAGCGGGCGCGTACGGCGACCTGCTCCGACTGGGCCACCCATCGGGGAGCTCACGGAACCGGGGGCTCGGGACTGTCATCGGGTGACCTCTCAGCGTGGGCCATGTCGGTGACGTTGGGCTCTGGTGCCGGCCTCGGCAAGGGGCCACGCTGGGGGAGGTTTCCGCGGTTGGCGGGCG
This sequence comes from Candidatus Nanopelagicales bacterium, assembly GCA_025456065.1. Taxonomy (GTDB): domain Bacteria; phylum Actinomycetota; class Actinomycetes; order S36-B12; family CAIYMF01; genus Prado023. The sequence goes on along the minus strand of JALOLH010000059.1, from coordinate 15,672 downwards.
CCAAGGGTGAGGCGGGGTGGTTCGGATGGCGGACCGGGCTCACCGGACATCCCCAGCCCGGTCCGACGCATGCGTTCGGGACGGGAGCCCGGTTCGGGACACGTGCGCGGGCTCACGCACCCTTGATCGCGGTGCACAGGAACACGCCGAACTCGCGGTCGTCCTTGAGGATCGTCGTGGCGTCGACGAATCTGATGTCGGCGAAGCCGGCGCGCACCAGCTGCTCGGTGAGGCGTTCCCGGTCGAATCCGTGATGCCCGTCGAAGTCGGCCACGTCGGTGTGGAACGCGCCGTCGGGATCCTCGTCGAGATCCGCGATGGCCAGCCGGCCACCGTCGACCAGCAGCCCCGCCACGGAGCGCAGCAGCCCGTCCAGGTCGTGGACGTGATGCAGTGCCATGCAGCTCCACACCACGTCGTAGGACCCATCGAGCACGTCCCTGGTCAGGTCGGCCTGGACAGCGCGCAGCCGGTCGCTGAGCCCGGCCTCCTCGATCCGCTGCCGCGCGACCTGCACCATCCCGGCGGAGGGGTCGGTCACGACCGCGGAGCCGACCCGGTCGGCCAGCAGGATGCTCAACCGCCCCGTGCCGCCGCCGACGTCGAGCGCGCGCGTCCGGGGATCGAGGTCGACTGCCTCCCGGATGGCCCGGGCCACCGCCACCTGGCGCTCCTCGTGGCCGGGGTCGTCGTCCCACGTGGCTGCCTCGGCGTCGAATCGCGTCTGCTCGTGCACGCGCTCGACCCTAGTCCCGACACCATCCACCCGAGGCGGCCCCATCGCCCTGACGGGTGCGAGACGCGGCAGGTCGATGGACAGGTCCAGAACGTGCCACGGCGCACCTCAGGGGGAGATGCGCGTGAGGGCCGGCACCACCACGACCGGGACCTCCGCGAACTCGATGACGTGCAGGACCTGGGATCCGACGAAGGGCTGGCCCACGTGCCGCACGCCCGATCGACCGAGCACGATCACGTCGGCCGGCCAGGCGGCTGCCTGGTCCAGGATCACCCGCGCGGGGGCGCCGGGGACGGTGGCGGTCTCCACGGCGACGCCGGCCTGCTGGGCCAGGTCGGCCACGTAGTCGAGCACGGCCATCGAGGATCGCGCCCGCTCGTCGCCGCCGGCCTCCCCAGCGCGGGGTGCGACGGCGTGCACGGCACGGACCTGCCCGGAGGTCTCCCGGGCCAGCCTGATCGCGGTCCGCGCAGCGGCCAGTCCCGCGGGGGAGTCGTTGACGGCTACCAGGATCCGTGTCATGCGTGTGCCCCCCGCCCGCCTCGGGGCACGGCCGCCCATCGCAGCCGCACGTGCTCGTCGTGCTCGATGTCGTCGAGCTGGATCAGCAGCTGGGCATGGGCCGCCTCGAGGCGTGGCAGCCAGCGGTGGTCGAGGGCGCGCAGCTGGCGCCGGGTGGCGGCGATCTCGGTCCGGATGGCCTCCAGGGCGGCCGTGGCCACCGCGTGGTCGACCCCGACCAGGACCGCGCGCCGGGCGGCGTCGCACGCCTCGTGCAGCGCGGTGTTGTCGGGCTGGAAGCCGCCGGGCCCAGCCAGCGCGCAGGTCGCGTCCGCCGGGTAGCGGACCCCCATCGTCAGCCGCCAGTCGACCTCGACCCGGGCGTCGGCACCATCGGTGGCCAGGCGCAGGGCCCGCTCGCCGCTGAGCAGCGCGGACCGGAGCATCCAGCGGTCGAGCTGGCGCACCGCGTCGTGCCAGTCCGCCCGGGTGCGCTCGGCCCGCAGCGCGTAGTCCTCCTCCTCGGCCAGGAGGATCCGCAGCTTGCGCTCCAGCAGGTCGCTGCCCCGCTCGGCCATCGCCCGGCGCCGGGCCAGCCAGGGCAGCCCGGCCCGTCCGGGCGGCAGCCCGCGGAATCGAGGGGTCATGTCCGCACCTCCCCTGCGTCGGCCAGGCGCTCCGCGACGAGGGTGGCCGGGAGCATCGTGAGCTCGCGACGGGGCAGCTCGGCGAGCACCTGCCACGCGCGGTCGAGCGTCTCGTCCAGGGTGCGGGCCTCCCCGACGCCCTGGCGCAGCAGCACCTGCTCGAAGGCGGCCTCGTAGCGCAGGTACTGCTGGTCGGTCCCGCTGAGCGTCTCCAGGCCCACGAGGTCGGACAGCTCGCGCACCTGGCGGGCATGGGCCAGCGCGGCGAGCAGCTGCGCCGCCACGTCGAGGTGGTCATCCCGGGTCCGCCCCGGTCCGGCCCCCTTGCGCATCAGCCGGGACAGGGACTGCAGCGGGTCGACCGGCGGGTAGACGCCCCGGGCGTGCAGCTCCGGGGACAGGACCACCTGGCCCTCGGTGATGTAGCCGGTGAGGTCGGGCATCGGGTGGCTGATGTCCCCGGCCGGCATGGTCAGCACGGGCAGGATCGTCACCGAGCCGGGCACCCCGTGGATCCGCCCGCACCGCTCGTAGAGGGAGGCGAGGTCGCTGTAGAGGTAGCCCGGGTAGGCCCGGCGCGCCGGGATCTCGCCGCGCGCCGCGGAGACCTCGCGCAGGGCCTCGCCGTAGCTGGTCATGTCCGCCATCACGACCAGGACGTGCCGGCCGAGGCTGAAGGCGAGGTGCTCGGCCGCGGTCAGGGCGATCCGGGGGGTCAGGATGCGCTCGATCACCGGGTCGTCCGCGGTGTTGAGCAGCAGGGCCAGCTCCCCGCTCCGGGACCGTCCCTCGAGGCCGTCGCGGACCGCCGCGGCGTCGGCGTGCGTGAGTCCCATGGCCGCGAAGACGACCGCGAACGGCTCGCCGCCGACGTGCGCCTGCGCCGCCACCTGGGTCGCCAGCTCGAGGTGCGGCAGGCCCGCCACGGAGAAGATCGGCAGCTTCTGGCCGCGGACCAGCGTGGCCAGGCCGTCGATCGCGGAGATCCCGGTGAGGACCGGGTCCGCGGGGGGCTGGCGGTGCAGGGGGTTGAGCGGCGCCCCGGTCGTGGGAGCCAGGTCGGTCCCCCGCACCGGGGGCCCCCCGTCGATCGGCTGCCCGCGGCCGTTGCACGCCCGCCCCAACCAGGCCGGGCCCACCGGCACCGCGAGGGGGCTGCCGGCGAAGCGCACCCGGGTGCGCGACGGGTCCAGCCCGGCGGTCCCCTCGAGGACCTGCACGACGGCGAGGTCGCGGTCCGTCTCCAGCACCACGCCGTGCCGGTCGGGTCCGTCGCCGACGCGCACGGTCACGTACTCGTCCCAGCCCACGTCGTGCACGCCGGCCACGACGAGCAGCGGGCCGCGCAGCTCCACGATGCCCCCGTACTCGAGGGAGCCCCAGCGGCTCATGGTGCCCTACCCGCGGGCAGGAGGGCGTCGAGCGTGGCCAGGACGGCCGCGCGCCGCTCGTCCACGCCGGCCGCGTCGCCCGGCGCGGTCTCGTCGCGGGCGCGGACCAGCGGTCCCCAGTCGACCTCCTCGATCACCGAGGCGAGCACCCCGTGGTCCACCAGCGCCCGGCACCGGTCGTGGACCGCCAGCACCGCGTCGACCAGTGCCGCCCCCTTCTCGGGGGTCGACACCGCGTCGTGGGCGGACAGGGCGCTCTGCTGCAGCACCGCCTCGCGGACCAGCCGGCCGGTCAGGAGCACCATCCGCTCCGAGCCCGGCAGGGAGCCCACGCCCACCAGGTCGGCCAGCGCCGAGAGCCGGTCGGCGTCGGCCACGAGGGCCAGGACCCGACCACGCCGGTTGGCCCACTCGGGGTCCCCCTGCGCCGCGTGCCACGCGCCGACGGTGGGCGCGTCCCGGGAGAACGACGACGTCCACGACACCGCCGGGTAGTGCCGGGCGTAGGCGAGGTCGCGGTCCAGGGACCACAGGCTGCGGACGAAGCGCTCGGTGTTGGCCGTCACCGGCTCCGTGACGTCGCCACCCGGCGGGGAGACCGCACCGATCACCGTCACGGATCCCAGCTCCCCACCGAGGGTCCGGACGTGGCCGGCGCGTTCGTAGAAGGCGGCGAGCGACGACCCCAGGCTGGCCGGGTAGCCCTCCTCGGCGGGCAGCGCCCCGGACCGCGAGGCGAACTCCCGCAGCGCCTCGGCCCAGCGGGAGGTGGAGTCGGCGATGAGCACGGCGTGCAGGCCCATGTCGCGGAAGTACTCCGCGACCGTCATGCCCGTGTAGACGCTCGCCTCGCGCGCCATCATCGGCATGTTGGACGTGTTGGCCACGACCACCGTCCGCTGGATGAGCCGACCGCCCGTGCGCGGGTCGACGAGCTCGCCCAGCTCGGCCACCACGTCGGCCATCTCGTTGCCCCGCTCACCGCACCCCACGTAGACGATGACGTCGGCGGTGCACCACTTGGCGACCTGCTGCAGCAGCACCGTCTTGCCCGTGCCGAACCCACCGGGAACGGCGGCGGAGCTGCCCAGGGCGATCGGGTACAGCAGGTCGAGGACCCGCTGGCCGGTGACCAGCGGCTGGCCCCCGTCGAGGCGCCCACGGTGCGGGCGTGGCACCCGGACCGGCCATCGCTGCGCCATCCGCACCTCGGTGCCGCCGACGACCGCCAGGACCGCTGCCTCCTCGTGGTGCCCCGGGTCGGCGATCCGTTCGACCCGGCCCTGCACCCCGGCGGGGACGAGGATCCGCAGCGCGACCGGGCCATCCGTCCGCACGGTGCCCAGCCCTGCCCCGGCCGCCACCTCGTCCCCCTCCCGGACGCACGGCTCGAACTGCCAGGTCCGTTCGGCCACGGAGGTGCTGCTGGCCGGGGTCAGCCACCGCCCAGCCTCGCGCAGCGGACGCAGCAGCCCGTCGAACGCGCCCCCGAGCAGGCTGGGGCCCAGCACGGCGGACAGCGGCGCACCCAGCGGGTCGGCGCCGTCCCCCGGGCCCAGGCCGCCGGTGTACTCGTAGGCCTGGACGGTCGCGATGCCCTCGGCGATCGACACGATCTCGCCGGGCAGCCGCTGGGGGCCCAGGGCGACCAGCTCGGCCATCGCCACCCCGGACAGCCCCTCGACCTCGACCAGCGGGCCGCTGACCCGCACGACGCGTCCCGACCCGGGTGCGGCGACGACCTCGGTGCCGCTCATGGCGCCCAGAGCTCCGCGACGCTGCCGCCCAACCGCTCGAGGAGGTCGTCGGCCAACGCGTCGAGGCAGAACTCCAGGCGCCGGTCCCCGGCGATCGCGGCGACGCCCCCGGAGGGGAGGGGGTGCAGCTCGACGCCCTCGCCGAGCTCGGCGCGTGCTCGGGCGCGCAGGGCCTGCACCACCCCGGGGTAGGCAGGATCGTCGCGGAGCCCGCGGATGGCGTCGCGGGCGGACTGCCGGGCCTCCTCGTAGGCCCGGTCCTGGGCGGCCAGGAGGACGGCGCGCGCCTCCCGCTCCGCGCGCGACCGTGCGCCGGCCATCACGGCGCGGGCGTCCGACTCCCCGTGGGCGCGGGCCTCCGCCAGGATGTCCGACGCCTGTGCGCTCGCCCGTGCCAGGGCCTGCGCGGCGTCAGCGTCCGCCGCGGCGCGCATCGCGTCGGCGTCCCGGCGCGCGCGCCCGAGGAGGGCCGCGACCAGCGGCTGCAGCGGGTCGCCCGGTGCGGGGACCGGTGGGTCGCTCACGGCGGCATCACCACCGTGAGGGGCTCGGCGCCGCGGTCGGCCAGGGCCGCGTCGGCCTTCGGGGTGAGGACGACCAGCTCCACCTCCGGGGGCAGCGCCGACCATCGGGCCCGCACGGCGCCGGGATCCTCCCCGGGCAGCACGAGCACCCCGGCCAGGCCGAGCCCCTGGATCCGGTGGGTCTCCCCGATCGCGGCGACGCGTCCCATGTCAGCCGCTCCCGATGAGGATGATGGCCACGATGAGCCCGTAGATCGCGATGCCCTCGGCCAGGCCGACGATCACCATGGCGCGGCCGAACAGCTCGGGCCGCTCGCTCATGGTCGCGAGCGCGGCCGACCCGGTGTACGCCACGGCGATCGCGGCGCCGATCGAGGAGCCCGCCACGGCGATCGCCGCACCCATCAGGGCCGCCCAGTTCGCGGCGCTCGCCGGCTCGTCCGCCGCCGCGGCCGCGGCAGCAGTGTCGGCGACCACCGGCCCTGCGCCCGAGGCCAGCACGAGGACGACCACGGCCAGGGCGGCCACGACCGTGGAGACGCCCAGCAGGATGCGCGTGCCCACCCCGGAACGGGTGCGCAGGGCCACCCGCGTCGAGACGGCCACGACGGCGAGCACGGGCAGGCTGATCAGCCACGGGGTCACGGGGCACGCTCCTCGGTGAGGGGGACGGACCAGGGCCGGAACGGCCGGCCCTCGGAGACGAAGATCTTCGAGAACAGCTCGTAGTACTCCAGGCGCAGCGCCTGGACACCGGCGACCACGCCCTCGAGCGTGAAGGTCACCGCGTTGCCGACGACGAACAGCACGACGGCCAGCAGGATGGCCGCACCACCGGCCGCCCACAGGCCCGTGGTGCCCTCCCAGATGACCGCGCCCAGGGCCGCGTGGGCCAGCCCGAAGGCCGCGAGCCGAGCGAACGAGATGACGTTGGTGCCCAGGCGGATCACGCCGTCGAACAGCTCGACGCCCGCCTGCGCCGCCCCGGCGGCGCCACCCCCGGCCTGCGCGAACAGGCCCACGAAGGACAGCACCAGGCCGCCGATGCCGATCACCGCGCCCGCGGCCACCACCCAGCCCGTCCCCGTGAACGCCCCGAGCGCCAACAGGCCCAGGGACAGGAACACGACCACGCCCGCCACCCCCGTCGGGGCGACGAGGGCCAGGCGCCACCCGCCCTCCCGCCACCGGTTGGCCGTGCCGAGCAGGTACGCCCCGGCCAGCAGGCACGCCCCCACGCCGATGGCCACCTCGAGCAGGAGGATCGGGTCGTCCAGGGGGTAGAACCACAGGACCGGCAGGACACCCGTGGGGCCGAAGAACTCGCCGAACAGCACCCCGAAGCAGGTCGCCATCACGGCGGACCCGACCACGAACGGCCAGACGCGGTGCAGGGCGTTCAGCCTGCCGAGGCGCCCGGCCCGCAGCAGCAGGCCGCCGGCGAGCAGCAGCAGGCCGTGGCCGGCGTCGCCGAACATCATCCCGAACATGACGGCATAGGCCAGGCCTGCGACCACCGTCGGGTCGAGGTCCGGGTAGGGCACGGTCGCGTACGTGTCGACCAGCGGCGCGAACGAACGGTTCAGGGTCCCGCGGGAGTGCAGGAAGGAGGGGGTGTCGACCCCACGGGGGGTCGGCAGCGGCACGACGGCCGCCCCGACGCCGGCCAGCTCCCCGGCCAGGGGCGGGACAGCCTCGGCGGGAGCCCAGCCGAGCAGGCCGACGACCCCGCCGCGCGCCACGGCGGCAGCGGCGCGCTCCTCCAGCTGCGCCTCGCCGAGCAGGAGGTCCGTACGACCCTCCTCGGCGCACGCGGCCACGTCCGGGGGCTGCCGTGACAGGACCGGTTGGGCAGGCACGGCCTGGGGCAGCCTGGCCAGGGCTCGTCCGGCCGGACCGGGGCCCGCCTCGGTCGAGACCTCCAGCTCGGCCACCCCCCGATCGGCGAGCGTCACGAGGACGTGCCGGAGTTGGTCGGCCGGGGCGAGGACCGCCACCCGGCTCATCCGCACCGGCTCGATCGACTCACGCCACGGCATCGAAGACCCCCAATGCCTCGGCCGCCGACGCTCCGCCCCGGGTCGCCACCTCCAGGGCAGCCCGCACCCGCCACGCATCCGTGGCCAGCACGACCACGGCGCCCAGGACCGGGTCGGCGGTGGTGACGGGCCGGCGCAGCAGGGCGAACCCATCGGTGGTGACCCGCGCCCACCACGCCGCCTCCGCCTGCCACAGGCTCGTGGGCTCGGCCCGGCCGGCCAGGGCCCATCGGGCGGTCGGCGGCAGCTGGGCGGCGAACGCCGCGAGGTCCGGTGCCTCGGTCCAGCGCGGGCCGAGCAGGGGGACGGCGACCAGCTCGGCCTCCGGGGTGATCCGGGCACCGGCGACGTACCGCGCCCGGGCGGCCACCAGGGCCGCGGCCCCGGCAGCCCAGGTGCGCGCCCGCGGGGCTGCGGCGGCCACGCGGGCAGCCCACGCCAGGCGCATGGCCAGCCGGATCCCGTCGGGGGAGTCGGTGCCGGGCTCCCCCCAGGCGCTCCGGGACAGCAGCTCGCGGAGGTCCGGCACGGAGGTCGCCCCGGCGAGCACCTGCCACGCGGTGGCGAGACTGCCGAGGTGGAAGGGCGGCTCGGCAACACCGCCGGTGAGCTCGCGCAGGCGCTCGTCGACGTTGGCGACCTCGAAGCCGCCGGCGAGGATCCGCAGCTCCCGGGAGTCCCCACGAGGGACCCAGCCGGCGAGGATCCGCAGGTGCCACAGCAGCGTCACCGCCACGGCCCGCTGCGCCTGCGGGAGTGTCTGGCCCGGATGCACGTCCCGGCCGTACGGGGACTCGCTGAGCACCTCGAGCGCCTCGTCCAGCGTGGTGCACGACGCCAGGGAGCGCGCCCCGGCCAGGCCGATCCGACGGCGGGACATCGCCCGTGCCCGCACCGAGGCCCCGACCCAGCCCGCGCTCACGGCGCCGACTCCACGAGGGCCTCGAGCTCGGCGCGAGCGGCGGCGAGCACCTGATCCACCAGGGCCGGCTGGCGGGCCCTGGCACGCGCGACGAGGGATCGGGCCTCCCGGTGGGCGTCCGCCAGGATCTCCTCAGCGACGTGCTCGCCCGAGGCGCGCGCTGCCGCTGCCGCAGCCGACCGCTCCGCCTGCGCCCGCCGCTGGGCGTCGGCGACGATGGACTGGGCCTTGCGCTGGGCCGTCTCACGGCGTCGGGCGGCCTCGGCGACGGCGTCGGCACGGATGCGCTCGGCCTCGGCCTGGACGGCGTCGAGCTGGACGAACAGGGCCTCGAGCTCCGCGGACCGCTCGGCCACGCGGTCGGCAGGGACGCCGGCGCTGGCGGGCGCGCCGGGCGCGGCGCTCGGGCGCAACCGTTCCAGGAAGTCGCGCGCGCTCACCGGACACCTCCTGCACCAGAGGCCTCGGCCACAAGCCTGCGCACCTGCACCGCGTGCCGTTAGGGCCATTCGTCACTGGACGTCCCACCGCCGGGCGGGATCGGCGTCCGCGGTCGGGGCCGCCGCCCGTCGGGAGGGCCACGGGCGGAGACTGTGGCCATGGCGCAGCGCGCGGACCTCCGGATCCCCAGCGGGGAACGCACCCTGGCCGCCACGCTCGTGTCCGCGCAGGTCCCGAGCGGGGCGGCGGTGCTCTTCGTGCACGGGCTGGGCAGCAGCCGGTCGACGAACATCGAGCGGGCCGAGGCAGTGTGCACCACCAGCTCGGCGACCTGCCTCGCGGTCGACCTCGGTGGGCACGGCGACAGCACCGGGCGACTCTCGGAGGTGACGCCCCGGCAGAACCTCGCGGATGTGGTCGCCGCCCACGATGCCCTCGCGGGGGCGCCCGGCGTCGACGCCGCGCGGATCGGGGTGTGCGCCGCCAGCTACGGCGCGTACCTCGCGGTGCTCCTGACCGCGTTGCGGCCGGTCGCCCGGATGCTGCTGCGGGCCCCGGCCCTGTACGCCGACGACTGCTTCGACCGCGGGCTGGCCCGGCGTCGGTTCGGGGATGCCGCCACGGCACCCACCCCCCTGGCCCACCTGGCCCTCTTCCCGGGCCCGGTCACGATCGTCGAGTCCGAGCGTGATGAGGTCATCAGCGCGGACACCATCGCGGCCTACCGGGCGGCCCAGCCCGAGGCGGTGCACGTGGTCCAGCCGTCCGCACGGCACGCCCTGACCGATCCCGCCTGGCGGGCGCAGTTCCAGCAGATGGTGGTCGACTGCTTCGCCGACCTGTAGGCGGGCCGGGGTGTCCACGCCGGACCGCGGGGTACCCGACGGCGTGTTCCTCGACAGCTGGAGCGACCTGGGCCGCGTGCTCCTGGTCGGCTCGTCGGCGTACCTGCTGCTGGTGGTCGTCCTGCGGCTCTCCGGCAAGCGCACGCTGGCGAAGCTCAACGCCTTCGACCTGGTCGTCACCGTGGCCCTCGGCTCGACGCTGGCCACGGTGCTCCTGGACCGCAACGTCAGCCTCGCCGAGGGGGTGCTCGCGCTCGCGCTGCTCGTCGTGCTGCAGTTCGTGGTCGCCCGGTTGTCGGTCCGGGTCGGCCGAGTGCGCCGCCTCGTGAAGTCCGAGCCGACCCTGCTGCTGCATCAGGGCGAGCTGCTGCACGCACGCCTCGAGCAGCAGCGGGTGGCGCCCGAGGAGGTCCGCCAGGCGGTGCGGTCCCAGGGGATCGGCGGCCTGGAGTCGGTCGAGGCCGTCGTGCTCGAGACCGACGGCACCCTGAGCGTGATCCCGACCGGGTCGGCGGGATCGGCGTCGGCGCTCTCCGACGTCCAGGCGCCCTGAGCACCCCGGGTCACGCCACGTGCGAGGCCCGGACGTCATCCTGTCCCGGGCGCCCTGGCGCTCAGCCGATCCGCAGCGGCTCGGTGAACAGCGGCAGCCGCTCCCGCAGCGGTGCCTGCCGGGCCGGCGGGGCGACGGCGAGCAGGTCCTCCACCATCCGTTGCAGCCGCTCGCGCACCTGCAGGGATCCCGAGCCCCAGAGCCGGATCTCGTCCACCACGAGCCGCACGTGCTCGTCCCACCCGACCTGCGGGGTCAGCAGGCGGACCCGCCCGTCCTCGTCGGCGTGCTCCTCCGGCGGGTAGGGCAGGGTCGCCAGGCGGCGCAGCAGGTCGTGCAGGTGGTCCAGGCACTGACTCGCGGTGGACGGGTCGTTGACGCCGGGGGACAGGGCCCGCTCGGCGATGTCGACGAGCTGGCGCAGGCCGAAGGTGACGTCGTTGTACTCCTCGCGGCGACCCACCTGCCGGACGCAGTCGAGCCAGGCGTCGTCGTCGCGCTCCGGGTCGTCGGACCCGCTGGCCTCGACGGCCAGCAGTGGGGCGCCCTCGGGCACGAAGTCGCCGGGCCGGACCAGGAGCCGCACCTGGGCGTCCCGCTCCGCGGCACGCCGCACCAGCCGCCCGACCCGCACCTCGGCCAGGACGCCGGCGCGTGGCGCGGGGACGACGCGTCGGTGCTGACCGAGGGGGCTGGTGGTCGGCGGCGAGTCGGCGGGACCGCGGCGTTCGACGGTCGCCGCCGCGCCCCCGTCGGGGTGCGTCGTGCCGCCGTCGCCCGCGTGGGCCGACGGGTCGCCGTCGGCGTGCGTCCACTCGTCGTCGGGGTGCAGGCGACGCATCGCCCGGTGGGCGTCGGCGTCGATGCGCTCGAGGATCCGCGCCACCTGGATGGACGTGGCGATGTGGTGGATGTAGGCCACGAAGAAGGCGATCGACACCAGCACCAGCACGAAGGCCAGGGCGACGGTCAGGCCGGGCACGAACTGCTCGGTGACCGCCTCGGTGCCGCGGATCTCGCGCAGGGCCAGCAGCGCGTAGACGTAGGTGGCCAGGAACACGCCGAGCGTGAGCTGGTTCTGCCGATCCCGCAGGAAGGTCTGCATCGCTCGCGGGGAGAACTGGCTGCTCGCGAGCTGCAGCACCACCATCGTGATCGAGAACGTGAGCGCCGTGAGGCTCAGCATCGAGGTGCTGATCGTCGACAGCAACGAGCGGGCGCTGTCGGGGCCGCCCGCGAAGGCCAGGGTGGTTCCTCGCCGCTGCAGGTCCTCGTCGATGCGGACGAGGGTGAGCGCGAGGATGCCGGCCGCGACGAGGCAGAGCGACGGGATCACCCAGTACCCCTCGCGCAGGCGCCCCACCACTCCGGCCATGCGGGTCACGTACCCACCGACCCGAGGAGGAGACGGCGCGGTCGGCCGCTACGACAGGTCCGCCGGCACCGCCGCCCGCTGCTGCTCCACCCGGTCGCCGGTGACCGGTGCATCGAGGTGCAGGTCCGTCCGGCGCAGCAGCTGGGCGTTCACGGCCACGACGATCGTGCTGATCGACATGAAGACCGCCCCGAGCGCCGGCGGGATCACGATCCCCCACGGCGCCGCGACCCCCGCGGCGAGCGGGATGAGCACGATGTTGTAGCCGGCCGCCCACCAGATGTTCTGCACCTGCTTGCGGTAGGCCGCGGCGCTGAGGATGAGGATCCGGACGATGTCCAGCGGGTTGCTCTTGACCAGGATCAGCCCGGCGGACTGGGCCGCGACATCGGTCCCGCCGCCGATGGCGATGCCGATGTCGGCCCGGGCGAGGGCCGGGGCGTCGTTCACGCCGTCGCCGACCATGCCGACCATCCGGCCGCCCCGTTGCAGCTCGGCGATGTAGTCGTCCTTGTCGGCGGGCAGCACCTGCGCGCGGACGTCGTCGATGCCGAGCTCGCCGGCCACCGCCCTGGCCACGTCCTCGCTGTCACCGGTGAGCATCGCGACCTCCACGCCCCGTTCGCGCAGCTCGCGCACCGCCAGGCGGCTCTCCGGTCGGATGACGTCGGAGAGCGCGAACGCGGCGACGACCGCCCCGTCGCGCACCAGGTGGACCACCGACGATCCCTGCGAACCGGACCGCTCGGTGAACGCCTGCAGGTCGGGCGGCACGTCCGCGCCGACGTGCTCCAGCAGCCGCGGGCCGCCGACGTGCAGCACGTGCCCGTCGACGCGTCCGGTCACCCCGCGGCCCTTGAGGATCTCGAAGCCATCGACCGGGAGCAGGGGGAGGCCCCGTTCCTCGGCGGCACCACGGATGGCGCGGGCCAGCAGGTGCTCGGAGTCGGCCTCCAGTGCCGCGGCGAGGGTGAGCGCGTCGTCGTGGCCCACGCCGTCCACGGTCTCGATGCCGGTCACCCCGATCGTGCCCTCGGTCAGGGTGCCGGTCTTGTCGACCACGATCACGTCGAGGTCCCTCGCGGTGTCGATCGCCTCCCGGTCGCGGATGAGCACGCCGTTGCGGGCCCCCAGCGCGGTGGTGTTGGCGACGACCAGGGGCACGGCCAGGCCCAGCGCGTGCGGGCAGGCGATGACCAGCACGGTGACCACCCGGGACACCGTGACCTGGTCGACCCCACCCTCCACCACGGTCCACACGCCGAACGCGACCGCCGCGGCGGCCAGCGCGGCCCAGAACAGGAACGCCGCGGCGCGGTCGGCCAGCAGCTGGGTCGCCGACCTGCTCGCCTGCGCCTCGGCGACCAGGCGCATGATCCCGGCCAGCGCCGTCTCCTCGCCGGTCCTGGTCACCTCGACCCGCAGGCTGCCGTTGCCCATGTTGACCGTGCCGGCGATCACCTCGCTGCCGGGCTGCTTGTCCACCGGGCGGGACTCGCCGGTGATCATGGCCTCGTCGACCTCGGTGGACCCGTCCTGCACCGACCCGTCGGCGGCGACGCTGGCGCCCGGCCGCACGAGGAACACGTCCCCGGACCGCAGGCTCTCGGCTGGGCGCTCCTCGACGGACCCGTCGGGAGTCACCACCTCCGCGGTGTCGGGCATGAGCCTGGCCAGGGCGTCCAGTGCGCCGGAGGCCTGCCGCACGCTGCGCATCTCCAGCCAGTGCCCGAGCAGCATGATGTCGATGAGGGTGACCAGCTCCCAGAAGAAGTCCTGGCCGAGGTCGAGGACCAGCGTGGCCATGCTGAACACGTAGGCCACCGTGATCGCCATCGCGATGAGCGTCATCATGGCCGGGCGGCGCTCGCGCAGCTCCCACCCGGCCATCTGCAGGAACGGCAGCCCGCCGTAGCCGAACACGACGGTGGCCAGCACCGGCACGACCAGGCCGCTGCCCGGGAACGTGGGCGCGGTGTAGCCGAACCACTCCTGGAACGCCTCGCTGAAGAACAGCACGGGGATGCTGAGCAGCGTCGAGGCCCAGAATCGACGGCGGAACATCTGCTCGTGGCCGCTGTGGTCGCCGTGGCCCCCGCCGTGGCCGCCGTGGGCTTGGCCGGTGGGCCCCTGGTGGCCGGTGGGCCCCTGGTGGCCCGTGTGATCTTGGCGGTCGGTGGGCTCCTGGGCGCCCCCGTGCGCCTCGTGGCCCACGTGCTCCTCAGGGGTCCGCGCGTGGCCGGTGTGATCCTCGGTCGTCGGCGACGGCCCCGCTGCGACCGCAGCCATCGGCTTGCGGGCCATCGCCGACCTCGCGGCATGGCCCTGCCCCTGGTCGAGCTCGCACACCCGACAGCAGGGGCACCGGTCCTCGTCCTGCAGCATGGACATTCGCCGACCTCCGCACATCCTCGGATGCCCCGCGCCACGGTCGCCCCGGGCCACCCACGTCCCCACAACCCTCGCGCTCGTCTACCCGAACGCACGCTGGGGAACCCCCCGGGTCAGCCGGGCTCCGGCGCTCCCGATGACCGCCATCGCGAGAGGTTCGCGTTGGCGGAACCACTCCTCGCTGTGGTCGCCCACCCACTGCTGGTTGCAGCAGATGAGGTCCTGGGCCATGGGCCTTGCTCCAGGGATCCTGTGATCGAGGATCCCGGCGCCGACGAGCGACACGGCGCAGGTCGTGCAGCGCCTCGGGCGGCCCGCTGCGGCCGACCCCCACTCGTGTGACGATCGCGACCATGGACGCGAGCGTCTACGTGGCGGCCGGGGGCATGGACGGGATGCGACGCCTGGCGGCGGCATGGCATGCGCGTGCCGTGGCCGCTCCCATCGTGGGCCATGCGTTCTCGCACGGGCATCGCGACGACCACGTCGAGCGGCTCGCGGCCTATCTCGCGGAGGCCCTGGGCGGGCCGGCGGCCTACACCCGGGACTACGGCGATGAGTCGTTCGTGGAGCGCATCCATGCCGGCAACGGCGAGCACACCGAGATGGACGACGAGGCCGTCGCGATCTTCCACGACGCCGTCGACCACAGCGGGCTTCCCGCCGACGAGCGCCTGCGTAGCACGCTCAAGGCCTACTGGGCGTGGGCGACACGGACCGTCATGGCAGCCCACCCCGGATCACCTGACGATGTCCCGGATGGCCTCGCCATCCCCCGCTGGTCCTGGGACGGCCCGGTTGCAGGCCCTACCCGGTCCGGGGTGCCGGTCCGTCCTCGATCGTGATGCCCGGGAGCGTGCGCCAGCGCCACCTGTCCGATGCCTCCCCGGCGGGGCGGCCGGCCCGAAGTGCCGGGTCGGGGTGCAGCTGCCAGCCGGCGTGCGTCGTCATGACGTGAGCCGGGGCGTCGGCGGGCTGGCCATGCGCTCCGCCTCATGGGGCAGCGGGCAGGGCTCGCGGTCCCGAGGGCGGCCAGGGCGCCGACCAGTGCGGGGCCGACCGGGAGCCACAGCAGGCCGCGAACCTCCTCGCGCAGCGTCGTGTCCCACCACCCCGGCTGCGTCCACGCCGGTCGGTGCCGCGACCACCAGCCCTCACTCCAGGTGGCGCCCTCGCCCGGTCCAACCAGGGGTGGCTCAGGTACCTCCTGCGCCACGACGGTCCAACCAGGGGTGGCTCAGGTACCTCCTGCGCCACGACCCCCGACCCGGACGCCGGGCCGCCCACCGACCATCCCCGTGCACCTGCCTGCGTCAGCGCTTGGGCGAACGCGGCCTCGGCCCACCCGCTGCCGCTCACGGCGTCCTCGTCCGAGACGAAGGTGCTGATCATCGGACCCCCCGTCTCATCGAACACACGTGTTCGAAGACGATCGCTCCCGAGGGGAGGGGTCAAGGGTTGGGTCGGCGGGAGTGGACCCGTCGCCATCGGACGCGCCCTCCGCCCGGTCCCGGATGCCGCGCAGCATGCGCTGGGTCATCACGAAG
>JALOLH010000058.1 GCA_025456065.1 Candidatus Nanopelagicales bacterium | reverse complement strand
GGTCGCACGTGGGCGGCGGGGCGCCCTGCGGGCCGGCTCCCGCCGCTGCGGCCCCTGTCCGGCGAACCGCCCGGCGCGCGGATCGCGCCCGCACCCGCCAGCATGGGGCGATGGCCGACCGGCTGCACGCCCTCGACGCAGTATGGCGCGAGATGGAGGGCTCCGGCCCGTCGATCGCGATCGGCACGGTGGCGGTCGCCGACGGGCCCGCCCCCTCGGTCGCCGACGCGGTCGCGCTCATCGCCGAGCGAGTGCCCCGCATGCCCAGGATGCGCCAGGTGCTCAGCACTCCCGCGGTCGGCCTGCGCCGACCGGCATGGGTCCCGGCCGAGGGGTTCGACGTGGCCGCCCACGTCCACGCCATGACGGTCGGTCCGGACCAGGCGCCGATCCGCCCGGCCACCATGGACGAGGCGGTCAGCCGGATCATGGAGCGCCGCCTGCCCGACGGCCTGCCGCTGTGGGACGCCTGGGTCGTGGACGGGCTCGCCGACGGGCGCTGGGCCCTGGTCTGGCGGGTGCACCACACGGTCGTCGACGGCCTCGGTGCGCTCGCGCTGCTCGGCGAGGGCTTCGACACCGCCGCGGACGGCGGCCCCACGCTGGCGCAGGCCGTGCTGGCCGGGCAGGCCCAGCCACGTGGGTGGGGCGAGCAGGCCGCGGGCCGCGGTGGCTGGGGCGGCCTGCTGCGCTCGGCCGGCGTGGGAATGGGCCAGGCGGTCGACATGGCCCGGGCGGTGCTGCCCCACGTCGCGCCCGCCGTCACGGCCGCGACCCCACACCGGCCCAGCTCGTTGGCCGCCGCGGTGGGAGACCGGCGCCGCTGGGTGTCCGTGAACGTGCCGCTGGCCGACGTGAAGGCCGCGCGACGTGCGTTCGGGGTCACCGTGAACGACGTCGTGCTCGCCTGCGTGGGTGGTGGCTTCCGCGCCCTGCTCGCCCACCGCGGCGAGCCGCTGGAGGGTCGGGCGGTGCGCAACCTGGTGCCCGTCGCCATGGCGCCTGCGGCCGACGGGCACGCCGGCAACCGTGTGAGTGGCCTGCTCGGGCACCTGCCGGTCGGCGAGCCCGATCCGCTCGTGCGGCTGCGCGCGATCACCGCGGCGGTCCGGCACGGCAAGCACGCGCAGCAGGCCGCCACGCTGGCCCTGCTCATCGACCTGGCCGACCGGGCCGTCCCGAACGCCGTGCAGGACCTGGCCGTCTCCACCGTCGGGCGATACGCGCCGGCCCTGTTCATCGACACGCTCACCACGAACGTGCCGGGCCCGCCGTTCCCCGTCTTCCTGCTCGGCCGGCGGGTCCGCGCGATGTACCCGATCATCCCCGTCGCGGGGCACACCGCGATCACCACGGGGATCTTCAGCTACGACGGGTGGCTCGACGTGGGGGTCAGCGGCGACGGCGAGCATGCCGGGGACATCGACGTCCTGGCCGAGGGGATTCGGGCCAGCGCGGCCGAGTACGCGGCGCTGGCGGCGGCCCCGGGCTGAGGCGTCGTCGGGCGCAGGCGTCGTCGTGCGCAGGTCGTCTGGAGCTTGTCGCCGGGCCGAGGTCGTGGGGTCAGGTCAGCGCGAACAGCCCGCGCATGAAGTCGCGCAGCCGCCGTGCGTCGACGACCATCCGCTGGTAGCCGTCGGCCTCCGGCGCTCGCGTCACCAGCTCGAGCCGGTCCTCGGCCGTGCGCAGCACGAGCGCGTCGACGACCAGCCGCGCCCCGCCCGGGCGCGGCACACGGTGGATCAGCTGCCAGCGCTGCTCCGCCGAGGCCGCCAGCGCCATCACCTCCTCGTCGGGGATGGGCGTGGGGACCTGCGCCCCCGCCGGCACCCTGGCCCGCCCCTCCGCCATCCGCCGCGCGACCTGGTCGGCCACCCCGCCGACCGACACCAGCGAGAGCCGGTGCAGGCCCAGTGCGTCGATCCGGTCCACGCCGAGCACCTGCCGGCCGAACACCGAGACGAGCCAGCGCCAGTCCTCGTTGGCCGCGCTGGCGTGCCCGCGCCGGATCTCCAGGGTCCCGATGCTGTGCGCCGACAGCGCGACGAGCAGCCCGAGGTCGCCCACGACCTCGGCGGTGCGCTCGCCGGGCACGCGGTGCAGCACCCCGCGCGCGGCCAGGGAGCGCACGGCCTCGGCGAGCACGGCGTCCTCGACACCGGCGAGCGCGGGGACGTCGCCGAGGACCACGGCCATCTCCGCCTGCGTGAAGGCACCGAGGTCCACCGGGCCGGTCGCGACGAGCTCGGCCAGGTCGGCCAGCTGCGCCTCGGGGGAGGGCTGCGCGGGCCGTGGCGTGCTCGTCGACGACTCACGGGTCATGGCGGGCCTCCTCGAGGCCGAGGAACGCGACGTCACGGGGGCGGACGGTCACGTGCGTCGCCGCGACCCGCAGCGCCCCGTCGCCCATGGGAACCGAGACCACCTCACCGTCACCGTCGGGGGCGGTGAGCGCGATGGGCGGGTGGGCAGCGTCGAGGATCGCCACGGCGCCCTCCGGCAGCTCGGCCGTGGCCCGGACCAGCGGCAGCCCCCCGAACAGCCCGAGACCCAGGTCGTCGTGGAACGGGGCGTCCGGGAGGAGGTCGATCGGGTCGTCGGGGACCGGGGCCGCGAACAGCGCACCAGCCGGGCCGACCGGCGGCACCGCCGGCGTGAGGACGCTCGCCCACGCCGCCTGCTCCTCCCGGTCCACGGCCATGCTCGCCTGCCGGCGGGCGAACGCGGCCAGCCCGCTGCGGGCGCCCTGCCCAGCGGTGGCGTTGCGGGGACGCAGCACCATCGGCCGGGTGTCGACATGCGCCGAGAGGCCCCAGGGCCCCACGTTCATCCCGGTGATCCGGTAGATCACGTAGTCGCGCATGTGCAGCACGTCGCTCCACGAGGGGAGCCGGCCCCACCGGAAGGTCGCCTTCGTCCGTTCGAGCTGCACCCACGTGCCCCACGCGGCACGCCCGTGCAGCGCCTCGCGCACGAGGGGGCCGTCCAGGCCGTAGTCGGGGCTGGTCGACTTGTCGATGGTGCGGTGGTGGCTGGACAGCCGTGGCCGGCTCGTGGGGAAGATCCAGGCGCGGTAGAGGCCCTCGTCGCCGACGATCACGTGCGCGCCCTGCAGGAACGAGACCAGCGCGGGGATCGACATCCCGTCGTCGACGAGGTCGGCCATGATGCGCACCTCGGCGTCGCTCGCCTCGGCCACGGCGTCGGCCAGCCTGGGGGAGAAGTCCCCGGCCGTGGCGGCCACCGCGACCAGCAGCGAGAGCCGTCGCCGGGCGACGGCGTCCTCACGGGACGTCGCGCCGGGCCCGGCCATGACACCCCTCCTCCGCTGCCGGCGGCAGTCTCCCAGACCGGGCTCGAGGGTGTCCCCGCCGACGACGATCCGCCATCGCGACGCTCAACCCGTCGCGATGGCGGATCATCGGGCGTGGTCGCGATCGCGGATCGGCCCGAGGGCGCAGGGCCCCGCGTCAGCGGACGCTGACGTGCACGTGGTCGTAGTGGTTGGCGGTCGCCGAGCCCCGGTCCGACATCGGCCGCCAGCCCTCGCTGGCGCGCTGGGTGGTCCAGATGCGCTGGGCCCAGATGACCTCGGTGACACCGAGGCGGGCCGCGTTGGCGCGGACGTAGGCGGCGATGGCGTCGCCGGTGCTGCCGCTGACCATGATGTCCAGGGCACGGCCCGCGCCGTGGTTGCCGCCGCCACCGCGCACGCCCCCGTAGCCGGTGACCGACGGGAAGGCGTTGCACACCGCGCGGTGCACGGCGATGGCGTTGCTGGTCAGGCCGGACTCGACGCCGGAGCCGCTGGCGCACGCGGCGCCGGAGACGCCACTGGGCCGGGTGCTGGTCGGCCTCGGCTTCGGCCTCGGCTTCGGCTTGGACTTGACCAGGAAGTCGGCCTTCATCCAGCGCAGCTCGCCCTTGTGCACCACGCCGCGCCACTCGCCCTCGACGGCGTCGGTGATCGTCACCTTCGCACCCCGGTCGAGGACGGTCACGACCTTGCTGTCCATGTCGGGCTTGGTCCGGACGTTCACGGCCTCGCGGGCGTAGCGCTTGCCGATCACCTCGGGCTCGGTCTCGATGGCCTCGAGGGCCTCCCCGGCGGCACCGGCGGCAAGGGCGGCTGGCACGGCACCCCGCGCGGCGGACCGGGCGGAGCGGGAGGTGGCGGTCTCGGCGCGCGCCTCGAGGGCGGCCAGGTCCGCGGCGCTCAGCTCGGCGGGGCTGGCGGTCATCGGCGCGGCGAGCGGCGTGGCGCTCGCGGCCACGACAGCAGGTGCCAGCAGCGCGGAGGTGGCCGCCAGGCTGATGCCCGCCGTGAGGGCGAGTCGCTGGCGGGGTCCGCGGCGCGGGCGGCAGGCCGTGCCGTGGCTGGGCGTCGTCGTGCGGTGCATCGTTCGTCGTCCTTCCGGTCTTGCTCGGGTGCCCGAGGGTTCCGTACGGGCGGCGCGACGGTCATCGCGCGGATCGTGGGGGCCGTGTGCCCGCCACGGCTGCTGGGGAAACCGGATGTGGTGGAGATCACGCACGAGTGACGCATGCCGAGCGTCTGCACGTGGGGTGGCGCCAGTGGGACGATGCGGGTGCAGGAGGGATGGCGCGGCGACGGGAGGGACCATGGGCCAGGCATCCAGCCCCTCGTACGAGGCACTGCTGGCCGAGGCCGGGGCGCTCTACCCCGGCGTGCGGATCGGCCGGCCCGGGAAGTCGCGCGGCTACTGGGCGATGATCACCGCCCTGCGGGTGCTCCGGGTCCGGTACGCCGTGCACATCGACGGGGCCGACCGCGTCGGGGGCGGCCCGGCGATCCTGGTCGGCAACCACGTGAACCTGCTCGACCCCGTCATGGTCGTCATGTCGGCCTGGTGGCGGGTCAGTGCCTTCACGAAGATCGAGGTCTTCGAGGCGCGCGGCGCGTCCTTCTTCCGGATCATGGGCCAGATCCCGCTGCGCCGCGGCGACGCCGCGTCCACGGCATGGGCCATGGCGATGTCGCGGCACGCGCTCGAGCACGGCGGCAAGCTCGGGATCTATCCCGAGGGGACCCGTTCGCCCGACCCGGGCGTGCTGCACCGGCTGCACAAGCGGGTGCTCGTCCCGCTGCTGCAGGCGAACCCGGACGTCCCGGTCCACGTCGTCGTCACCGCCTACGAGCCCCGGGGTCGGTGGCGGCGGACCCGGGTCTCGGTCCAGGTGTCCGAGGCGCTGCCGCTCGACGTGCGGGCCATGGAGCCGCAGGCCCTCGCCGACCACCTGCGCGACGCGCTGCTGGCCCTGGGCGGGCAGCGCTACGTGGACCGGTACGCCCGCGACGTGAAGGCCGAGCTGCGCGCCGCGCGCACCGCCGCACGGGATGCCGGCGGTACCGAGGCCGAGCGCCGCAACCGTTGATCCATCAAGCAGTTGCTGGGACCATCAGCAGATCGGTCGCGGTGGCCGGATCGACGAGGAGGCCCCTGATGGACTTCGACCTCATCCGGGGCCTGCCGATACATCCCCTCGTGGTGCACGCGGCGGTGGTCCTCGTGCCGCTCACCGCGCTGGGTCTTCTGCTCATGGCGCTCCTGCCGCGGTTCTCCCGCGCGAACGGCTGGCTGGTGGTCGCGATCGGTGCCGCTGCGGCGGTCGCCAGCGTCGTGGCCCGGCTCTCGGGCATCGCGCTGCAGCAGCGCACTGCCGCACCCCGGTTCGACCACGCCGAGCTCGGCGGCTCCATGCCGTGGTTCGCGGGGGCCCTGCTGCTGGCCACGGCGGGGCTCTGGCTCGTCGACCGCCGCGAAGCGGCCGCCGGCTCGTCCGGGCGGCGCGGCGTCCGGGGCGCGGTCGCCGTGGTCGCCGTCGCGGTCGCCCTGGCGAACCTCGTGTGGATCTACCGGGTCGGCGACTCCGGGGCCCGCTCGGTGTGGAGCGGGCGCGTGGTGGCCGCAGTGTCGGTGTCGGCGCCGAGCGGCTGACTCGCGGGGCTCAGCCCTCCGTGGGCGCAGCCTGCGCGTGGTGGATGTGGGCGTCCGGTCCCGGGAACACCAGCGACTCGTGGCCGTCGTCGGACCACTTGACCAGGAACGGCGGCCCACCGTCGCTGCCGCGCGCCTCGAGGATCTCGCCGTCCCGCACGGGCTCACCCACGTGGGTGCTCGCCACGGTGATGCGGTCGCCGGGGGCTGCCTTCATTGCCGACCTCCTGCCACTGGGTGGGAGTGCTTGCTTCCATCCTGCACACGGCTGCGCGACCCGCAAGGGGCACAGGTCCCATGCGGCGGCCGGTTCAACCCTCCTCGCCGCCCGCGCCACTGGGTGCCCACCTCGCGAACGCCTCCGCCGCCGCCTCGTGGCCGGCGCGCATGTGCGCGGGCCACGAGCGGTTGTCGACGAACTCGCCGTAGAGGCCGGCGCCGTGCACCTTGGCGTAGTCCACCGGCGTGAGCTCGATGACGTCGGGCACGGCCCGACGGAGGTCGGCGATGGCGCGACGGGTCAGCTCGATGTGGTGCATGAGCCGGGTCTGGCCAGCGACGTGGAGGATGCTCAGCACCCGGTCCCGCCATCCGTGCGCGTGGTCGGGCACGAACCCCTCCCCGTAGAAGCCGTTCACGACCACCGCGACGTCGCAGAGGTCGCCCTCGAGGAACGGACGGCTCGGCAGGATGTCGACGATCCCGCCGTCGAGCCACCAGCCGCCGTCGAACGGCACCGGCTTCACCGCGAGCGGCAGCGCGACCGCCATCCGCACTGCGTGCGCGGCCGGCAGGTCGGGATGGGTCGCGCTGCTGATGTACTCCAGCCGGTTGGTCTCGATGTTCCACATGGGGAACCACACCGGGACCACGAGCCCGCCCAGCGTGACGTCGCCGATGAGGCGGCGCAGGCTCGCCTCGAGGGCCTCCCCGCGCAGCAGGCCGTCCCAGCCGCGCGCCAGCTGGAGCGGCGCGGTGAGCAGCGCCGTCCAGTCGGGGTCGAGGTAGTCCCCGGGACGCATCGCGCCCATGAAGGCAGCCACCTCGTCGGTGCCCAGCCCAGCTGCCAGGGGGACGCTGAACAGCGCCGACCCGGAGCACACGCCGTAGCCCACCGGTCGGGTGCCGGCCTCCTCGAGCGCCCGGACGATCCCGACGACGGAGGCGAGCGCCCCGCTGCCACCGGTCGCGATCACGGCGACGCGGCGACCGGCCAGGGCATCGTTGCGTCGCTCGACGAACGGAGGGAACGGTGCCGTCGTGGGGGCCGCCCCGTCGATCGGCAGCGGCAGCAGTCCGCGGCGCAGCTGGTCGAGGAACCGTAGGTCCTCGCGCGGCCCGGCCAGCGCCTCACGGACCCGCTCGCCGGTGCGCATGTACTGCCCCACCCGCCCGATGTCGACGATCTGACTGAGCATGCGCGCCTCCCATCGCTGCGGTCACGCTACGCCGAAGGACGCACGAAGGCATGCCGCCGAGGCTGGCCCGGCAGCGATCGGTGCAGCGACACCCGCACGGGCATCGGGGGCCGGTGGGCCCGCCGGATCCGCGGCGGGTCCGGCAGGCGCGACATGGCTCGGCGGCGCCCTGCGAGGGGACGCCGCCGAGGGGGAGGGTCTGCTACGGCGTGACGCCGAACGTGGCCAGCCAGGTCTGGACGACCGGGATGTCCACGCGCTGGTAGCCGCCGATGTAGCGGCAGTTCGCGGTCAGGCCGTAGCTGGTCACCGTCACGACGCGCTGCACGCCGTCGTCGGGCAGGAACGACGGCCCACCCGAGTCACCGAAGCAGGTGCCGCCACCGGCGAGCACGTTGGCGGGATTGCCGTTCATCTGCACGACCTGGTCGGTGAGCTTCTGGCCGTTCGACGTGGTGACCCGTCGGATCAGTGGGAAGGACTGCGGCGTCGGCTTCTGCGGCCCGGCGTCGGGCTTGCGGACCTCGGTCCCGTAGCCGACCAAGGTGAAGTCCGTCTTGCTCAGCCTCGGCGGCGCGAACTGCGCCAGGAAGTTGGGCCGCGCGACCTTCGCCGGCGTTGCCACGTCAGCAGGCACCGGGGCATCGAGCACCACCACGCCCACGTCGTTCCAGTTGCGCAGGTCGGTGAAGTCCGAGTACTGCGGATGCGCGTACGGGGTGCCGTAGGCGTAGTAGGCGCCGTCGGCACCGGCCCAGGGCTCGCTGCCGAGATAGCCGGTCGTCGACGTGCCGGTGCCGGCGTCGTCCGCGGCGCGCGGCAGGCCCGAGCTGGGCCCGGTCGGGGCGATCGAGGACTTGAACGTGACGAAGGTCTTGCCCTCCGTGCCCTCGGTGCAGTGCGCGGCGGTGAGGACCACCGTGGGGGACACCAGGGTCGCGCTGCACCGGAACCGGGCGTTCGTGCTGCCGTCCTCGGCGTAGAACGCGATGAGGCCGACGTTGGGATGGCCGTCGCCATCGGGTTGGCCACCGGTGATGGCGGCTGCGGGAAGGGCCACCGACGCGGCCGTGGCGATCACGGCAGCTGCTGCGATGGTCCGCTTCAGGTTGAACACGATTCCTCCGTTCGCAGGTCGTGGTGGTCACGGCCTGCGTGGATCCTGCCACCGCGGCCAGGCCGATCCAGTGCCGACCCCCAGTGCCGCTCCTCACCCGTTCGGGTCACACCCGGCAGCGGGCTGCGCGTGCCCCACGCCCGCGCCGTGGACCGGCTCCGCGGCGGACGGCTGACGTGCCGGGCATCCAGGCGCGGCACGCAGGAGCCGCCGAACGCACCTGTGATGCGGTCGCGTGACCTTCGGCCCTCCCGACACGCACCGAGCAGGGCGTTGCATGGGGTGCACTGCCCGCCACGAGGAGGCCGCCATGGGCCACACGCTCGCCGACCCCGATCTCGTCTACCAACGCCTGCAGCAGCGCCTGGACCGCATGCCGACCGGCGCCCCGGACTCCCCGGCCTTCCAGCAGATCCTGCGGCTGCTCTTCTCGCCGTCGGAGGCCGAGCTGGCCGCGCGCATGCCGACCATCTGCCCGGTCGACGTCCTCGCCGACCGCAGCGGCATCCCCGCCGACGAGCTGGACCCCATGGTCACCGAGATGGCCCGCAAGGGGCTGGTGGTCGACCTCGAGCAGGGCGGCCGCCGCTACGTCGCCCTGGCCCCGGTCGTGATCGGGTTCTTCGAGTTCACGTTCATGCGGGTGCGCGACGACGCACCCATCGAGGAGCTCTCGGCGCTGTTCGAGGAGTACCTGTTCGACGGCACCGGCGAGTTCGCGCACGCGGTCTTCGCCGGCAGCACGCAGATCGGTCGCTCGCTCGTGCGCGAGGAGGCGCTGCCCGACGACCCCCAGGTCGAGGTGCTCGACTGGGAGCTGGCCACCCACATCGTCGGCGAGGCCCCGAGCGTGGCGGTGTCGGAGTGCCCGTGCCGCACCCACGCCGCCCTGCAGGGCCGGGCGTGCGGGGCGCCGACGCGCACCTGCCTCACCCTGGGGGCCAGCGCCGACGCCCTGGTCCGCTCCGGCCTCGCCGAGCCCATCAGCAACGCCGAGGGGCTGGAGATCCTGGCGCAGGCCAAGGCCGCGGGGCTGGCCCAGACCGCGGACAACGTCAAGCACGGCGTCGGCTACATCTGCAACTGCTGCGGGTGCTGCTGCGGGATGATGCAGTCGATCCGGCGGCACGGGATCACCGGTGCCGTCGTCTCCTCGAACTGGGTGGCGCACGTCGACCTCGACAAGTGCCGCGGCTGCAAGAAGTGCTACCGCGCCTGCCCGGCTGACGCCATCACCATCGTCGACAACGAGGGCCAGGGCCTGCGCAAGTACTGGGCCATCGTGGACCCGGAGAAGTGCCTGGGCTGCGGGGTCTGCGACGAGCGCTGCCGATGGGGCGCCCACTCGATGGTGCCCCGCGAGGCGCGGGTCTTCACCCCGGAGAACACCTTCGACCGCATGGTGACCATGGCGATCGAGCGGGGCAAGCTCGGCGAGCTGCTCGTGGACACCCTCGACGGCGCCGGTCCGCATGCGCTGTCCCGCGCCCTGGCGATCCTCGTCGAGCACCAGCCGGCGGCCGCCGCACGGGCCGTCGAGCCGCTGCACTCGGTGTTCCTGCGCGGGATGCTCGCCGCCACCCACGCGCTCGCCCGCAGCGGGGCGGCCAGCACCCCGGTCTGACCGCAGATCAGGCCACCGGCGCCCGTGCGGGCTCGCCCGCGCGCCCCGCGCGGCGGATTGCGGCACGCTGGGGCCATGGGCGAGGAGGTGGCCTCCCACGGGTTCACCCGGGAGGACCGGCAGCGCTACCGCGACAAGGTGCACCGCTGCCTCGACGTGCTCGCGCGGATGCTGCGCGAGGAGCGGTTCGACTTCGAGCGGCCGCTGACCGGGATGGAGGTCGAGCTCAACCTCGTCGACCCCGACGGCCGACCGGCGCTGCGCAACGCCGAGGTGCTCGCGCGGATCGACGACCCGGCGTTCGTCCAGGAGCTCGGGCGCTTCAACCTCGAGATCAACATCCCGCCGCAGAGCCTGGTCGGCGACGGCGCGGCCCGGTACGAGCGGCAGGTGCGCGACCAGCTCAACGCCGCCGACGCCCGGGCCCACGCGGAGGGTGCCGGGATCATGATGATCGGGATCCTGCCGACCCTCACGCCCGACCACATGACCCCCGAGGCGATCAGCAGCAACTCCCGCTACGCCCTGCTCGACCAGCAGATGCTGCTGGCGCGGGGCGAGGACCTGCACATCGACATCCGGGGAACGCACGAGGCCCTGGAGACCTTCGCCGACTCGATCGCCCCCGAGGCGGCGTGCACCAGCGTCCAGTTCCACCTGCAGGTCAGTCCCGACGAGTTCGCCGACTCCTGGAACGCGGCGCAGTGCCTGGCCGGCGCGCAGGTGGCGCTCGGGGCGAACGCGCCCTACTTCCTGGGTCGGGAGCTGTGGCGGGAGACGCGCATCGCCCTGTTCACCCAGGCCACCGACACGCGGCCCGCGGAGATGAAGGCCCAGGGGGTGCGGCCCCGGGTGTGGTTCGGCGAGCGCTGGATCACCAGCGTGTTCGACCTGTTCGAGGAGAACCTGCGGTACTTCCCGGCCCTGCTGCCCGTCGTCGACGACGAGGATCCGGTCGCCGTGCTGGACTCGGGGCGGATCCCCTCGCTGCACGAGCTGCGCCTGCACAACGGCACCGTCTGGCGCTGGAACCGGCCGGTGTACGACGTCGTCGGCGGGGTGCCGCACCTGCGCGTGGAGAACCGCGTCCTGCCCTCGGGGCCGACGGTGGCCGACATCCTCGCGAACGGCGCCTTCTACTTCGGGGCGCTGCGTGCGCTCGCGGTCGAGGAGCGGCCGGTGTGGTCGCGCATGTCCTTCGGCGCCGCCGACGACAACTTCCAGGCTGCGGCGCAGCGCGGCCTCGACGCGACCACGTACTGGCCCGGCATGGGGGAGGTTCCCGTCACCGAGCTCGTGCTGCGCCGGCTGCTGCCCCTGGCCCACCAGGGCCTGCGCGAATGGGGGGTCGACCACGACATCCGGGAACGCCTGCTCGGCATCATCGAGGGAAGGTGCATCTCCGGGCGCAACGGCGCGCGCTGGCAGGTCGACAGCGTGCACGCGCTGGAGTCCCGGGGGATGGACCGGTGGGGAGCGCTGCGCCGCATGACGCAGGAGTACGTCGCCCGGATGCACACGAACGAGCCGGTCCACACGTGGGAGCCGGTCTGACCCCGTTCGCCGCCCGGCATGGTGCGCGTCGTCGATGCGCGCCACGCAACCGGCCGGTTCGACGACGTGGATGGATCCGCATCACCCCTCGGCGCGGCACTCGGGGCACACGCCGAACAGCTCGAGCTGGTGGCTCACGTCGGTGAACCCGTGCTCCTTGGCCACGGCCTGCGCCCAGCGCTCGACGCCCGGGCCGGAGACCTCCAACGTGCGACCGCACCGGCGGCACACCAGGTGGTGGTGGTGGGACGTCGCGCCGCAGCGCCGGTAGACCGTCTCGCCGTCGGCCCGCACCAGCGTGTCGATCTCGCCCGTCTCGGCCATCAGCGCCAGGTTGCGGTAGACGGTGGCGAGGCCCACCGCCTCGCCCCGGCTGCGCAGCTCGGCATGGATCTGCTGGGCGCTGCGGAAGTCGGCCTGCTCGGCGAGCAACTCGGCGACCGCCATGCGCTGCCGCGTGGGCCGCGGCGCTGGGCGGGCCGGCGTGGTCATGGTGCGAGCGTACCCGCGCCGCAGGGGCGGCGGCCCGAACCTGTGATTAGAATGATTCTCATTCGACCATTGGAGGGACCATGAACCGACCGACCCCGGGCGCCGCACTCGGCCTCGCCGCCGCGGCGCTGCTGCTGGCGGGGTGCGCGGCGACCGACCCCGCAGCCGACGCCGCGGCCGACCCCTCCGGTGTCTCGGTGATCGCGACCACCACCGTCTGGGGCGACGTCGCCGATCAGATCGCCACCTGCGCCGGCGCTGGCGGGGTCCGGACGCTCATGCCGGTCGGGGCCGACCCCCACGACTTCAGCGCGTCGTCCAAGGACGTCGCGGCCATGGCGGCCGCCGACCTGGTGATCGCCAACGGCCTGGGCCTGGAGGCGGGGCTCGAGGACGCCCTGGCCGCGGCCGAGCGGGACGGGACGAGGCTGCTCGAGGTGGCGCCCGAGCTGGACCCCCTCCCGTTCGGCGAGGCGCACCAGGACGAGGGCGAGGCGCACCAGGACGAGGGCGAGGAGCACCAGGACGAGGGCGAGGAGCACCAGGACGAGGGCGAGCAGCACCAGGACGAGGGCGAGCATGGCCACTCCGGCGATGATCCGCATGTCTGGCTCGACGTCGCCCGGGTGGCCACCGCCGCCACCCTGATCGGCGATGCCCTCGCCGAGCAGTCCGGGGACGCCCGCTTCGCGCAGTGCGGTGGCCAGCTGGCGGAGGAGCTGACCGCCCTCGACGGGGAGATCACCTCGACCCTGGCGGCGATCCCCGCCGAGCGGCGCATCCTGGTGACCGACCACGACGCCTTCGGGTACTTCGCGGCGGCGTACGACTTCGACGTGGCCGGCGTGGTGGTCCCGGGTGGATCCACGCTGGCCCGGCCGAGCTCCGCCGAGTTGGCCGCGCTGACCGAGACCGTGCGCCAGTCCGGGGTGCCCGCGATCTTCGCCAACACCGCCAACCCCCAGGCCCTCGTCGACGCGCTGGCCGCCGAGGTCGGCGACATCGAGGTCGTGGAGCTCTACGAGGGCAGCCTCGGGGAGCCCGGCTCGGGGGCGGACACCTACCAGGGGATGATGCGCACGAACGCTGAGCGCATCTCCGCGGCGCTGGCTGGCTAGGCTGCCCCGGTGCCGCTGCTGGACTGGTTCACCGAGCCCTTCGCCCTGGGCTTCCAGCAGCGGGCCCTGCTGGGCGGGATCCTCGCCGGGCTCATGTGCGCGGTGGTGGGCACCTGGCTGGTGCTGCGCGGCATGAGCTTCTTCGGCGACGCGTTCACCCACGGGGTCGTCCCCGGCATCGCGGCCGCGGTCGTGCTGGAGGTGAACCCCATCCTCGGTGCCGCGCTGGCCGCCGCCGTGATGCTGCTGCTCATCGAGCTGGTGGGTCGGCAGACCCGGCTGGGCGAGGACGCCGCGATCGGGCTGCTGTTCGTCGGGATGCTCGCCCTGGGCGTGGCGATCATCTCGAAGGTCGACAGCTACACGGGCAGCCTCACCTCGATCCTGTTCGGCGACGTGCTCGGGGTCACCGCCAGCGACCTGCTCCAGCAGGCACTCCTGGCGCTCGTCGTGGTCGGGGTCTCACTGGCGCTGTACCGGCCCCTGCTCGCGCTGTCGTTCAACGCGCAGAAGGCCGAACTGCTCGGGATGCATCCCCGGCGCGCCCACGCCGCGCTGCTCGTGCTCATCGCCGCGGCCGTGATCGGCAGCTTCCAGGCGGTCGGCACCCTGCTGGTGTTCGGCCTGCTGGTCGGGCCTCCGGCGACCGCCGCGCTCGTGGCGCGCACGGTGCCCCGGATGATGGTGGGCGCCGCCGTGCTCTCGGTGGTCTCCGTCTGGCTGGGGCTGACCCTGAGCTACCACCTCGGCACCGCGGCCTCCGCGACCATGGCCATGGTCCCGGTCGTGGGGTTCTTCATCACCCTGCCGATCGCGCGCGTCGTGGCCGCTCGGCGGCAGGCTCGCCTGAACGGCGCGCCGGTCCTGGCGGGGGCAGCGGCGTGAACGCGACAGGCTCGACGGTACCCCCGTCGCCCGGGACCGGGGACCCGACCGCGGCCCCGCTCGTCGAGGCCGAGGGCCTGGTCCTGGCCTACGGGTCGTACGTCGCCCTGGCCGCCTCGACGTTCCGGATCCCGTCGGTCGGGGTGGTGGCCGTGATCGGCCCCAACGGGTCGGGCAAGTCCACCGTGCTGATGGCACTGGCCGGGCTCGTGCCGGTGGCCGGGGGCAGCCTGCGCGTCCTCGGCGCCGACCCACGGGAGGCGCGGGAACGGATCTCCTTCGTCATGCAGTCCACCCCGGTCCCCCCGATCACGCCGATCACCGTCCGCGAGGTCGTCGGGCTGGGCCGGTTCGCCCGTCGGGGCATGTTCGGCCGCATGCGCGACGAGGACCACCGGGCGGTGGCCGACGCCCTGGCCCGGATGGGGATCACCCATCTCTCCGGTCGGCACATGCGCGAGCTCTCCGGGGGGCAGCGCCAGCGGGTGCTCATCGCGCAGGGGATGGTCCAGCAGCACGACCTGCTGCTGCTCGACGAACCGCTCACCGGCCTGGACATCACCTCTGCCGCCACGATCGACGAGCTGATCCACGAGCAGCGGACCGACGGCTGCAGCGTCATCATGACGACTCACGACCTGGACGAGGCGCGCGCTGCCGACTGGGTCATCCTCGTCAGCGGCCGGGTCGTGGCCGCCGGGCCGCCGGAGCAGGTGTGCCGCCGCGAGCATCTCGAGGTGGCGTACGGCCTCGGCAGCACCCACGAGTGGGAGGGCTTCCTCGACGACCCGGCCCACGACACCCACCGGCACTGAGTGGCCCATCCCGGCGCCCTGCTGGCGGTCCGGCGTCCGGTGGCGAGGCGACGGCAGGTGCGGTCCGCCAATCGGGTCCTGCCTCCTGCCATGCCGTTGCCACTTCCATGCCCGGCCGTGATTGCGCTGGAGCCCAGCAACGTATGTAATGGGAACCATTCTCATAGAGTCTGGCCGACCGTCCTGCGGAGGAACCCGTGCATCTGCCCTCGACCCCCGACGTCACGATCGTCGCGTCCCGCCGCCAGGCGCCGGTCGCCATCGTGCTGCTGACCTCCGTGGACCCGGTGCTGCGAGGCTCGGCATCCTTCGCGGCGGTGACCGACGTGCCGGGCACGATCGTGCTGACCCAGGATCTCGACGCCGACCGGGGCATCCACCGCCACATCGCCGATGCCACGGGCGTCCGGCTCGACGAGTGGGTGCAGGTCGAGCACCCGTGCGCCACGTGCGCCGTCCGGGAGGACACCCTGCCCACGCTCGGGCGGATCATCGCCGAGGGCAGGCACCGCACCGTGCTGCTGGCCGCACCGGTCGGCGTCGAGAGCCTGCCGATCGCCCACATGCTGGACCAGGCCGCACGCCCGGGTGGCCCCCTCGCGGGTGGCCGGCTCGCATCCGTGGCCACGGCCTGCGACGTGGCACGGCTGCCCGAGGATCTGATGGGCGACGACCTGCTCGCGGACCGCGGTGTGGCGCTGGCCGAGGGCGACGTTCGCTCGGTGGGCGAGGTGCTCGCCCACCAGGTCGGGCACGCGGACTTCGTCCTCACGGCGGGGCCGGCCGGCGATGCGCCGCCACAGGCCGCCGCCCTGCTGGACCACCTGCGCAGCGCCGATGCTCACCTGCTCGACGACTACCTCGCCGGGCACCTCGGGGCCCTGTTCACCCACAGCCACCAGTGCACGCACGCGAGTCGCCGGGTGGACCCCATGCACGTGGCCCTCAACGGGGCGCCGGCACGCGACGGCGTCTGGAGCATGCACCTCACCTCTGCCCGGCCCATCCATCCCGAGCGCTTCCTCGAACGGCTGCGCGCGCTGGCGGGGGATCGCGTGCGCAGCCGCGGTCACTTCTGGCTGGCAAGCCGACCCGGGCAGGCGTGCATCTGGGATGGGGCGGGGGCGCAGCTGTCGATCGGTTCGCAGGGTCCCTGGGGGGCGCGCCCTCCGGGCACCAGCCTCCTCTTCACCGGGGTGGTCGAGGAGCGGCAGGCCCTCGTCGAGGCGTTCGAGTCCGTGCTGCTCACCCC
>JALOLH010000057.1 GCA_025456065.1 Candidatus Nanopelagicales bacterium | reverse complement strand
CGCAGCCCACGTTCGAGCAGCACGGCGTCGTGCACGAACTGGTGCACGGGCATGAGCTCCACCGCGGTCACGCCGAGTCTCGTCAGGTGCTCGACGACCGCAGGATGGGCCATCCCGGCATACGTGCCGCGCAGCTCCTCGGGCACGTCGGGGTGCAGCTTCGTCATGCCCTTGACGTGGGTCTCGTAGATGACCGACTCGTTGTACGGGATGTTCAGCCGGCGATCGCCGTTCCAGTCGAAGAACGGGCTGGTCACCACGCCCAGCATCATGTGCGGCGCGGAGTCCTCGTCGTTGCGGGAGTCCGGGTAGCCCAGGTCGTAGCCGAAGAGCGAGGGATGCCAGTCGATGCGGCCCTCGGTTGCCTTGGCGTACGGATCCAGCAGCAGCTTGTTCGGGTTGCACCGCTGCCCGTGCTCCGGGGCGTGCGGGCCGTGCACCCGGTAGCCGTAGCGCTGCCCGGGCTGCACATGGGGCAGGTAGCAGTGCCAGACATGGGCGTCGACCTCGGTGACTTCGACGCGAGTCTCGGTGCGATCCTCGTCGAACAGGCACAGCTCCACCCGGTCCGCCACCTCGCTGAACAGGGCGAAGTTGGTGCCGCTGCCGTCGAACGTGGCACCGAGCGGATACGCGTTGCCGGGCCAGGGGTGAGCAGGGGTGGGCACAGCAGTCTCCTCACGAGGGGCGTCGTCCCGCCGTCGTCCGACGCACGTAAGGATTGTCCCCTACCCCGAGAGCGGCTGCTCAGACGAGGTGGGCGGCCCCGGGCGGGGCGCCGTGCCCCGCGGTGCCCAGTGTCCCCCGTGCCCCAGCTGTCCCCCGGCTCCCCCGTGCACGGGCGGGTGCGGTCGTCGCCTGACCCGGGGCCCGGCTGGGCTACCGTGCCCCCCGCGACGTGGAGGTGGCGATGGACGTGCTGGCGGCCGTGCTGCCCCTCGCGCTCGTCGTCGGCCTGAGCCCGCTGCCGATCGTCCCCGTGGTGCTGCTGCTCATGGGCCCCGGAGCGGCGAGGACCGGGCCGGCGTTCGTGGCGGCGTGGCTCGCCGTGCTCACGGCCCTGGCGGTGGTCGCGCTGCTCGTGGCGGGCGTCCGCGACCCCGGCGGTGACGCGGACGAGACCATCGGATGGATCGAGCTGGCCCTCGGCGTCCTCCTGCTGGTCGGCGGCGTCGTGAAGTGGCTGCGCCGACCGCGTGCGGGGGCCCCGGCGCAGCCGCCGGGCTGGATGGCCTCGCTCGACGCCGCCGGCCCCCGCCGGGCAGCCTCGCTCGGTGCCGCGCTGGCGGCGAACCCGAAGAACCTGCTCATGGCGCTGGCCGCCGGCACCGAGGTCGCCCTGCTGGCCCAGGGCACGGGCCAGGCCGCCGGGGCGATCGCGCTGTTCGTGCTCGTGGGGTCGTCGGGCGTCGGGACGCCGGTCGCCCTGCGCCTGCTGCTCGGCACACGAGCCGATCCCGCGCTGTCGAGCGCGCGCGCCTGGCTCGACCGGCACGGCACGACCGTCGGGGTGGTCGTGCTCCTGGTGCTCGGTGCCGCGCTCGTCGTCAGGGCCGTGCCGGCGCTGGGCTGAGCGGACCCACGTCGAGGGACCCGACCGCGAGTGCGGCCCCGGTCCGCGGCGCCCCGGCAGCGTCGGCCACCCGCCAGTCGATGGGCTTGCAGACGCCACCGTTGGACTTCTCCGCCGAGCAGGCCGTGAGCCCGACGATGAGGTCCTGCTCGGCGCGCAGCACGATCCGGTCGCCCGCCACCGAGGTGGGCGGGTCGATGTGCAGGGTGCCGTCCGGCTCGCTCCAGACGTTCATGAAGATGTTGAACGTGGTGCCGATGCGGTCCGGGGGGACGCCGAAGGGCGCGAGGCCGCTGGACAGGTTGTCGAAGCAGCTGGGGTGGGGCGCACCACCCAGCTCGGGGTAGAGCAGGTCGAAGGTCTCCTGGCTGCACGGGGTGAGCAGGAAGTCGTGCCGGCCGCACGTGTCCTCCAGGATCGTCAGCATCGGCCGGCTGCGGTTGCTGTACAGGACGTCCCCGACGCCGAGCAGCAGGCTGGTGCCGTAGTCGATGCTGCGCCCCGACGACAGCCACTCCTCCGGGTCGTCCGCGGCGAGGGCGAACAGGTCGGCCACCTGGCCGCCGGTCGGGTCCACCACCGTGAGCACGTCGCCGGCGCGCAACCGGAAGCCGGTCCCGGTCTGCGGGGCGAGGCGGTTCACGAGGCGGCCCCGGGCCGGGTCCCGGATCGGGCCGGGTGCTCCGCGCCGCCCCCGCCTTCGCCCTCGTCGGCGGTCTCGGGCCTCGGCCGGAACGGTGCCTTCCAGTGCGGTCCGACCGGACGGCCCGCGTACTGCCTGGCCTCCGAGGCCAGGCCGTGGTCGCCGACCATCGGGTTGACGCTGCCCTGCAGCGCCTCGTCACGGGCTCGGATGCGGTCGCGCATCCGCGGGTAGCGGCCCTCGGCCCGCAGCCGCTCGAACTGCTCGTGCAGGTTGAACACGAGCGTGGGCGACGGCGCCCGGCGGGCCAGTCGCGAGGCCCGCGGGTGCAGGCCGACCACGAAGAAGGCCGTCCCACCGGCGCTGAACGCGAAGTGCGGATCCGCCGGGTCGGCGGCCACGTCGGGCGCCCACGGCGTGTCGTCGAGCGCGTGGATCGCGCGCAGCTGCGCCCAGAGCAGGGCCTCGAAGTGCGCCTCGTCGGCGATGTCGGGGCCTGCGAAGACGGCCAGGAACGACGCGAAGCCGTCGTCGAGGTCCACCCCCTCCGCGAACGCCCGCAGGTCGGCCAGCAGGGCCTCGGCGGCGCTCGCCGAGCCGAGGCTGGCGTAGGTGCGGGTGGTGGCGCGGTCGGTGCGGAACACCGCCTTGGCGCCGAGGCAGGGGTACTCGTCCTGGGCCACCATCGCCGCGAGTCCCTCGGCGGGCGCCGGTGCGTCGGGTCTGGTCATCACGCCCTCAACTACCCTGGCAGCCCGGGGTGACACCGGGCCCGGTCGACCGCGACGATGACGGCTCGGGGACGCTGCAGCGCAAGGACGTCGGGATCCTGCGTAGTCGAATCGGCCATCTCAGTTGCGCGATTCGACGACGCAGGCAGGAGGGAGCGGCATGGAGCCCAGGGCGGTGTTCCTGGACGTGGACGGCACGCTGGTGAACCACCGCGGCGTCGTCCCGGACAGCGCGCGCGCCGCGGTGCAGCAGGCACGCGGCAACGGGCACCTGGTCTTCCTGTGCACGGGACGGTCGCTGAGCGCCCTGTGGCGCTCGATCCTCGACATCGGGTTCGACGGCCTGGTCGCGGCGGCCGGGGGGTACGTCGAGACCGGGGGCCAGGTGCTCGTGCACCACCACGTGCCGGTCGACGAGGTCCGTCGGGTCACCACCTACTTCGGTGACCGCGGCGTGGAGTACCTGCTGGAGTCCAACGACGGGGTGTTCGGCAGCCCGGGCGTGCGCGAGCGCATCCAGCGGCTGCTCGTGACGAGCATCGCCGACGAGGACCTGCTCGCCGAGGTCGAGCGCGGGTTCATGTCGTTCGTGGACCGCATCCAGGTGCGCGAGGAGCCCGACGGGCTGCACGTGAACAAGGTGTCCTTCCTCGGCTCGGAGCTCACGCTGGAGGTGATCCGCGCGGAGTTCGGCGAGGTGTTCGACGTGATCCCCGCGACCGTGCCGCTGTTCGGCCCGAACAGCGGGGAGCTCTCGCTGCGGGGCGTGCACAAGGCCACCGGCATCCAGCGGCTGATCGAGCACCTGGGCATCCCCCGGGAGCGGACCGTGGCGTTCGGCGACGGGTTCAACGACCTGGAGATGCTCGAGTTCGCCGGGGTCGGGGTGGCGATGGGCCAGGCGCCCCAGGCCGTGGCGGCCCGTGCCGACATGCGCACCGGCAGCCCCGACGAGGACGGGATCCGCACGGGGTTCGCCGCGCTCGGCCTCATCTGACGTCGTCTCCGCGTCGGCGCCCACTGGCGGCGCCGTGCGGGCGGGGTCACGCGTCCACGTACGCCGCGAGGTGCTCACCGGTCAACGTCGCGCGCCTGGCGACCAGGTCGGCGGGCGTGCCCTCGAAGACCACGCGACCCCCGTCGTGCCCGGCGCCGGGGCCGAGGTCGATGAGCCAGTCCGCGTGGGCCATGACCGCCTGGTGGTGCTCGATCACGAGCACGGACTTGCCGGCGTCGACGATCCTGTCCAGCAGGGCCAGCAGCTGCGCGACATCGGCCAGGTGCAGGCCGGTGGTCGG
Source organism: Candidatus Nanopelagicales bacterium (assembly GCA_025456065.1). GTDB lineage: Bacteria > Actinomycetota > Actinomycetes > S36-B12 > CAIYMF01 > Prado023. Next base: position 12,592 of record JALOLH010000057.1, on the reverse strand, counting down.
CTCGTCGAGGATGAGCACCCCGCCCGGGTCGCCGAGGTGGGTGGCGAGCTTCAGCCGCTGGCGCTCGCCGCCGGACAGCGTGGTCAGCGGCTGCCCGAGGCTGAGGTACCCGAGCCCGACGTCGGCCAGCCGGTCGAGGATCACGTGCGCCGCGGGCGTCCGCGCCGGACCGGCGCCGAAGAACGCGCGGGCCTCGGCGACCGGCATCTCCAGCACGTCGGCGATGCTGCGCCCGGCCAGGGTCAGGTCCAGCACCGCCGGCTGGAACCGGCGGCCCTCGCACTCCTCGCACGGGGTGGTGACGACATCCATGAACCCCAGCTCGGTGAAGATGACGCCGGCCCCGTTGCAGGCCGGGCAGGCGCCCTCGGAGTTGGCGCTGAACAGGGCGGGCTTGGCGCCCGTGGCCTTCGCGAAGGCCTTGCGGATGGGGTCGAGCAGGCCGGTGTAGGTGGCCGGGTTGCTGCGCCGGGAACCCTTGATCGCCCCCTGGTCCACCGACACCACGCCGGCGTCGGCCGGGATCGAGCCGTGCACGAGCGAGCTCTTGCCGGACCCGGCCACCCCGGTGATCACGACCAGCACCCCGAGTGGGATGTCGACGTCGACGTCGCGCAGGTTGTTCGCGCTCGCCCCGCGGATCGCCAAGGTGCCGGACGGGGTGCGCACGCTCGGCTTGAGCTGCGCGCGGTCGTCGAGGTGCCGGCCGGTGAGCGTGCCGCTGCCGCGCAGCGCCTCGAGGCTGCCCTCGAAGACGACCTCCCCGCCGGCCGAGCCGGCACCCGGCCCCAGGTCCACCACGTGGTCGGCGATCGCGATCGCCTCCGGCTTGTGCTCGACGACGAGCACCGTGTTGCCCTTGTCGCGCAGCGAGCGCAGCAGGCCGTTCATCCGCGCGATGTCGTGCGGGTGCAGCCCTATCGTCGGCTCGTCGAAGACGTAGGTGACGTCGGTCAGCGACGACCCGAGGTGGCGGATCATCTTGGTCCGCTGGGACTCCCCGCCGGAGAGCGTCCCCGACGGCCGGTCCAGCGAGAGGTAGCCCAGCCCGATCTCCACGAACGAGTCGAGCAGGTGCTGCAGGCCTGCCAGCACGGGCGCCACCGACGGCTCGTCGAGCCCGCGCACCCATGCGGCGAGGTCGCTGATCTGCATGGCACATGCGTCGGCGATGCTGACCCCCGCGATCTTGGAGGATCGGGCGGCTTCGGCCAGACGCGTCCCGTGGCACTGCGGGCAGGGCTGGAAGGTCACCGCCCGGTCCACGAACGCCCGGATGTGCGGCTGCATCGCGTCGGGGTCCTTGGACAGGAAGGACTTCTGGATCTTGGGGACCAGGCCCTCGTAGGTCATGGTCATGTTGTCGATCTTGACCTTGGTGGGCGCCTTGTGCAGGAAGTCCTCGAGCTCCCGCTTGCTGTAGTCGCGGATGGGCTTGTCCGGGTCGAGGAAGCCCGAGCTCGTGAAGATGCGGACGTACCAGCCGTCGGTGGTGTAGCCGGGGATGGTCAGGGCGCCCTCGGCCAGGGAGCGCGTGTCGTCGTACAGCTGGGTCAGGTCGATGTCGCTGACCGTGCCCATGCCCTCGCAGCGCGGGCACATGCCGCCGACCACCGTGTACGTCTTCGCCGTCTTCTCGGTGCGTCCCTCGGCCTTCTCCACCTTGACCATGCCCGAGCCGGTCACCGAGGGGACGTTGAACGAGTACGCCTGGGGCGAGCCGATGTGCGGCTGGCCGAGCCGGCTGAACAGCAGGCGCAGCATGGCGTTGGCGTCGGTGACCGTGCCGACCGTGGACCGCGCGTTCGCGCCCATCCGCTCCTGGCCGACGATGATCGCGGTGGTCAGGCCGCTCAGGTGGTCGACGTCCGGCCGGGCGAGGGTGGGCATGAACCCCTGCACGAACGCGCTGTACGTCTCGTTGATGAGGCGCTGCGACTCCGCGGCGATGGTGTCGAACACCAGGGAGCTCTTGCCCGAGCCCGAGACCCCGGTGAACACGGTGAGCCGCCGCTTGGGCAGCTTCACGCTGACGTCCTTGAGGTTGTTGACCCGTGCGCCCTGCACCCGGATCCAGTCATGGCGGTCGGCGGCATGCACCGGCGCACCCTAGCCCGAGCAGGGGCAGGAGACGACGGGTCAGTCGGCCGCCCACGCGAGCAGCTCGTCGATCGGCAGCGTGGTGACGATGCGGTCGGTGGGGATGGGCAGCTGCTGGGCCCGGGCACAGCCGTGGTCGAGGAAGTCGAGCTGGCCGGGGGCGTGCGCGTCGGTGTCGATCGCGAACAGGCAGCCAGCCTCGGCGGCCCGGCGCAGCAGCCGGGTGGGCGGGTCGCGGCGCTCGGGTCGGGAGTTCAGCTCGACCGCGACGTCGAACCGCCGGCACGCCTCGAAGACCACGTCGGCGTCGAACTGCGACTCGGGCCGCGTCCCCCTGCCTCCGGTGATGAGCCGGCCGGTGCAGTGGCCGAGGACGTCGACGCGCGGGTTGGCGATCGCCGTGACCATGCGGCGGGTCATCGCGGGTGCCTCCATGCGCAGCAGCGAGTGGACGCTGGCCACCACGATGTCGAGCTCGTCGAGCAGGTCGGGGTCCTGGTCCAGCGAGCCGTCCTCGAGGATGTCGACCTCGATCCCGGTGAGGATGCGGAACGGCGCCAGCTCGGCGTTCAGCGCGCGGACCACGGCCAGCTGCTCGCGCAGCCGCTCGATGCTCAGCCCGTTGGCGACGGTGAGCCGCGGGGAGTGGTCGGTCAGGGCGATGTAGGCATGCCCGACCTCGATCGCGGCCTGGGCCATCTCGCGGATCGGGCTGCCGCCGTCGGACCAGTCCGAGTGGGTGTGCAGGTCGCCGCGGATGTGGGGCCGCAGCCGCTCGCCGCCCGGCACCAGCGGCGTCGACGCGTCCTGCTCGAGCCGGGCGAGCGCATCGGGGACCCGGCCTGCCGCCGCTGCCACCGCGACCGCCGCCGTCTTCGGCCCCACGTCGGGCAGCTCGGTGAGCGTGCCGGCGTCGATGCGTCGGTGCAGCTCGTCGACCGACAGGCCCTCGAGCCGCCAGGCCGCCTTCCGGAACGCGCGCACACGGTAGGTCTCGGCCTGCTGGCGCTCGAGCAGGAACGCGATCCGCTTGAGCGCCGCGACCGGGTCCATGGTCCGCAGGCTACGGCGCCGCGCCCCGTCCCGCGGGCGCGCTACGGACGGGGCGCCGTCGCCGCGTACCTCCCGGGGTCGTTCGAGAACGCACCCATGCAGCCGGCCGAGCAGAAGTAGTAGGTCTGGCCCTCGTGCTCGACGCTGCCCTCGGACTCCGCCGGGTCGATGGTCATGCCGCACACGGGATCGGTGACGGTGCCTGCCATGGTGCCTCCTCCGCCGGGAACGGCGCTGGATCGCGCCGTGGGCGTGCACGTTCCCCCGCGGCCCGGACCCATACGGCCACCACCGGGAGTCGGCGCGCGCGTCCTCGGCGCGCTCAAGTCCGCCGCACCGAACGGCCGAAGCACCTCGGGTGGAGCACGTCACGACGGCGACCGAGGCGCCGCCGCCGGTCGAGCCCGCCCCGTCCCACCCCGCGGGCGCCCTGACGGCACCGGCACCCGTGGCGCAGACGGCTGCCCCGGTGCACGGCGGGCCCGGCGTGCGTCAGCTCGTCACGCCGCGATGGCTGCATCGGGGGGTGGGCGTGCTGCTGGCCCTGCTCGTGCTCGCTGCCGCCCTGGCCCTCGTCGTGGCGGTGCGGGCCGCCGGCACGCGGACGGTCACCGGCGCGGTGGAGGAGCTGACCTGGGGCGGGCTCTCGCTGATCTGGGCGGCGACGCGCCCACCGGTCGAGGTCGTCGCGGCCGCCCTGGGGCTCGGCCTCGCCGCGATCCTGCTGACCGCCGGGCTCACCCTGCGCTTCCTGCGCACCTCGCGGACCTCGCTGGACCCACGGGCCTATCCGCTGTCGCCGCACAAGGTGATGGTCGCCACCCGGGGCAGGTTCGACGGCCCGGTCACGATCACCGTGCTCGTCCCGGCGCACAACGAGGCCGAGCGGATCGGGATGACCCTGGCCAGCCTCGACCGGCAGCGCCGGCGGCCGGACCGGGTCATCGTCGTGGCCGACAACTGCACCGATGGCACCGAGGTGATCGCCCGGGCGGCCGGGGCGGAGGTCCGCGCCACGGTGGACAACTCCGCCAAGAAGGCCGGGGCGCTCAACCAGGTCCTGCGCAGTTTGCTGCCGGACGCGGGGCACAACGACGTCATCCTCGTGATGGACGCCGACACCGTCCTGAGCGAGCGCTTCCTCGAGGTCGCCGAGCGCCGGTTCACCGACGATCGCGCACTCATGGCCCTCGGCGGCATCTTCACCGGCGAGGCCGGCCACGGGCTGCTCGGGATCTTCCAGCGCAACGAGTACGTCCGCTACGCGCGCACCGTGGCCCGGCGCCGGGGGCTGGTCGACGTGCTGACCGGCACCTCGACCCTGTTCCGGCCGCTCGCGCTGCGCACCGTGGCGCAGAGCCGCGGCCACGCGCTGCCCGGGCACCCGGGCGACGTCTACGACACGACCGCGCTCACCGAGGACAACGAGATCACCATCGCCCTGAAGAGCCTCGGCGCGCTCATGGTCTCGCCCGGGGAGTGCACCGTGGTGACCGAGCTGATGCCGTCGTGGGGCGACCTGTGGCGACAGCGGCTGCGCTGGCAGCGCGGGGCGGTCGAGAACATCGCCGCCTACGGCCTGAGCCGGGCGACGTTCCGGTACTGGTCGCAGCAGCTGGGCATCGGGTACGGGACGATCGCCCTGACGTCGTACCTGGCGTGCATGGCGATCCTGGTCGGGGCGTCGGACACCTGGGTGTGGTTCCCGTTCTGGCTCGGCGTCGGCGCGATCTTCGCGCTGGAGCGGGTGGTGACCGCCTGGCACACGGACCGGTCCGGACGCCTGGTCGCGGCGACCCTCCTGCCCGAGCTGCTCTACGACCTGTTCCTCGACGCCGTCTTCGTCTACGGCTTGGCCCAGATCACCCTGGCCCAGCGGGCCGAGTGGGGACATGAGCGCAGGGAGCGACGTGTGCCGTCGGGAGTGACCCGGTGAGCCCGCCGACCGGCGTCCTGCCGCCCGAATGGCTGGCCAGCGCGTGGTACGCGACCCTCACCGCGTTCGTCGCCGTGAACACGCTGGTCTACGTGGTGCTGTCCGTGGCCAAGATCCTCCCGCGTGCCCATCCCACCACCTGGCTGCGTCGCGACGGCATCTCGCGTCGGCGCGAGAGCCGGTCCATCTACCCGCCCGGGATGCACCCAGCGGCCCGCGACGGCGCAGTCGCGTCGCCGCAGGTGGACTGACCGCGCGACGGACCGTGCAGGCCGCACGTTCCCGGCCACCTCGCGGGTGCCGCGCACGTTCCCGGCCACATGTGTCCGGCAACGTGCGAGCCCGCCCGGGAGTGGCCGGGAACGTGCGATCGGCCGCCGGGCGACAGGATGACCGGCGCGATGACCACCCGCGGCGGGACTGCGGGGCTAGTGGCCCCAGATCGTGCCGGCCCGCACGCCGGCCAGCGTCCGCGCCAGGACGACGGCCCAGAGCAGGGCCAGTGCCGTCACCGCCACCCACGCCAGCGCGGTGAGCAGGCCGGAGTCCCAGGCCCGGCCCAGCGCGATGGTGGCGATCGTCCACGCGCCCAGCGGGAAGGTGAACCCCCACCACGACAGCGAGAAGGGCAGGCGGGCGTAGCCGCGCCTGAGCACGAGCAGCGCGGTGACCATCCACCACAGCCCGAAGCCCCAGAGCATCGTCGCTGCCGGCAGGACCGCGGTCACCAGCCAGGGGTCCGCGACGCCCACCTGCACGCTCACCTGCGCGAGCCGGACGAGGTCCAGCCCGAGCAGGCCGGCCGGACCCATGCCGATGAACAGCGTCGGGGCGAGGCCCGCGGGCGGGAGCGGGTGGCTGGCGCTGCGCAGGAACAGCACCGCGGTGACCACCAGGTAGAGCACCGCCCCGACGCCGAGGAACGCCCACGCCACGGCCAGCAGGTCGGGGGCCGCGTCCGGGTGCGCGACGACGAGGGGCAGCAGGGCCAGCGGCACGATGATCGTCACGACCGGCGGCACGAACCAGGCGCCCGAGACCTGCGCGAGCACCGACTCCTCGGCGGTGAAGGCCTCCGCCAGGAACTCCCAGCCGATGAGCAGCGCCAGCACCGCCCCGGACACGGCCAGGACGAGGACCACCGGCTCGATCAGGGCGGCGGGCAGGAACCCGGGCCCGACCCGACCGATGGCGACGGCGAGGGTGAGCAGGGCGCCGGCGGCCGTCGCGGTCATGCCGCCCTTGACGGGATGGCGAAGGTCCGCCCGCGCCTCGGCGGTGTGCCGGGTCCAGCGAGCTGCCGTCGCCGCGACGACGAGCAGGCCCAGCAGCAGCGCGACGACCAGGACGGAGCGGGCCAGCGGTGTCGTCCACGACGCGGCCACGGTCCCCTCGCCCACCGCCAGCAGGGCGATGGCGAGGGCGGAGGTCCCCATCACCGAGGAGCCCCAGGTGGGGGCGAAGGTGCGCAGGTCGAACCCGGGGAGCGGGGCTGGGGCGTGTGGTGCGGTGCTGCTGGTCATCCTGGCCTCAGGCATCGTCGGCGGGGGGCGCCTCGGCGGCGCGGTCCGGACGAGGGCGCTCGCCAGGGGTGGGGCTGCTCACGGCGAGGCCGGCGAGGATGTCCTCGGTGGTCAGGGCCGCCGTCGTCGAGGTGGTCCGGGCGGCAGCGAGGGTCGCGCAGCTGATCTCGCCGCGCAGGCGCACGACGAGGGCGACGGCGAGCAGCCCGATGCCGATCGCGCCGAGGTAGGGCTGGATCGGCGCGTAGAGGTTGAGCGCGCCGGTGGTCCCGAGCAGGAGCAGGGCGAGCTTGTTGCAGACCGGGCAGCCGATCGCCAGGTAGGCCAGCAGCGAGCCGATCGCGCCCGCCCGGGCCGTCCGCGTGCCCGGCGCTGGCTCCACCGGACCGACGCGCAGCAGGGCCGGGCCGTCGTTGCGCACGTAGGTGGCCGACAGCAGGCCGGTCAGCACGGCCGTGGCGAGCAGGACCTCGGGCGACCACGGGGTCGGCGGGATCTCCCGGCCGAACACCGGGTTGGCGAGCACCGCCGTGGACCAGCCGAAGAACAGGTAGGTCCCCACGGCCACGCCGATCGCGACCAGCCAACGGCGGGCCGACCAGGTCAGGAACGCGGCCAGGAAGCAGCGATTGCCCATCAGGAGGCCTCCTCGTGGATGCCCGAGCTGTCGGGCGGATGCGTCAGCAGCCGTTCGAGCTCGGCGACGCCGCCATTGTCGTACTCGCGCCAGGCCGGGGACGCTCCTCGTGCCAGGTGCGCGTCCCGGCTGGCCCGCCAGGCGTCGAGCAGCGGGCGGAGGTCGGCCTGCGGATCGCGGCGCAGCAGGCGGCGAGCCTCGAGCAGGGCGGCCATCCTCCCCTCGAGGGACTTCGCCGAGCCACCCGTGCCGTCGATGCGGCACAGCGCCCCGCCGCCGGTGGCGGCGTGCAGCGAGCCGGACACCTCGTCGAGTCGCGCCTGGACCACGGGCGCCAGGGGGGCGATCGCGCTCATGCGCTGCGCGTGCTCACCGGCAGGCCGGCCTGCCGCCACGCGGAGGTGCCCCCGGCCACAGTGCGGGCGTCGTACCCGTGCGACGCAAGGTACTCGGCCACGCGCTGCGAACGGTTGCCGCTCTCACAGAGGAGGTACAGGGGGCGCCGGCGGCGCAGGGCGGCCAGGTGCAGCGGCACCTGGCCGACGGGCAGCGACTGGGCGCCCGGCACGTGGCCGGCACGGTACTCATGGGGCTCACGGACGTCGATGATGCGGCACCCGCGAAGTCGCGCGGCCGCGAGCTCGTCGATGGTGGCGACGGGGACCATGGAACCTCCTCGGGGAGCGCCTGCCGGACGTCCTCGCAGTATACCCCTGGGGGTATATGACCACCAAGTTCGGCGCGCTCGCAGGCAGGCCGGGCACGTCGGCGAGACGCTTCCGTCAGCGCGACCCGCGTGGCGAGACGCTTCCGTCAGCGCGACCTGCGCAGTGATGCGGAGAAGCTCGCGGCGGTGAGCTGCTCCGCCGGGGCCAGGGCCGCGGTCCGGGCGCCCCTGGCCGGCCGGCTGCTGCTGGCAGCGGGTGGGGCAGCACGGCCGGAACGACCGCGACCGGGAGCTCGGCTCGAACCCGCCGACGCGCCCCGCCCGGGACGGCCGCCGGATGCGCCGGCGGAGCGGCCACTGCCGGATGCGCCGCCGGAGCGGCCGCTGCGGGGGGCGCCGGCGGTCCCGGGAGCGGGGGCGGGGGTCACCCTCGGGGCCCACGGCCCGGTGAGCGCCTGGATCGCGGCGTCGCCGGGGGCCACCGCCGCGGTCGTCGGCCGGATCCTCGCCATCCGCATCATGGTCCGCACGTCCCCGCGGGTCTCCGGCGTGCTCACGGTGACGACGGCGCCGGCAGCCCCGGCGCGGGCCGTGCGGCCCGACCGGTGCAGGTACGCCTTGTGCTCGGCCGGCGGGTCCACGTGCACCACCAGCGCGACCTCGTCCACGTGGATCCCACGGGCGGCGATGTCGGTGGCGACCAGGACGTTGACCTCGCCGGCGGCGAAGGCCGCGAGGTTCCGCTCCCGGGCGTTCTGCGAGAGGTTGCCGTGCAGGTCGACGGCGGGCACGCCCTGGGCCGTGAGCGTCCGGGCGAGCTTGCGCGCCCCGTGCTTGGTCCGGGTGAACGCCAGCACCCGACCACGGCCGGACACCAGCTCGGTGACCACCGCCGCCTTGTCCGAGGCCGCGACGTCGAGCACGTGGTGCTCCATCGCGGGTACGGGCGAGGAGGCCTCGTCCACCCGATGGGCCGCAGGATCGCTGAGGTAGCGCCGCACCAGCAGGTCCACCGCGTCGTCCAGCGTCGCGGAGAACAGCATGCGCTGCCCGGTGGCCGGCGTCCGGTCGAGGATGCGGCGCACCGCGGGCAGGAATCCGAGGTCGGCCATGTGGTCGGCCTCGTCCAGCACGGTGACGGTGACGTCGCCGAGCCGCACGTGGCCCTGGCCCATGAGGTCCTCGAGCCGGCCGGGCGTCGCGACGACGATGTCCACGCCGCGGCGCAGGGCCGCGACCTGCGGGGCCTGGCCGACCCCGCCGAAGATGGTCACGGCCCGCAGGCCCACCGCCCGGGCCAGCGGGGTGATGGTGTCGAGCACCTGGTTGGCGAGCTCCCGGGTGGGCACGAGGACCAGCCCGCGGGGAGCGCCCGGCTGGGCGGCGCCCTCGGCGAGTCGCGCCACGACCGGCAGGGCGAACGCCAGGGTCTTGCCGCTGCCGGTCCGACCGCGGCCGAGCACGTCGCGACCGGCCAGTGCGTCGGGCAGCGTGGCGACCTGGATGGGGAACGGGCTCGTGATGCCGCCCGACGTGAGGGAGGCGCAGAGGGGGGCGGGCACGCCGAGCGCGGCGAAGCCCGTGGTGGGCTGATGCATCTGGGGAGTCCTCAGGGTGTCAGGTGGCCGCTGTTGCTGACCGGTCCACGTGACACGCGAACACCGCCGACGGCCGCCCCTGCTGGGCTGGCCGAGCACACGACCCCGGCCGCCTGCGGGCGACCTCGTACCCCCAAGGGTACCTCCTCGGCGCCGCGCCCACGGCCGGTGCGCCTGCGGGTACCGATCCGGTGGCTGCGGGTAGGGGGCTGGCTCGACCCCGACAACGAGGAGGCCCGGATGGCGAGCACGGCGACGACGCAGGAGGAGCAGGACCGGCGCGACACGGTGCTCGAGCTGGCCCGGGGAGGCCGGCTGTGCATGCTGACCGTCCACGGCAGCGACGAGGCGCTGCAGGCGCGGCCGATGACGCCGCTCGAGGTGACCGACGCCGGCGAGATCTGGTTCCTCATCGACACCACGAGCACGGTCGCCCACCAGATCCAGGCCAATCCCGAGGTGAACCTCGCGTTCGAGCAGGGCAGTGCCTGGCTGTCGATCAGCGGGCGCGGCAAGGTCCTCGGGGACCCGGCCAGGGTCGAGCAGCTGTGGAGTGCCGCAGCGGAGGCGTGGTTCCCGGACGGGCCCGAGGACCCGCGCCTGGGCGTGCTGCGCGTGCGCGGGCGCACCGCGCAGTACTGGTCCAGCCCGGGCGGGCGGATCGCGACGGTCCTGTCGTTCGTCAAGGCCAAGGCGACGGGCGAGCGGATCGAGGCGGACAACGAGACGGTCCGGCTGCGCTGAGGTCCTGCCCCTGCAGGCGCTCAGCGTCGTCCTGGCCGAGCGGCGCGGACGGGAGCCCGGGGCCTTCACGAAGATCGGCAGGGTGACCCGGCTGCTCTGACCGGCACGGCGCTCGCGGGGGGACTGGCCCCGCCCGTGCGGGGTACCCGCAGGGAGCGGGGCGACGACGGCCCTGCACGACGCGAGAGGTGCACGCATGAGCGAACAGCTCCCCTTCACGGTCCGTGACGAGCCGTCCGGCGACATGGGCGACCAGGCCTCTCGCCTGCAGATGGCCCAGGAGCAGGCGGCGATCCAGGCGGCACTCGCCGGTGAGGTCGACGGCACCGACGCCCACGAGGACCGCTCGGCCGTCATCGACGTGCTGGAGGGCCCCGAGGTGCTCGACGGGGCCGCCGTCGACGGCAGCGACGACCCCGTCTACGGCGGCGGCATGCCCGTGACCGACCCGGCGGAGGCCGCGGCCGGCGCCTCCGACGACGCGGCCCTGGACCCCGACCTCGCGATGACCGGCTTCGCCCAGGACGGTGCGGCGGTGGCCATCGAGGAGGGCGGGAGCCTGACGGACGAGCCGTCGGAGGCAGGGGTGGACCCGGTGGTCGGCGACCTGGACTCCGTCGGCGACGACCTGCCGCCGGTCGAGGACCTGCCGGCCGTCGACCAGCAGGCCTCGGCCGAGGACGTCGACGCGCTCATCGATGTGCTGGACCCGGGCCACGACCCTGACGACCCGCAGGACCCGGACGGCTACGGCGTGCCGCCGGCTGCCGACGGCGGGACGGCGGCGCTCGACGGCGCTGAGCTCCACGACCCGGTCGAGGGCCGCACCGACGAGGGGCCGATCGGGGGGTGAGCACGCGGCGCGCGGCTACCCCACGGTGACGCGCAGCTCCTCGGGGGGTGGCTCCTCGTCGAGCACCGTGCCGAGGTCCTCTACCGGAAGGGCAGCCATGCGACCGCGGGCGAGGTCGGCGGCGGTCAGTGCGTCGAGGTCCAGCTCGTCGGCACCCTGGCCCCAGCGGTGCAGCGTCGCCCGCACGGCGTCGCGGGCGCTGGCGAAGCGGCTGGCGACCATGCGCCGCGTCGCCCATTCGCGCTCCCGGTCGCGCAGCGCCTGCTCGATCCGCGCCACCTGCTCGTCGGTCGCTGGCAGGTCGTAGACGTGGCGCACCGCCTCGCACAGCTCGATGCGGTAGTCGTGGCCCACGCGGACGAACTGGCCCGGCTTGCTGTTCATCCCGTTCTTCAGGTCGATCAGCCCGATCACGAAGGTCATGAAGGGGCGGAACACCGTCTCGCGGGGCACGCCCGGGGGGCGGCGCTCGGGGGCTCCCATCCACACGGGTGCGCGCACCACCATCCACGGGTCGAATTTGGTGATCGGGTCGTCGTGGTGGATCACCTGCACGTGGCGGACCGTGGGGGGCAGCGCGGGGATCTCGTCGGCGCGGCTCACCTGGCCGAGCAGGCCCCGGGGGTCGACGGCCTGCGGGTCGGCGGCCCACCGCTCCCAGAGCTCGGCCCGGAACGGGGTGCCCAGGTAGAGCCCGGCCTGCAGTCCCAGCGCCTCGAAGGCGTCGGTGCCCTCGCTGGCGACGTCCAGGGCCACCTCGGCCCCGAGGCTCTCCCCGAAGTGCAGCACCCGGGGTCAGGCGCTGCTGCTGCTCGCCGGCCCGGGTCAGGTGCAGCGACAGGGCGCTGGGCATCAGCGCGTACTGCCCCACGACGATCGCGCAGTCCCCGCGGGTGAGGTACTCGACGGCCTCCGCGAAGGAGTAGTTGACGTAGCCGACCCCGGTCGGCGCGGCCACGACGATCGTGGAGCGATCGAAGCCACCGAGCCGCTCCAGCTCGGCCAGGGCGATGCGGGCGCGGTCCTCGGGGCGGGTCGCGCTGCCGAAGCCGGCGACGACCCGGACCGGGTCGGTGGCCGGCTCGCCCATGACGGCCTCGATCTCGGCGGTGGTCAGCGCCATGGTCACGAACCGCCGCCCCTCCTTGCCGATCGCGTCGAAGGCCACGACGCTGTTCGGCCCGGCGGAGACGTGCGGGCTGGTCGGGGGCTCCGGGTACGCCGGCTCGATGACGTCGTCGGCGCGCAGCACGTACCGGCGCACACGGTCCAGCGCCGCCAGGCCGGCGACGGCGAACAGGGTCGCGGCAGCGGCGTGCCCGACCAGCGGGGTCACCGGGTCGGCGGGCCGGCCCAGGACCTTCGAGACCAGCTTCGGGGTGCCCTCCGCGATGGCGAACTGGACGCCGACCAGCGCGACCATCCCGGCGCCGACCGCGGCACCGGTGCCCACCGCCCGTGCCGCACGCACCGGCGCACGC
>JALOLH010000056.1 GCA_025456065.1 Candidatus Nanopelagicales bacterium | reverse complement strand
GGCGCTGCTGGCCTCGCCGCTGCAGGGGGGCATGGCCGTGCCGCCCAACGCCGGGGTGTGGGCGGCGGTCGCGTTCCTCGCCCTGGCCGCGACCGCGCTGGCCTTCCTGGCCCAGACGTGGGCGCAGACCCACATGAGCGCCCCGCGTGCCGCCATCGTGCTCACGCTGGAGCCGGTGTTCGCCGGGATCTTCGGGGTGACGCTGGGGGGCGACCAGCTCACCACGCGGATCCTGCTCGGCGGGGCATGCATCGTCGCGGCGATGTACGTCGTGGAACTCGCCCCACGACTGAGCCGGCGGACCGCGGCCCGCTGAGAGCCGCTCCCACCAGCGACCTCGAGGACCTCGTCCGGCGCGCGTTCGCCGCGCGGTCGCGCCCCGCGGCCGCGCGCTGCTCCGGGAGCGCGGGGTGCTTCGGCTCCACCTTCCCGATGGACAGGGCGATCGCCGACCTTCCTGCGCTGGTCGGCGGTCTGCTCGACCTGCTCGCGCCGTACGGCGAGGACCTGCTGCGCCACACCTTCCGCCACAACGCCCGGCGGGTCTGCCGCATCTGAACGCTGCCGGAGGTCGCGTCCTCGCCGCGGCCGCCGTCGCGCGGCTCAGGCTGCGGTCGGCCCTGGCTCCTGCACCAGCTCGCCGAGCACCCCGGCGGCGAGCTCGATGCCGGGGTCGCCGACATCGAGGTGGGTCACGAGGCGGGCCACGTGGGTGCCCAGGACGCTGACGAGCACGCCGCGCTCGCGGGCTGCGGCAGCCAGTGCCGGGGCGGACGGCCCCCGCGCGAGGTCGAGCACCACGATGTTCGTCTCGACGTCGGCGGGGTCCACGACATCGGGGCGCACCGCGGCGAGCGCCTCGGCGAGCCGACGGGCCCGCGCGTGGTCGTCGGCGAGGCGCTCGACGTGGTGGTCCAGCGCGTGCAGCCCGGCGGCGGCGAGCACCCCGATCTGGCGCATCCCCGCCCCGTAGCGCTTGCGCCACACCCGCGCCTCGGCGATGCGCTCACGGCTGGCGACCAGCACCGAGCCCACCGGCGCACCCAGGCCCTTGGACAGGCACACCGAGACGGTGTCGAACAGGGCGCCCAGCTCGGCCAGCGGCGTGCCGGTGGCGACGTGGGCGTTCCACAGCCGCGCCCCGTCGAGGTGCAGGGCCACGCCACTGGCGTCCGCCCATGCGCGCAGTGCCTGCATCGCGGCGAGGTCCTGCACGGTGCCGCCGCCGAAGTTGTGGGTGTCCTCGACCGCGACCGCCCGGGTGGAGACCAGGTAGGGCCCGGCGTCCGGGGCGGCCATCGCGATGACCGCCTCCGGGTCGAGACGGCCGCGTGGCGCCGTCCAGGTGCGGGTCGTGACCCCGCCGAGCACCGCGTGGCCGCCCAGCTCGGCGCGCACGACGTGCGCGAGCCGGTCGCACAGCAGCTCGCCGCCCGCCGGCACGAGGACACGCACCCCGAGCTGGTTGCCCAGCGAGCCGCTGGGCACGAACAGCCCCGCCTCGTGGCCGAGCAGCGCCGCCACCCGCTCCTCGAGGGCGTTGCCGGTGGGGTCCTCCCCGTAGACGTCGTCGCCGACCTCGGCCTCGGCCATGGCGCGACGCATGCCGTCGGTCGGACGGGTTACGGTGTCCGAGCGCAGGTCGACCAGCTCCATGGTCGTCGAGCCTAGAGGAGGCATCGTGGCGGGTGGGGCCGTCGGCATGCGGCGCGCGCCGTGGGGCGGGGCCGTGGCGCGAGCAGGTGCCGTCCTGGCGTGCGTGGCAGTCCTGGCGGGGTGCGGCGCGGTGACCGACGCGATCGACACCCTGGAGGCCCCCGACGACGTCGAGCTGCTCGAGGAGGTCTCGCTCACGCCGGAGGACGCCGCCGGGACCGCGGTGTTCCAGGAGTACGAGGGCGGCAACGAGGTCGTGGGGCGCACGTCGCTGGACCTGTGCTTCGGCGACTTCCCCAGCGAGGAGCTGCGGACCGGCCGGCGCCAGGTCGGCATCGGCGACGTTGCCGGCGCGACCTGGGTGAGCAGCGAGGCCATCCTCTACGCCTCCCCCGAGCAGGCCGCCCAGGGCATGCGCGAGCTGCAGGCTGCGCGCGCGGACTGCCCGACCGAGGCCGTCGCACCCCAGGACGGCGACGGGGACGCCGTGGTCTGGGGGTTCCTCGACGACCCCGACGGTGACTGGCCCGACGAGCCCGGGATCCAGCGCCAGGCCTACGCCTTCACGACCACCGACACCGAGGGCGCGGAGACGACCTCGACCGCCACCTACCTGCGGCGGGGCCGGATGATCCTCGCCCTCTACGTGACCCCGCCGGACGGCGCAGCCGTCGCGATCCGCAACGCCCCGGACCCCGCCCGGTTCACCGAGGTGATGACCAATCGGCTGGCCGGCCTCGACGAGGCAGCCCTGCAGGAGTCGAACGGCCCGGGCACCCGCACCGATCCCGACGACGTCGAGGCCTGACCCGGGACTGGGCGCTCGCCCCGGGCACGCGTTCGCGGGGGCCGGGCCCGCTCGACGTGGGGCCTGACCCGGGTGGCCGCGCCAGGCTCAGCGCTGCACGAGCATCTCGGCGACCGCGAAGGCCAGCTCGAGGGACTGCATACGGTTCAGCCGTGGGTCGCACGCCGTCTCGTAGCGCAGGCCCAGGCCGTCCTCGGTGATGCCGGCGGTCCCGCCGACGCACTCGGTCACGTCGTCGCCGGTGAGCTCGACGTGCAGCCCGCCCGGGTGCGCCCCGACGGCACGCATCACCTCGAAGAAGCCGGTCACCTCGGCCATCACGTCGGCGTACGACCGGGTCTTGTGCCCGGAGGTCGCCTCGAAGGTGTTGCCGTGCATCGGGTCGCAGACCCAGACCACGGGATGGCCGCTGGCCCGGACCGCCTCCACGATCGGCGGCAGGGCGTGGCGGATGCGCCCGGCGCCCATGCGGGTGATCAGCGTGAGCCGGCCGGGGGTGAGCTCGGGATCCAGCGTGTCGGCCAGCGCGACGGCCTGCTCCGGCGTCGTGGTGGGCCCCAGCTTCACCCCGATGGGGTTGCGGATGCCCTGCGCGAACTCCACGTGCGCGCCGTCGAGCTGGCGGGTCCGCTCCCCGATCCACAGGAAGTGCGCGGAGACGTCGTAGGGCAGCCCCGTGCGTGAGTCGATGCGGGTCAGCGCATCCTCGTAGTCGAGCAGCAGGGCCTCGTGGCCGGCGTAGAACTCGACGCGCTGGAACTCCTCCGGGTCGGCCCCGCAGGCCTTCATGAACGCCAGTGCCCGGTCGATTTCGCCGGCCATCATCTCGTAGCGCCGGCCCGCCTCGGTCGAGGCGACGAAGTCCTGGTTCCACGCGTGCACGTGGCGCAGGTCGGCGTAGCCACCCTGCGTGAAGGCCCGCACGAGGTTCAGCGTCGCCGAGGCGGTGTGGTACGCCTGCACGAGCCGCCGCGGGTCGGGCCGGCGGGCCTGGGCGTCCGGCGCGGCATCGTTGACCGCGTCGCCCCGGTAGCTCGGGATCGCCACCCCGTCGACCAGCTCGACGTCGCTGCTGCGCGGCTTGCCGTACTGGCCGGCCAGCCGACCCACCTTCACCACGGGCATCGACGCGCCGTAGGTCAGGACGATGGCCATCTGCAGGACGGTCTTGAGCTTGGCCCGGATCGCGTCCGCGGTGGCCCCGGCGAACGTCTCGGCGCAGTCACCGCCCATGAGCACGAACGCATCGCCGCGCGCCACCTCGGCCAACCGGTCGGTCAACTGGTCGCACTCGCCGGCGAACACCAGCGGGGGCAGGGCGCGCAGCGTCGCGGTCGCAGCGGCCAGCTCGAGGGGATCGGGCCAGATCGGCTGCTGCACGGCGGCGCCGTTGCGGGTGGCATCGGGCGCGGCGAGCAGCGCGGCATCCTGCACGGACATGGGGACAAGGGTAGTTGAGCGCCGCAGCGCCGTCCGACGACGGCGCGGCCCCGGTCCGCCGGGGGGGCGGGACCGGGGCCGGTGCCGGCGGCGCTCAGTGCTCCACGTGCACCCGGCTGCGCTTCGGCTGGCCGATCCCGGCGAGGAGCTCGCCGAACCAGTCCGCGTCGATGTCGAAGTTCTTGCCGCCCTTGATCCGCTCGAACTCGATGGCGCGCAGCTCGTCGCCCTGCTCCTCGTCGTGGCCGACCAGGCCGGTCCCGCCGGCCAGCGCCACCTCGACCGCCTTGTCGACGCACGCCTTGATCAGCTCGAGGTCGCGCTCGTCGGAGGCGGCGGCACGGGAGTAGTAGCCCGACTTCTGGATGAGCACCTTGCCGGCGTCGATCATCGGCGCGAACTGCTCGGAGAACCACTTGCCGGGGTTGATCAGGTCCAGCTTCACGTGACCGAACGCGTCGCGCGGCACCTCCTCGCCGGCGGCCTCCATCGAGGCGACGATCGAGTCCACGCCGGCGCCCTCGGACAGGAAGATGTTGACGTTGCCGACCTCGTCCATGACGGCGCGCAGCCGCTCGGCCTCGGCCTCGAGGTCGAGCTCCATCTCGGGGACGAACACCGCGTGGACGTCGCGGCGCTCCCGCGGCACGCCGAACTCGGGCAGCCAGTCCTTGGTGTCCAGCAGCTTCCGGTAGGCCACGGCCGTCGCGGCCGTCAGCCAGCCGCAGTTGCGACCCATCACCTCGTGCACGAGCAGCGTGCGCGGGTTCGCGCTGTGCTCGCTCACGACGTTCCAGAAGAAGTGCGCTCCCTCGTCGGCGGCGGTCCACGCACCCAGGGACTGCCGGATCGGGATGATGTCGTTGTCGATCGTCTTGGGCAGGCCGACCACCTGCAACCCGTAGTCGTTGGTGGCCAGGTACTTGGCGAGGTCCGCGGCCGCGGTGTTGGTGTCGTCACCGCCGATCGTGTGCAGGACGTCGACGCCGTCGGCGACGAGCTGGTCGGCTGCGACCTGCTGCGGGTCCTGCCCCTCCTGGACCAGCCCGCGCTGCACGCAGTCCGCGACGTTGGTCAGCTTCACCCGGCTGTTCACGATCGGGCTGCCGCCGAACTCCAGCAGCAGGTGGGCCTTCTCGCGCACCACCGGGGTCACCGTCATCACGTCCCCCTTGAGCAGGCCCTGGTACCCGCCGCGGTAGGCGATGATCTCGACGTCCGGCGCGACCTCCGTGTAGCGCTGGATCAGCCCGCCGACGGCGGCGGACAGGCAGGGCGCGAGCCCGCCGGCAGTGAGCAGTGCGACCTTCGTGACAGCCATGCGTACCCCTCCATCGGCTCGTGGGACTCCTGGCCCACACCGTACCGACGTGGCCACCGGGACGCCGGACGACGGTCTCCGGGATGCGCCGGCGGGCCCGGTCCCGGCGGCCCTAGCATGAGCCGCCATGAGCATCCTCGCCCTCGACGCCGGCACCACCGGCGTCACCGCCCTGCTGATCTCCGCCGACCTCGCCGTCATCGCCAAGGGCTACAGCGAGTTCCCCCAGCACTTCCCCGCCGACGGATGGGTCGAGCACGACCCGGGCGAGATCTGGGCGGCGACGCTGACCGCCACGCGGGCCCTGCTCGCGACCCCGCAGGCGCAGGACGACCCGCCGACCGCGGTGGGCATCACCAACCAGCGCGAGACGATCTGCTTCTGGGACCGCGAGACCATGGGCGCCCCGCGGCGGGCCATCGTGTGGCAGGACCGGCGCACCGCGGGGATCTGCGCGACCATGCGCGAGGCCGGCCACGAGCCCATGGTCGAGCAGCGCACGGGCCTGCGGCTGGACCCCTACTTCTCCGGCACCAAGCTGGCGTGGGTGCGCTCCGAGGACACGATGACCTGGCAGCGGGTGGCGGGCGGGGACGTGGCGGTCGGCACGGTCGACTCGTACCTCGTGGCCCGGCTCACCCGCGGCGTGCACCACGTCACCGACCCGTCGAACGCCTCGCGCACGCTGCTGTACGACCTGCACACCGGCGACTGGAGCCCGGAGCTGCTCGACCTGTTCGGGGTGCCGCGTGCCGCGCTGCCCGACATCGTCGCCAGCTACGGGGTGATCGGCCGGACCGACCCGTCCTGCTTCCTCGGCCTCGACCTGCCGATCGCGTCGATCCTCGGCGACCAGCAGGCGGCCCTCTTCGGGCAGGGCTGCTTCGCGCCGGGATCGAGCAAGTGCACCTACGGCACCGGCTCCTTCGTCCTGGTGAACACCGGCGAGGCGATCGTGCCGTCCCGCTCCGGGCTGCTCACGACAGTCGCCTGGCAGCACCCCGACGGCCGTCGCGAGCACGCCCTCGAAGGTGCGGTGTTCGTCACCGGGGCCGCCGTCCAGTGGCTGCGCGACGGCCTCGGGATCATCACCGACGCCGCCGAGACCGAGGCGCTGGCCCGGTCCGTGCCCGATGCCGGCGGGGTGGTCTTCGTCCCTGCCCTCACCGGCCTCGGGGCGCCCGACTGGGACCCCTACGCCCGCGGCACGATCATGGGGATCACCCGCGGCACCACCCGCGCCCACCTGGTCCGGGCCACCCTCGAGGCCATCGCCTTCGAGGTGCGCGACGTGGTCGACCTCATGACCCGGGAGGCCGGGCTGGCCCTGCCACAGCTCTCGGTGGACGGGGGCGCGGCGGCGAACGGGTTCCTCTGCCAGGTCCAGGCCGACCAGCTCGGCGTGCCGGTGGTGCGCTCCGCCGAGCTGCAGGCGACCGGCCTGGGCGCCGGGATCGCTGCGGGCATCGGCACCGGCCTGTGGTCCTCCACCGACGAGGTGAGCCAGCGGCTGCGGGCAGCCGCCGACGCACGCTTCGAGCCGGCCCCGCAGGACGCCTCGGCCCACCGTCGCTGGCGGGTCGCGGTCGAGCGGTCGAAGGGCTGGGCGCGACTGCGCTGAGCGGCTCCCGGGGGTGCCCTCGGACGCACGGGCCCCCGGCTCGGACGCCCCGCCGGGAGGCAGGCCGAGCGCTCGGACGCCCCGCCGGGGGGGTCAGGCCGAGCGCTTGAGGGTGGCGTCGGCCTGGGCGACCTGCTCGGGGGTGGGCGTGGACGTGCCGTAGCGGCGGATCAGCTCCTTGGCGCGCGAGGCGTAGACGTCGACGTACTCCTGCCCCGAGAGCAGCATGAGCTCGTACATGATCTCGTCGGTCATGCTGCGCAGCACGAACCGGTCGTCCTCCATGCCGGCGTACCGCGAGAAGTCCAGCGGCGGCCCGATCCGGATCTCCAGCGGGGCCAGGTTCGGGACCTTCTGGCCGGTCGGCTGGATGCGGTCGGTGCCGATCATGGCCACGGGGATCACCGGGGCGGGCGCGGCCAGCGCCATGCGGGCAGGACCGGTCCGGCCGCGGTAGAGCCGGCCGTCGGGCGAACGGGTGCCCTCGGGATAGACGCCCAGCAGGCTCCCCTCGCGCAGGACGCGGATGCCCGTGCCGATCGCGGCGACGCTCGCGCGCCCGCCGGTGCGGTCGATCGGGACCTGCCCGGTCGCACTCATGAAGTGCTTGGTCATCCAGCCCTTGACCCCCGGCCCGGTGAAGTACTCGGCCTTGGCGAGGAAGGTGATCTTCCGGTCGACGACCAGGGGCAGGAAGATCGAGTCGGAGAACGAGAGGTGGTTGCTGGCCAGGATCGCCGGGCCTTCGGCCGGGATGTGCTCGAGGCCCTCGACGTGCGGCCGGTACAGGGCTCGGAGCGGCGGCCCGAGGACCGCATGCTTCATGATCCCGTACAGCATCGCGACGTCCTTCCCGTGGCCGTCACACCGTAGGGGACGCCTGCGCGCACGGGCAACGCGACGGGCCGGACGCTGCGGCCGTGCTGTGGGACCATGGGGCCCATGCCGGAGCGCCCCGAGGACTTCGAGGACGCCTGGGCGCAGATCGTCGCCGACCTCAGCGCGGACACCGACCTCGGCGCGGACACCGACCTCGGCGCGGACACCGACCTCGGCGCCCAGCGCGAGGCGTCCCAGCGCGAGGCGTCCCAGCCTGAGCCCGATCCCACGAGCCGCGGCGACGCCGTGCGCGGGGAGTCGGCGACGTCCGGCGGCGGCGTCGACCCCGGGCTGGCCGCCCTGTTCGACCCGCTGCGCCGGGCCCGTGAGCCGGAGGCACCGGCTGAGGACCCGGGCTCCTTCGTCGACCGCTGGGAGGACGAGGGGCACTTCGTGCCGCCACCGCCGCCCGACCTCCCCGAGGGCACGCCGGTCAAGCGCCTGGCGTGGGCAGGCCTGCTCGGCGGGCCCGCGACGCTGGCCCTCGTGGCGTTCACCGGGTGGGACCCGCCACGCCTGGTCGGGATCGCCGCCGGCCTGGCGACGCTGGCCGGCTTCGTCACGCTCGTCTGGCAGCTGCCCGAGGGCCGCGAGGACGCGGGCTGGGACGACGGCGCCCGGCTCTAGGGGGCCTGGGCGCGCGACGCACCGGCGGGGCGGGGCAGGCAGCGGCAGTGGCCCGGGCGAACGCAGGTGCAGGTCACCAGTCGTCGTCGGGATCCGGCGGACTGCCAGCACCCTCGGACGGACCGTTCCCGGTCGCCGGCGCCGACGGTGCCGACCCGCCTGCCGCCGGCTCCTCGGCCTCGCCGACCACCGAGTCGGGGGTGGGCCCGGCGCGCCGCTGCTCGGCGGCCGAGCCGAGGGCCGAGCCGAAGCCCAGGACCACCGTGCGGGCGAGCTCGGCGAGCTCGTTGACCACGTCGGGGTTGACCTGGTCCAGCGTGGCCGCGCCCTGGCAGATCGGGCAGTTGTCGCACACCACCTGGGGGACCGTGGGGCGGTGGCCCTGGTCCTGGTCCTGGGGCAGGAGCAGGCCGGCGGCGTCGGCCCAGGCACGCACCGAGTCCCAGAAGCTGGCCGGCCCCGGTGCCATCGCTCAGCCCTCCACCCGCTGCTTGAGGCCCTTGAGCGCCGCCTCGACGATCATCTTCTCCCCCTTGCGACGCAGCATGCTCACGACGGGCACGGCCAGCTCGACATCGAGGAAGTACTCGACCTTGGTGCCGCCGTCCTCGAGGATCGTGCAGCGGTAGGTGCCGTGCAGGTTCCTGAGGGCCTCGCCCTTGGTGAGCCACCAGCGCACCTCGGAGTCCTGCCAGTCGTAGTCCACGGTGTAGGAGTCCTTGACCATGCCCATCGAGCTGTGGAACGTGGCCGACAGTGGCCGGCCCGCGTCGTCGCTGGCGTGCGCGACCGCCCGGTCGACGCCCGAGGCCCACTGCGGGTAGGCCTCGACGTCGGCGATGACACCGAGGATGGTGGCCGGGTCGGCGTTGATCACGATGGAGGAGTGGGTCTGCTCAGGCACGCGCACAGGCTAGCCGCTGCCGCAGGGCCACGCCCGAGGGCGCTAGCGTGACAGCGCGGGTTCCAGCCGGAGCGCAGGGGGTGGGGTGGTCGGGCAGTCGCAGCCGGCGATGGCCCTGGCGGTGGTCGTCGCCGAGGGCAACCACCTGGTGCGCCGCGGGCTGGCCGCGAGCCTGGCCGACGCGGGCATCGCCGTGCTCGCGGAGGCCGCCGAGACCGATGCTGCCCTCGCCGCGGTCGCCCGGTACCAGCCCGACGTGCTGCTGGCCGACCTCGAGCTGCCCGGCCGGGGAACGGGCAACGTCGTGGCGATGGCCCGGGACCGATGGCCGGACCTGGCCATCGTCGCCCTCAGCCCGGTGGCCAGCGACGAGGCCGTGCTGCTGGCCCTGGCGCTCGGCGCATCGGCCCAGGTGCCGCTCACGGCGCCGGTGGAGCAGGTGGTGGCCGCCACCCGCCAGGCCGCTGCCTCCCCCGGTGCCTTCCTTGCCGAGGACCTCGCGGGCAGCCGGCGCCGGGCCTCCCCGGGGCCGGGTCTCACGCGCCGGGAGCACGAGGTGCTGCGCCTGGCTGCCGAGGGCCTGACCGTGCGGGAGATCTCCGAGCGGCTGTTCGTGGCCGAGGCCACCACCCGCTCGCACCTGGCCGGCATCTACCGCAAGCTGGGCGCCACCAACCGCAGCCAGGCGGTGCTGCGGGCGGAGCGGATGGGACTGCTGCGGTGACCCGGCTGCCCGCGGCCGCGCTCGACTGGTGCGGCTGGGCGGTGCTGCGCGCCGCGCTGGTCCTGATCATCTGCGACGTCGTCCCGTGGGCCGAGCAGGTGAACGACCTGGCGATCTACGCCGGCTGGGCCACTGGGCCGCTGGCCGAGGGCCGCTTCCCGGACGACCCCATGTGGCAGTACCCGCCGCTGGCCGGTCCGGTGTTCCGGCTGGGCGAGGGGCTCCCCGGCGATCGGCTCGGCTTCGTGCTGCTCTTCCTCGCCTTCGACGCCGCCATCATGACCATGCTCGCGGTGCAGGCGCACCGCAGCGGCCGGGGCGGAGGTCGGCGGCTCTGGGCCCTGCTGCCGCTGGTGACCGGACCGCTGCTGCTCGCGCGCTTCGACGTCGTGCCGACCGCGCTGGCGGTCGCCGCGGTGCTGCTCGCCACGACCCGCCCCGCCCTCGCCGGGGCCCTGGCGGCCGTGGGTGCCTGGCTCAAGGTGTGGCCGGCCCTGGTCCTGGCCGGCGTGCGACGGGCCGACCTCCCCAGCGCGATCGTCGGGGCGCTGCTCGCCTCGGCCGCGGTCGGCGCGCTGGTGGCGCTGACGGCGCAGGACCCGTTCGGCTTCCTCACGGGGCAGGCCTCCCGAGGCCTGCAGCTCGAGTCGGTCGCAGCCTGGCCATTCCTGGCGGGCCGCATGCTCGGCGCGGACGTCGCCGTGGTCTACCAGTACGGCGCCCACGAGGTGGTCGCACCGGGCGTGCCGGCCGTGGCGAGCGCCAGCCTGGTCGCCTCGGCGCTGCTCCTGGGCCTGGTCGCCGTGCAGCGGCTGCGCGGGGTCCTCGAGGCCCATCCGGCCGCCGACGTGGCCCTGGTCGCCGTGCTCGTCAGCGTGGTGACGAGCCGGGTCTTCTCGGGGCAGTACTTCGTCTGGCTGCTGGGGCTCGGGGCGGTCTGCCTCGCAGTCCCCGGCACGCGGCTGCGCCGCACGGTGCACCTGCTCGTCGCTGCGGGCGTGGCCACCCAGCTCGTGTACCCGTGGCTCTACACCGCCCTGCTCCAGGGGGCCTGGTACGCCGTCGCGGTGCAGACGGTGCGGGTGGCGCTCGTCCTGCTGGCCACCGCCCTCGCGCTCGGCACGGTGCTGCGGCCTCAGGTCCCGGCGCCCGAGGCATCCGGCGCGTCGGGGTCCTGACCCACCAGCAGCTGGCGCAGGCGGTCCGCCGAGCGCTCCCAGCCCCAGTCCGACTCGACCCAGGCGCGCCCCGCACGCCCCATCTCCGCGGCCAGCGCCGGATCGCCCAGCAGCTGCCCGACACGCGCCACCAGTGCGGCGTCGTCCCGTCCGCCCACGACGTGGCCGGTCCGGCCGTCGAGCACCGCGTCCGGGGCGCCACCGGAGTCGCCGGCCACGACCGGCAGGCCGGTGGCGCTGGCCTCGAGGTAGACGATGCCCAGGCCCTCGACGTCCCACCCCCGCTGCCGGGTGCGGCAGGGCATGGCGAACACGTCCCCGGCGGCGTAGTGCGCCGGCAGCTCCTCCCAGGGGACCCCACCGGTGATCACGACGTGCTGCTCGAGCCCGAGCTCCGACACGAGGCGCACCAGCTGCTCCCGGTACGGTCCACCCCCGACGATGAGCAGCGCGACGTCGTCGCCGGCCGTCGCCCGGATGCGCGGCAGCGCCCGGATCAGCGTGTCCTGGCCCTTGCGCGGCATCAGCCGTGACACGCACACGACGACCCGACGACCGGTCAGGCCGTGCCGGGCGCGCACCTCGCCGCCCTCGCCGCGCCGGTCCGGGTGGAACGTCGCAGCGTCGACCCCGGGGACCAGCTGGCGCATGCGGGCCGCAGCGTCCGGGGTGAGGGCCGAGGCGATCCGCGTCCGCGTGTAGGAGCCCAGGAACGTGACGTGGTCCAGCCCATCGCCGATGCGTCGCAGCAGCTGACGGGGACCGGGGGTCACGGCCCAGGCCGCCTCGTGCCCATGGGTCATGCCGACGCTGCGACGCACGCCGGCCGCGGCGAGCCGTGGGGCGAGCAGGCCCAGCGGGGCGGCGGCGCCGAACACCACCGCCTCGCACCCCTCCGCCCTGGCGATGTCACGGGCACGGCGCAGGACAGTCGGCTCGGGCACCATGAGCGAGGTCGGGTGGCGCACGACCGGGAACGACTGCGCGGCGTCGAAGGCCGCATCGCCCTTCCACTTCGGGGCGTAGACCACGACCGACCCCTCGGGCTGGCGGACCAGGACCCCGTGGACGAACGCCTGGATGCCGCCGGCCCGCGGGGGGAAGTCGTTGGTCACGCACAGCACGCGCATGGGCGCATTCTGGCCCACGGGACCGGCCCAAACGCGGGCTCAGGCGGATGCCGCCGCCCCGGGCGCCGGCTCACGCGGAGGCCGCACCCCGGCGTGGGCTCAGGCGGAGGCCGCGCCCCGGCGCCGGCCGGCCCCCGGCCCGCGCGCCCCCGGCCCGCGCGCCCCCGATCCCCGCTCGCCCGCGCCGTCGGGCTGCCCCCCACCCGGGTGCAGGCGCAAGGGCGGCACCAGGCCCCCCTGGGCCAGCACCGCCAGCGCCGTCTGCTCGGCCTCGTCCAGCCGCTGGTCGGGTGGCCCGAGCAGGAAGGACACCACGCAGTCCCCGCAGGCCACGTCCCGCATCACGCAGCCGTCGCAGTCGATGAGCATCGCCAGGCCCTCCCTCGCCGGTCCGGTCATGGCCGCACGCTAGGTGCGGGGTCCGACAACGCGAACGGGACGGCAGCCGGCGACGTCAGGAGTCGGGACGCGCCACGACCTCGATGGCCGCCCCCGAACCGCACCAGCGGCAGGTGACCGACTCCAGGGCGTCGGCGAGGACCTCGCTGCTCTCCACGGTGGGCTCACCGGACAGGTCGAGGTGCCAGTACTCCCTGGTGCGCGCCGAGCGGACCACGTCGAACCGGGTCAGGTTGCCGCACTGGGCGCAGCGCCACCGGTGCTCGGGGCCGGGGATTCGCAGGTCGGGCATGGGTCTGGCTCCGGGGTCGGCGGGATGTCGGGGGCCAGCGTACCGAGCGGCGCGGCGTCTCCTGCCGGCACTCGGCCTGGGATCGCCAGCGACACCACGACCAGCGCGCCCACGAGCCAGTACTGGTTGTAGAACGCCTGCTTGTTCATCAGGTTGGCGACCAGGAGCAGCAGCGCCAACCAGCGCAGCAGGGCCGGCAGGTCCGGCTGCCGGCGACGCACGACCAGCACCACGCCGGCCAACGCGCCGAGCACGACCAGGCCGGTCGCCCAGAACGGCAGCGCGATGCCGAGCTGGTACTGGGCGAACAGGTAGAGGGTGTTGGCGAACCGGATGGGCGGGAACGACACCAGCACCCCGACGGTGTCGTGGAGGAAGTCACGCGGCCCGGCCAGGAACCACGGCAGCACGAGCAGCCCGGTGACCAGCCCGGTGAGCAGGGTGCGGCGCGGGCCGAACGACCGCCACACGAGGAGGACCGGCAGGAGCAGGGCGAGGTGCTGCTTGCTGGCGCAGGCCAGCGCCAGCGCCAGGATCGCCCAGCCGGGTCGGCCCCGGTCGACCAGGGCGGCCCACCAGACCAGGCCGGCCAGCAGCAGCGGCTCGGTCCAGGCCTGGTCGGACTGCGTCAGGGTGCCGGGGGCCAGCAGCAGCAGGGCGCCGGCTGCAGCGGCCCGCCAGTGCCAGCAGGCCCGCGCCTGGGGACCGCATCCGGAGCCGGCCCGGCCGGACGGGCGCACCCCCGCTCCCCCGCCCGGTCCGGTGCCGACGACACGGGCCGCGACCACGGCGCGTCCCGACGCCAGCCACCAGACCCCCAGGACCGCGACCAGCATCCAGACGAGGAGCGCCCACCGCACGTCCCCCAGGAGCCAGCGCCCTGGCGCCAGGAGCACCGCGGTCCAGGGCAGGTAGGTGAAGTTGTCGACCATGCCGGGCGAGTCGACCCAGGTGACCTCGTAGAAGCTGACCCCCCGCGCCAGCGCGTCCGCGGCCTGCTGCAGCGTCACCCAGACGTCGATCTTCGGCGCGGGGTCGGTTCGGATGGCGGTGACGGCGGCGACGACGAACCCGAGCACGGCTGCGCCGAGCGCGGCCAGGGCAGGCCGGCAGCGACCGGTCGCGAGCAGGCCGGCCGACAGCAGCGACGCGCCGACGAGGCTGCCCTTGGCGAGGGCCAGCCCGGACGGCCCGAGGTACGAGAAGAGCGGCACGGCAAGGGTGACCAGGGCGCTCCCGGCCAGCATCGCGGCCACCGGGGCCGGCGCCAGCCTGACGGGCGCGGACCGCCACTGCCAGACGGCGAGCGCGACGCAGGCCGCCGTGAGCGTGACGACGATGGGCACGCGGTACTGCACCACGCTCCACTGCAGCATGCCGAAGTACGCCAGCCACGCGACCGCCAGGGCCCAGGCGACCAGGGTGGGCCGGCCCGGGCCGGCCACTGGCCGCGCCGAGCCCGCGGCTGCAGCCCCAGGGACCGTCCCTGCGGACGGGGTCGGTCGCGGTTCGGGCATCGGGGCGCTCCCGGGGTCGGCGGGATGGGCGCGGGCCGCCCAGGTGCCCGGCAAGCGTAACGAGCCGCACGGCGTGGGACACCTCGCGCTGTCAGGCACCCGCCCTACCGTGGCGCCATGCCGACGGCGACCCAGCTCACGTTCGACGACCTGGGCCCGGCGCTGCACGAGACCACCTTCGTCGTGGTCGACCTGGAGACCGACGGGGGCAGCCCCACGGACGCCGGGATCACCGAGATCGGGGCGGTGAAGGTCCGCGCCGGGGAGGTGGTCGGCGAGTTCCAGACGCTGGTCCGCCTGGGCCGCCCGCTCCCGGCGTTCATCCGCGCCCTGACCGGCATCACCGACGAGATGCTGCTCGACGCCCCGCCGCTGGCCGCCGTGCTGCCCGGCTTCCTGGAGTTCGCGCACGGGGCCGTCCTGGTCGCCCACAACGCCCCGTACGACGTGGGATTCCTGCGCGGCGCCTGCGTGCGGCTGGACCTGGCCTGGCCGGACCCACCGGTGCTCGACACGGCCCGGCTGGCCCGCCACGTGCTCACCCGCGACGAGGTCCCGAACTGCAAGCTGGCGACCCTGGCCCGACACTTCCGCACGACCTCGACGCCCAACCACCGGGCGCTGGCCGACGCCCGGGCGACCGTCGACGTGCTGCACGGCCTGATGGAGCGGGTGGGCAACCTGGGGGTGCACAGCCTCACCGAGCTGCAGGGGTACAGCAGCCGGGTCCCGGAGGCCCGCCGGCGCAAGCGCGGCCTGGCCGACGGCCTGCCGGAGGGGCCGGGCGTGTACGTGTTCGAGGACGCGCAGGGTGCCGCGCTCTACGTGGGCACGTCCCGCTGCATCCGCCGCCGGGTGCTGTCGTACTTCACCGCCGCGGAGCAGCGCCGGCGCATGACCGAGATGGTCGCACTCGCGCACAAGGTGGTGGCGGTCCCGTGCGCCACCCCGCTGGAGGCCCAGGTGCGCGAGCTGCGGACCATCGCGGCCCGTGCGCCCCGCTACAACCGCCGCTCCGTCCGGCCCCAGTCGCACGTCTGGCTCAAGCTCACCGTGGAGCGGTTCCCGCGGATCAGCGTCGTGACCGGGGTGCGCGACGACCATGCCGACGGCGCCCGCTACGTGGGCCCGTTCGCGAGCCGGCGCACGGCCCAGGCGGCAGCCGAGGCGCTGGCCGAGGCGCTGCCGCTGCGCACGTGCACCCAGCCGCTCACCAGCCGGCCGAAGGCCTCGGCGTGCGTGCTGGCCGACCTGGGGCGCTGCCCGGCGCCCTGCGTGGGCGCGATCGACGAGGCGGGGTACGCCGCTCTCGTCGCCTCGGCCCGGCAGGCCCTGGCCGTGGACCCGCTGCCGCTGGTCGCGCCGGTGCAGGCCCGCATGGCGGCGCTGGCCGAGCAGGAGCGCTACGAGGAGGCGGCCGCCTGGCGCGACCGGCTGACGGCCCTGCTGCGCGGGATCGACGTGACGGCCACCAGCGATGTCCTGGGCCGCATCGAGCACCTGGTGGCCGCACGGGCCACCGACGACCTGGGCTGGGAGGTGCACGTGATCCGGCACGGCCGGCTGGCCGCGGCCGCCACGATCCCGCCCGGGGTGGATCCGATCGGCCCCCTCGAGGCAGTCGTCGCCGGGGCCGAGCACGTGCCGGCGCCCCACCGACCGGCCACCGCGGCGCTGCCCGAGGAGACCCAGGTCCTGGCCCGCTGGCTGTTCACCCCGGGCGTGCGCCTGGTGGACCTGCACGGCGGCGTCCTTGCGCTGCCCCGCCGTGGAGCGGGCGCCCACCGGGGCGCCTTCGAGGTCGACCTCCGTCAGGCGGTACCCGCCGGTCTCGCCTGACCGCCCGGCCCGCAGCGACGCCCGAGGCCCCCGCCAGGGCGACGGGGGCCTCGCAGCGTTCGGCAGCTCGGGCCGGGTGGAGCGGCTAGT
>JALOLH010000055.1 GCA_025456065.1 Candidatus Nanopelagicales bacterium | reverse complement strand
AGCGGACCTTCGGCGGCTGGGAGCGGCGCCGACGCCGTGGCCGGGCCTTCGCCGGTGATGGGGCAGGGGCCGCCTCGGGCGCGGGCGCCTCGGGCGCGGCCGCCTCGGGCGCGGGCGCCTCGGGCGCGGCCGCCTCAGGCGCGGGCGCCTCGGGCGCGGGCGCCTCGGGCGCGGGCGTAGCGTGGGGGCCCGCCTCGGCGGCGGGGGGTGCCTCGGGCGCGGGCGCCTCGGGCGCGGGGGCCTCGGGCGCGGGCCTAGCGCGGGCGCCCGCCTCGGCGGCGGGGGGTGCCTGGTCGCCCGCCTCGGCGGGGTGGCCCACCTCGGGCCCGGGCGCCTCGGGCGCGGGCGTAGCGTGGGCGCCCGCCTCGGCGGCGGTCGGCGGCATCGAGGCGGTGGGAGCCTCGGGGCGCTCCTCGGGCGGCTCCGGTCGGGCGTGCTTGGGGCTCACGAGGCTGCGTCCCGGTACAGCCCCATCTTGGCGATGAAGCGCTCGACGCCGGCGGGCACGAGGTAGCTGATCGGGGCGCCGGCCGCGACCCTCGCCCGGCAGTCGGTGGACGAGATCGCCAGGGCCGGCACCTCGACGATCGTCGCGGACCCCTCGGGGAGGTGGTCGGCGCTCACGTCATGGCCGGGACGGATCACCCCCACGAGGTGGGCCAGCTCGAGCACCTCGTGCGGGTCGCGCCACGTCAGGATCGAGCCGAGCGCGTCGGAGCCGGTGATGAAGTGCAGGTCGGCATCGGGGCGGGCCGCGTGCAGGTCACGCAGCGTGTCGACGGTGTAGGTCGGCCCGGCCCGCTCGATGTCCACCCGGCTGACCGTGAACCGGGGGTCGTCCGCGGTCGCGATCACGGTCATGAGGTAGCGGATCTCGGCGGGGGTGACCACCCGCTCGACCTTCTGCCAGGGCTGCCCGGTCGGCACGAACACCACCTCGTCCAGCGCGAACAGGTGCGCGACCTCGCTGGCGGCCACGAGATGGCCGTGGTGGATGGGGTCGAACGTGCCGCCCATCACGCCCAGGCGCAGGGGCATCGGCCCTCAGCGGTTGGGGTTGAAGCGGGTGACCACGAACAGCAGCAGCAGCAGGACCACGAGGGCCACCACGCCGTAGACCTCCGACGGGATGCCGCCGTGCTCCTCGACGAACTCACCCTCGGCGAACCGGACGATCGACTGCAGCATGGATCCACCCCTTCCGCGACTGCGCCGGAGCCTACCGGACCGGTGCGCCCCGACGGGGTCAGCCCCGCACGTGCCCGTCGCCGGTCACGAGGTAGGTGGTGGAGGTGAGCTCGGTGAGCCCCATCGGCCCCCGTGCGTGCAGCTTCTGGGTCGAGATGCCGATCTCGGCCCCGAAGCCGAACTCGCCGCCGTCGGTGAACCGCGTCGAGGCGTTCACCATGACCGCGGCCGAGTCCACGCCCGCGATGAAGCGACGGATCGCGGAGGCGTCCTCGCTGACGATCGCCTCGGTGTGCCCGCTCGACCAGCGCCGGATGTGCGCGCACGCCTCGTCGAGGCTGTCCACCACCCCAGCGGCGATGTCCAGCGAGTAGTACTCGGCGGCCCAGTCCTCGTCGGTGACCGGGGCGAAGCCGATGCCGGCGGCCGCGGCATGGACGGCCATCCGGTCGTCGCCGTGGATCGTCACCCCCCGCTCGGCGAGGGCCGCCAGCGCCCGCGGCAGGAAGGCCTCGGCGATGCCCGCGTGCACCAGGAACGTCTCGGCGGCGTTGCAGACGCTGACCCGCTGGGTCTTGGCGTTGACCAGGATCGCGACCGCCTTGTCGAGGTCCGCGGCGGCGTCGACGTAGACATGGCAGTTGCCCACGCCGGTCTCGATGACCGGCACCGTCGAGTGGTCGACCACGGAGCGGATCAGGCCGGCCCCGCCGCGCGGGATGAGCAGGTCGACCAGGCCACGGGCGGCCATGAGGGCGTTGACCGCCTCGTGGCTGCGGCCGGGGACGAGCTGGATGGCGTCGACCGGCACGTCGGTGCCGGCCAGGGCCTCGCGCATGACCTCGACGAGCACGGCGTTCGACTCGTAGGCGGAGCTCGAGCCGCGCAGCAGGGCCGCGTTGCCGCTCTTGAGGCTCAGGCCGGCCGCGTCGACCGTCACGTTCGGCCGTGCCTCGTACACCATCGCGACCACGCCCATCGGGACCCGCACCTGGCGGATCTCCAGGCCGTTCGGCTGGGTCCAGCCGCGCACCACCTCGCCGACCGGGTCGGGCAGCTCGGCGACGAGCGCCAGCGCGTCGGCGATGTCGGCCAGGCGCTCGGGGGTGAGGGTGAGCCGGTCCACGATGCCGGGGGCGGTCCCGGCCGCGACGGCACGCTCGACGTCGATCGTGTTGGTGGCGACGATGCGCTCGGTGCTGGCCCGCAGGCCCGCCACCATCGCCCGCAGGGCCGCGTCCTTCTGCGCCCGGGTCAGCCGGCGCAGCGTCACCGCCGCCTCCCTGGCCCGGCGAGCGGTCGCCAGGACCGCCTCGCGATCGGTCGCCGCGTCGGCGACGTCCGACACGGCGGGCTGTCCTGCCCCCGCCTCGGGCCGGACCTCGAGGTCGCCGGGCAGCAGGTCGGGCTCGCAGACGGCAGTGCTGGGGATCTCGGCCATGCGTCAAGGGTAGGCGCTCAGCGCAGCAGCACCATGTCGTCGCGGTGGACGACCTCCCGCTCGTACTCGGGGCCGAGGGCGGCGGCGAGCTCGCGCGTCGAGCGTCCGAGCAGCGTCGGCAGCTCGACCGCGTCGTAGGCGACCAGGCCCCGCCCGACCAGGGCGCCGTCCGGGCCGACGAGGTCGACCGGGTCGCGCGCGACGAAGCCGCCCACGACGTGGGTGATGCCCGCGGGCAGCAGCGAGGCGCCCCGGTCACGCACGGCCGCCACCGCGCCCGCGTCGAGATGGATCTGCCCAGCGCTCGACGTCGCGTGCGCCAGCCAGAGCAGGCGCGAGGCGGAGCGGTCACCGGTGGCGTGGAAGAACGTGCCCACCTCCTGGCCCGCGAGTGCCTGGGCCGCGTTCGCCGCAGCGGTGAGCACGACCGGGATCCCGGCCTCGGTCGCGATGCGCGCGGCCTCGACCTTGGTGGCCATCCCACCCAGGCCCACGCCTGCGGCGCCGGTGCCCCCGATGGCCACCTGCTCGAGGTCGGCCGCGGAGGCGACCTCGCGCACGAGCCGCGTCCCCCGGCGCTGCGGCGGTCCGTCGTAGAGCCCCTCGACGTCGGAGAGCAGGACCAGCGCGTCGGCGCGCACGAGATGCGCGACCAGTGCCGCCAGCCGGTCGTTGTCCCCGAACCGGATCTCGGCCGTGGCCACGGTGTCGTTCTCGTTCACGATCGGGACGACACCGAGCTCGAGCAGGCGCTCCAGGGTGCGCTGGGCGTTGCGGTAGTGGGCTCGGCGGACCAGGTCGTCGGCCGTGAGCAGCACCTGCCCCACGGTCCTGCCGTGCCGGGCGAAGGCGTCGTGGTAGTGCGCCATGAGGATCCCCTGCCCGACCGAGGCGGCTGCCTGCGCGGATGCCAGGTCGCGCGGGCGTCGGCGCAGTCCGAGCGGTGCGATCCCGGTGGCGATGGCCCCCGAGGAGACGAGCACCAGCTCGGACCCGCGGTGCCCCGCCGCCGTCAGCGCGTCGACCAGCGCCGTGACCCGGGCGACGTCGATGCCCGCGGACACCCCGGCCAGGACGGAGCCGGCACCCCCCGCACCGGCCTGGTCGCCGTTCCCCACGGGGTCGCCGTTGCCGCCGCGCTCCTGGTCGCCGTTGCTGCCACGCAACGTCAGCGACGACGAGCCGACCTTCACGACCACCCGGCGGGCGTCGCGGATGAGGTCCCACGGCGAGCGGGTCATGAGCCGTGCTCCTGGCCGTCGCCCCGCCCATCGTCGCCGGCTGGCCCGCCGGACGGTCCCGCCGGCTCGCTCCCCCCGGCGTCGGCGCCCGCCGCTGGCGCAGCGGGACCGCGGCGGACCGGACCGTGCCGGCGGGGGGTGTGCGGGGCCTCGTCGACCGGGTCGGGTGTCCACGCGGCCTCGGGGTCCTCCCCCGCGTCGAGCTGGCGGCGGCTGCGGCCGTGCTGGCGGGCGACCGGCCCGTCGATCCGGGCGTCCTGACCGCGCGGGCCCGGCCCCGAGGCGTGCACGGCCGGCTGCCAGTCGAACACCACGCTGTCGTCGAGCGACCCGATCCTGACCTCGTCGCCGGCCTGGGCGCCGAGCCGCACGAGCTCGTCCTCGACGCCCAGCCGGGCCAACCGGTCGGCCAGGTACCCCACCGCCTCGTCGTTGGAGAAGTCGGTCTGGCGGATCCACCGCTCGGGCCGTTCGCCGCGCACGCGGAACGCGGCTCCCTCGCGGACCACCTCGAATCCGGAGTCGTCGACGGGGGCCGGCCGCAGCACGATCCGTTGCGGGGCCGACGGCGGGGCGGCGGCCCGCTGGGCGGCGACGACGCGAGCCATCGCGAAGGCCAGCGACCGCAGGCCCTCGTGGGAGACCGCCGACACCAGGTGGACCTCGAGCCCGCGCGCCTCGAGGTCGGCCCGGACCAGCTCGGCGAGGTCGCGCGCCTCCGGCACGTCGACCTTGTTCAGCGCCACGAGGCGGGGCCGGTCGGCCAGGCCGCCGTACTGCGCCAGCTCGGCCTCGATGACGTCGAGGTCGCTGACGGGGTCGCGGTTCGGCTCCAGGGTGGCGCAGTCCAGCACGTGGACCAGCGCCGCGCAGCGCTCGACGTGGCGCAGGAACTCCAGGCCGAGCCCGCGACCCTCGGAGGCGCCCTCGACCAGGCCGGGGACGTCGGCCACCGTGAAGACGGTGTCGCCGGCCGTGACCACTCCCAGGTTCGGCACGAGCGTGGTGAACGGGTAGTCGGCGACCTTCGGGCGCGCCGCCGACATCGCGGCGACGAGGCTGGACTTGCCCGCGCTCGGGTAGCCCACCAGGCCGACGTCGGCCGAGCAGGGCGAAGCCCGGGGCCTTGCGGCGCGCCGAGGCGAGCGCCGCGTTGCCCAGGCCGCCGCGGCCGCCGCGCGCCAGGACCACGGAGGCGCCCGCCACCGGCAGGTCGGCCAGGACCTGGCCGTCGCGACTGACCACGGTGCCCACGGGCACCGGCAGGACCACGTCCCGCCCGTTGGCGCCGGCGCGGTGACCGCCCTGGCCGGGCTGGCCGCTGGTGGCGCGCCGGTGCGGCGCGTGGTGGTAGTCCAGCAGGCTCGGGGTGCCGGCGTCCGCGACGAGGACGACGTCACCGCCGCGACCGCCGTTGCCGCCGTCCGGGCCGCCGAGCGGCTTGAACTTCTCGCGATGGATCGAGGCGCAGCCGTGGCCGCCGTCACCGGCGGTGGCATGGATCACCACCTGGTCGACGAACGTCGCCATGCGGTTCCTCCCTTCGGCCGAGCTGCGCGGATGCCGCCGATCGTGGTGCGGATGGCGACAGGGGTTGGCGGGTTCCGGTCCTTGATCGCGTGGGGCGGTGGCGCCCGCTGCGGACGACGAAGGGGCGAGCCCGGCGGGCCCGCCCCTCGATGCGCGATCGCCCGGCCGTCAGCCAGCCGGGACCTCGACGACATTCACGACGCGACGTCCGCGCGCCGTGCCGAACTGCACCGCGGCCGAGGCGCTGGGCGTTCGAGTCACGACCGTTCCTGGTGCTGGAAGCACCCTTCTTGTGCGCCATGGGTCACTTCCCGCTCTCGATGCCGGTCACCTTCAGCTTCGTGAGGGCCTGGCGGTGGCCCTGACGGCGACGGTAGCCGGTCTTGTTCTTGTACTTCAGGATGTCGATCTTGGGGCCCTTGGTGTGCGCCACGACCTCGGCGGAGACGGTGACGCCGCGCAGCGTCTCGGCATCCGAGGTGACGGTGTCGCCGTCGACCAGCAGCAGGGCGGGCAGCGCGACGACGTCGCCCGGCTCGCCCGGCACGCGGTCGGTCTCGATGACGTCGCCGACGGCGACCTTCTCCTGGCGGCCGCCGGAGCGGACAATGGCGTACACGGGTGGCACTCCTGTGGTTCGGGGCTGAACGGCCCGCACGGCGGGCACGGACATGCGGCGGCGCTCACGCGCCGGGATTCAAGGGTACGGAGGGGAGCCGGTTCGGGTCAAACCGCCCCCTGCGGAGCGTCCGCCTCCTCGAGCACCTCCACTGGGGCGTCGTCCGGGTCGGCTGCGGCGTCGTCGGGCGCCTCCTCGACGGGCTCGGGGCCGGCCTCCTCGTCGTGCTGGCGCTCGCCTGCCTCGTGGTGCTCGCCCGCGGGGACCACGGCCTCGTCGGGCGCCTCCTCGACGGGCGCCGCCTCGTCGGCTGCGGCGTCGTCGGGCGCCTCCTCGACGGGCGCCGCCTCGACGGGCGCCGCCTCGTCGGCTGCGGCCTCCTCGACCGGGACCGGCGCGTCGGCCAGCGCGAGGTCGACCAGCACGGCCTCGACCAGCGCCGCCCCCACCGGCTCACCCTCCGACTCCGGGCCCTCCGCCTCGCCGGAGTGGTCGATGTGCCCGTGCTCGTCGAACTTCGGCGGCGGCGGGACCTTGCCGGTCTGCTTGCCGCCGAGGTGCACCGGGACGCTCGTCCCCTGACGGCCGCGGCGTCCGCCACGGTCGCGGTCGCGCCGCGCGCCGCCGGGCTCCTCGACGTCCCCGACCGGTTCGGTCTGCACGAG
Source organism: Candidatus Nanopelagicales bacterium (assembly GCA_025456065.1). GTDB lineage: Bacteria > Actinomycetota > Actinomycetes > S36-B12 > CAIYMF01 > Prado023. The sequence continues at coordinate 15,556 of JALOLH010000055.1, read as the reverse complement.
GTGCCCGCGCCCACCACACTGCTCGCACGGAGTGCTGAACACCTCGAGCAGGCCCTGCCCGATCCGCTTGCGGGTCATCTGGACGAGCCCGAGCGAGGTGACCTCGGCCACCTGGTGCTTCGTGCGGTCGCGACCCAGGCACTCGACGAGACGCCGCAGCACGAGGTCGCGGTTGCTCTCCAGCACCATGTCGATGAAGTCGACGACGATGATGCCGCCGATGTCGCGCAGGCGCAGCTGCCGCACGATCTCCTCGGCCGCCTCCAGGTTGTTCCTGGTGACCGTCTCCTCGAGGTTGCCGCCCTGCCCGGTGAACTTGCCGGTGTTGACGTCGATGACCGTCATGGCCTCGGTCCGGTCGATCACCAGCGAGCCGCCCGAGGGCAGCCAGACCTTGCGGTCCAGCGCCTTCGCCAGCTGCTCGTCGATCCGGTCCGCGGCGTAGAGGTCGGTGTCCTCGGTCCACTGGGAGACCTTCGGCAACAGGTCGGGGGCGACCCAGCTGACGTAGTCGTGCAGGGTCTGCCACGTCGACGCCCCCTGCACGACCATCGACGTGAAGTCCTCGTTGAAGATGTCGCGCACGACCTTGATGACCAGGTCGGGCTCCCCGTACAGCAGGGACGGCGGCGAGGCCGACTTCGCCTTCTTCTGGATCTCCGCCCACTGGGCCGTCAGCCGGGTCACGTCCGCCGTGAGCTGCTCCTCGGTGGCGCCCTCGGCCGCGGTGCGCACGATCACGCCCGCGCCCTCCGGGACGACGTCCTTGAGGATGCCCTTGAGCCGCGCGCGCTCGGTGTCCGGCAGCTTGCGGGAGATGCCCGTCATGGAGCCCTCGGGCACGAACACGAGGAACCGCCCGGGCAGCGAGATCTGGCTGGTCAGCCGCGCGCCCTTGTGGCCCATCGGGTCCTTCGTGACCTGGACGAGCACGGGATCGCCGGACTTCAGCGCCAGCTCGATGCGCTTGGGCTGGCCCTCCAGGCCCGCGGCGTCCCAGTTGACCTCGCCGGCGTACAGCACCGCGTTGCGGCCGCGTCCCACGTCGACGAACGCCGCCTCCATGGAGGGCAGCACGTTCTGCACCTTGCCCAGGTAGACGTTGCCGACCATGGACGAGGAGTCCGCCCGGTTCACGTAGTGCTCCACGAGGACCCCGTCCTCGAGGACGGCGATCTGGACGCGGTCACCGTGCTCGCGCACGCACATCACCCGGTTGACCGACTCGCGCCGGGCCAGGAACTCGGCCTCGGTCAGGATCGGGGCCCGTCGGCGGCCGGCCTCGCGGCCGTCCCGGCGACGCTGGCGCTTGGCCTCGATGCGGGTCGACCCCCGCACGCCGGTGATCTCGTCGGTCGCGCTGCGCCGGCCCTCGCGGACCTTGACCACCGTGGCGGTCTCGTCGGACAGGTCCTCCATCTCCTCGGCCACACCGGCCCGCCGCCGCCGGCGCCGCCGCCGGCGCGACCCGCCGCCCTCCTCGACCGCCTCGTCGGCCTCCGCCGGCTCGGCCTCAGCGCCCTCGGCCCGGGCGCCCTCGGCGTCGGCCGGTGGTGCACCTGCCGCCACGACGCCCTCGGCACCGCGGTCCTCGGGCGCCTCGCCCTCGTCGCCGCCGTCGACGTCGGCGTCCGCCTGCTCGCCCTCGGCCCCGCCCTGGCCACGGCGACGCCGGCGGCCACCACGGCGCCGCCGCCGCCGGGGACCGGAGTCGTCGTCGTCCTCGGCGTCCACCGCGGGGGTCTCCTCGGCGTCCGCCGACCCGCCAGCCGCCCCGGCGTCGACACTCGCAACGTCGGCACCGGGCGCCGCGACGTCCGACGCAGCCGCGGTCGCGTCGGCACCACCCGCCGCGGTGGCGCCGTCCTCGGCCGCATCGGCGCCCCCGGGCTCGGTGGTCGCCCCGTCGGCCCGGGGCTCGCCGGTCGCCTCCCGGTCGGGGCCGGCCGCCTGCCCAGCCCGGTCCCGGCGGCGGACCCGCGCGGCCCTGGTCTCGTCCGGGGGCTGGAACAGGGCGACGGCCGGCACCTCGGCGGGGGGCGTCGCGACCACGGGGGGCTCCGGCACGGCAGTCCCGGAGAACGCCACGGTGGTCACGCCTCGGGTCGCTCGGCGGGGGCGGCGACCGGTCGGCGGCTCAGCGCGCACGGGCTCGGGATGCACGGGCTCGGGATGCACGGGCTCGGGGTGGACGGGCTCGGGATGGACAGCCTCGACGGGCTCCGACCGGACGGGCACGGATGCGGTGTCCGGCTCGGGGGCGCCCGCGGCGTCGAGGTCCTCGGCGATCGCCTCGTCGGGCGTCGTCGCCTCCGTGTCGCCGGCCTCGTCCTGCTGCGGCTCCGCGGCCGCCGGGGGCATCGCGACCTCCGGTTCCTGATGCGCGGGCGGACCAGCGGGGCGGCTGGCCGAGCGACGCCGCCGCGCCGTCCGTACCGAGGCCTCGCGGTGCTCCGGCTGCTCGCCGTGCCCGGGCTGCGGCGTCGGGTCCTCGGGCTCCGATCCGGGCTCCGGCTCCGGCTCCGAGGGCGACCCGAGCTGCGGCTCCGGCGCCGACGGCTCCGGCGCAGCGGCGTGCTCGCCGCCCCCGTCCTGCTCGGCTGCTGCGGCTGTCGCGGCCTCAGCCGCATCCTGGGCGTGCTCGTCGACCATGACGGTCCCCTCACGGGTCCAGCGGTGCGCCTCGCGCACGCAGCACCCTGCGTATGGCCCCCGGCGCTGGCGCGCGCGGCGGCGAAGCCTGTGGAACGCCCCGGGGTGCGCACGTGGATCGCGCGTCCGGCCCGGGCCCCACGACCGATGCGGCCCGGGGACGGCGCAACCCGCCGTGTCCCGGTCGCTGCCGGACACGCCCCTGTGCCAGCCGGGCGGCAGCACGAAGAGGCAGGTCGGCGCGACGCATGCGTTCGCAGCGTCGCCGTGACCGATGTGCGCGGTCGTGGCGACGCCGGTGATGATACCGCAGCGGCTCGAGCCCGACGGCTCAGCGCGTGGGACGCGCCCTCACGATGCTGGCACCTGCACGGCCACCGCGGCTCGGTCCGCCGCGAGCGGGTCGCCGACCGCGCCCTGGGCTCCCAGCGGACCCTGGGCCAACCGGGTGGCCCGAGCCGGATCGCCCGTCGGCAGCGCGCCGACCTCCCGCAGCGCGACGAGCACCTCGTCGGGCCGGACCGTCGGCGTCACGTTGCGGATGGTCACCTCCAGGGCGGCACCCAGCGCGCCGGCGTCGGTGACCGACCCGGTGAGCAGGGCGGGCCGCAGGTCCAGGGTGCGCAGGCCCTGCTTCATCATCCGCTCCACGGGCAGCGTGCTCGCGGCCGTGACGGCACTCCACGCCGCGGCCAGCTGCGTCGGCGCGACCCCGGGCACCTCGATGCGCCAGCGGCTCGCCTCGAGCCGGGCGACCAGGTCCGGCGTGCGGGCCTCGACCACGTCGAGGACGTCCAGCCCCGGGGGCAGCGCCTCGTCGAGCTCGGCGCGCACCGCCGCGGGGTCGCACCGGCGCACCACGGCGATCTCGACGTACTCCGCCTCGCTGGCCGCCCCGGTGGGCGCGGCGTTGGCGTAGGAGATCCTCGGGTGCGGCGAGAAGCCGGCGGAATAGGCCATGGGCACGCGGGCCCGCCGCAGCGCCCGCTCCAGCGCCCGCTGGAAGTCGCGGTGCGAGGAGAAGCGCAGCGGGCCTCGCTTGGCGTAGCGGATGCGCAGCCGCTGGACCGGGGGGACGACCTCGCGCTCGGGTGGACGGCGCGCCATCAGCCGGCCTCCACCCGGGCGGGGACGGTGGGCAGCGGCAGCAGCACGGCCTCCGTCGGCCCGACCTGGATCTGGGTGCCGAGGTGGTCGCACACGCCGCAGTCGAAGCACGGGGTCCAGCGGCAGTCGTCGACCTCGCCGCCGGCGAGTGCGTCCTGCCAGTCCTGCCACAGCCAGTCGCGGTCCAGCCCCGAGTCGAGGTGGTCCCACGGGAGCACCTCGTTCTGCTGGCGCTCGCGCGTCGTGTACCAGTCGACGTCGACCGGCTCGTCGGCCAGCGCGCGGTGGGCGGCGGCCATCCAGCGCTCGAACGAGAAGTGCTCGCTCCAGCCGTCGAACCGCGCCCCGTCGCGCCAGGCCTCGAGGATGACCCTGCCCACCCGGCGGTCGCCCCGGGACAGCAGCCCCTCGACGATGCCCGGCCTGCCGTCGTGGTACCGGAACCCGATCGCCCGGCCGTACTCCCGGTCGGCGCGGATCGCGTCGCGCAGCCGGTGCAGCCGCGCGTCCGTGGTCGCGTGGTCGAGCTGCGCGGCCCACTGGAACGGCGTGTGTGGCTTGGGCACGAACCCGCCGATCGAGACCGTGCAGCGGATGTCGCGGGTCCCCGCGGCCTCGCGCCCGGCGCGGATCACGTTGCGCGCGAGGTCGGCGATCTGCAGGACGTCCTCGTCGGTCTCGGTGGGCAGCCCGCACATGAAGTAGAGCTTCACCTGCCGCCAGCCCGCGCCGTACGCGGCGGTGACGGTCCGGATGAGGTCGTCCTCGGTGACCATCTTGTTGATCACCTGGCGGATCCGCTCGCTGCCGCCCTCCGGGGCGAAGGTGAGGCCGGACCGCCGGCCGTTCCGCGACAGCTCGTTCGCCAGCTGGATGTTGAACGCATCCACCCGGGTGCTGGGCAGGGAGAGCGACACCTGCTCGCCCTCGTACCGGTCGGCCAGGCCCTTGGCGAGCTCGGCGATCTCGGAGTGGTCGGCGCTGCTCAGCGACAGCATCCCGACCTCCTCGAAGCCGGTCCTGCGCAGGCCGTTCTCGACCATCTCCCCCAGCACCGCGGTCGAGCGCTCGCGCACCGGGCGGGTGATCATGCCCGCCTGGCAGAACCGGCAGCCGCGGGTGCAGCCGCGGAAGATCTCGACGCTCATCCGTTCGTGCACGGTCTCGGCCAGCGGCACCAGCGGGTTGCGCGGGTAGGGCCACTCGTCGAGGTCCATGAGCGTGTGCTTGGCGACGCGCCAGGGTGCGGCGGGGGTGTTCGGCACGACCCGGCCGATGCGGCCGTCGGGCAGGTACTCGACGTCGTAGAACGCCGGGACGTAGACCGCCCCCGTGCCCGCCAGGCGCTCCAGCAGCGACCGCCGCAGCGCGGGGCCGCCCGTGGCCTCGCCGAACCCCGGGTGCTCGGCCTTGAACGCCGCCACCTCGTCACTGATCCGCAGCACCGCCTCCTCGCCGTCGCCGAGGACCACGACGTCGACGAAGTCCGCCACCGGCTCGGGGTTGAACGCGGCATGCCCGCCCATCACCACCAGCGGGTGCGCGTCGGTGCGCTCCGCGGCCAGCAGCGGGATCCCGGCCAGGTCGAGGCTCGTGAGCATGTTCGTGTAGCCGAGCTCGGTCGAGAACGACACACCGAGCAGGTCGAAGGCGCCCAAAGGCCGATGCCCGTCGACCGTGAACGCGGGGATCCCCCGCTCGCGCATGAGCCGCTCCAGGTCCGGCCAGACGGCGTAGGACCGCTGCGCGAGCACCCCCTCGGCCTCGTTGAGCACCTCGGTCAAGATCTGCACGCCCTGGTTCGGCAGGCCGACCTCGTAGGCGTCGGGGTACATGAGCGCCCAGCGGACCCGTGCGCCGTCCCAGTCCTTGTGCGCCGCGTTGAGCTCGCCACCGATGTACTGGACCGGCTTGCTCACCAGCGGCAGCACCCGCTCGAGCAGGTCGAACACCGGGGCATCGCGACGAACGGGCACCGCGTCAGGCATTGGACAAGGGTAGACCGACCGCGCCGCTCCCGGGCCGCCCGCACAGCGCCCGCGAGGGACCCCGGGGCACCGGACGCCGGCCCGGCCGCGAACCGCACCGGAATCGACAATCGCGCCGAGGCGGCGGCACGTCGCGGGCGCAGGAGCGGCCAGATCGACCATCCCACGTGCCGGCGGCGGCTGGGAATGTCGATCTCACCCGCGGCTCATGGGGGGAACGGCAGTCAGCCGCAAGCAGATGTCGATCCCGCCGCGGGTCGGGCGCCCGCCCTCGCGGCGCACGAGTGGCCGCCGCCGCCCCCGCCCCGCCGCACGGGCGCCGCCCGCCGCCGTGCGTTCGGTCAGGGCATCGGACGGCTGGCCGCGACCTCGGGCGCGACGGGCGCGGCGTCCGGAGCCGGGCGGCGCAGGCGGGGCAGCAGCATGCCGGTGCGCGCCTTGTAGGCGGGCCACTCGGGGTAGCGACTCATGCTCGCCTCCTTGCCGAGCATGTTCGGCAGGAACAGCGCGAGCCAGACCCAGGCGAGCACGAGCCACGGGATCCAGTGCCCGGCGACCAGCGCGAACGAGGCGTAGAGGACCATCTCGCCGAGGTAGTTCGGGTGGCGCACGCGGGCGAAGAAGCCGGTCGTGATGAGGCCGGGACGCGCCGCCAGCGTGAAGTGCTTCTGCGCGTCGCTGACCATCATGACGACCACGCCGATGGCGTACGAGATCGCCGCGGTCACCAGCAGCCAGGCCGGCTGCTGGGTGTCGTCGACGACGAGCAGGATGGGCGCCAGCCAGTAGGGCCCCAGCACGAGCGCGAAGGACAGCAGGGCGCCGCCGAAGGTGATCCGCGTCTGCCAACGGCGGTCGGGCATGACGAGGTCCTTCATCAACCAGATCAGGCCGTAGGAGCCGTGCAGGGCGAGGTAGGTCCAGGCGGTGGTCGTCCAGGTGTCGGTGGCCCACATGAGGGTCAGCACGAAGGGCAGCGTCCCCCCCTTCTGGGCGTTGATGACCCAGCTCAGCTTCAGCACGCGCGGGCCGCCGAGGGCGTCCTCGGACAGGTGCTTGCGCAGGGCGATCCAGCGCTCCAGGGCCGTGCTCATGATCGGACTGTAGCGCCGGGGACGGCGGGTCGGCGCCGCCGAATGTTCACGCCCGGGCGCCCCAGCCGGGACGCCACCGGTCGACCGGGCGCGGGATGATCGTCAGCCATGAGCAGGAATCACGCCGAGCGGGAGTTCGACCTCGAGCAGATCATGGACCTCGCCGACATCATCGAGGCCCTCCAGGACACCGAGGACGATCGGCTGCTGCACCTGGGCCTGACGGCGGCGGAGACCTGGGACGAGGTCGACGACCCCGTCCTGCTCGGCCCGAACGGCCGCCCGATCGGCACGTGGCGCGAGGGCTACCCCTACGACGAGCGGATGACCCGCAAGGACTACGAGTTCACCAAGCGCCTGCTCCAGATCGAGCTGCTGAAGATGCAGGCCTGGGTCAAGGAGACCGGGCAGCGCATCGTCATGGTCTTCGAGGGCCGGGACGCCGCCGGGAAGGGCGGGACCATCAAACGGTTCATGGAGCACCTGAACCCGCGCGGGGCCACCGTCGTGGCGCTGGAGAGGCCCACGAAGGAGGAGAGCACCCAGTGGTACTTCCAGCGCTACGTCAAGCACCTGCCCAGCGCCGGCGAGATCGTGATGTTCGACCGCTCCTGGTACAACCGCGCCGGGGTCGAGCGGGTGATGGGCTTCTGCAGCCCCGACGAGTACGAGGAGTTCATGCGCCAGGCGCCGGAGTTCGAGCGCATGCTCGTGCGCAGCGGTGTCGTGCTGTTCAAGTTCTGGTTCTCGGTCAGCCGCAAGGAGCAGGTGACGCGCTTCACGATCCGGCGGATCGACCCGGTGCGGCAGTGGAAGCTCTCCCCGATGGACCTCGCCAGCCTGGACCGCTGGCAGGACTACACCGACGCCAAGGAGTCCATGCTCTTCCACACGGACAGCGACTGGGCCCCGTGGACGGTCGTGCGCTCCAACGACAAGAAGCGGGGGCGGCTGGAGGCCATGCGCTGGGTGCTGTCCAGCCTCGACTACCCGGACAAGTCCGTCGAGGTGGTGGGTGAGCCCGACCCGCTGATCGTGGGCCCGCCCTCGCGGATCTACGAGACCGGCGAGCAGACCGGCCGGGTCCTGACGCCGCTGACCATGTCCGACTGACCCTCGCCCCAGGGCGCCCCCGACGACCCGCCGGCCGTCCGGGGCTCAGTCGTCGGCGGTGGCGCCGGCGTGGACGTTGAGCAGCAGGCCGATCCCGATCCAGACGGCGAACATCGACGACCCGCCGTAGGAGACGAACGGCAGCGGCACGCCGGTCACCGGCATGATCCCGAGGTTCATCCCGATGTTCTCGAACGACTGCAGCGCGACCCAGAGCACGACGCCGCTGGCCACCAGCCGACCGAACAGGTCGCGCGCCCGCAGCGCGATGAGCAGCCCGCGCCACAGGACGACGGCGAGCAGGCCGAGCAGCACGCACACCCCGACGAACCCGAGCTCCTCGCCGGCCACCGAGAACACGAAGTCCGTGTGGTTGAACGGCACGAACCCGCCCTGCGTCTGGCTGCCCTGCCCGAGGCCCTGCCCGAGCACGCCCCCCGCGCCGATCGCGATGCGCGCCTGCTGGGTGTTGTACCCGAACGTGCGCGCACCCTCCTCGGGTCGGGCGAAGGCGGTCAGCCGGTCGACCTGGTACTGGTCGACCATGCCGAGCAGGAACGCGGCGGCGACCGCCGCGGCGGCGGCTGCCGCCAGCACGAGCAGGTGCTGGGCGCGCACCCCGGCCAGGGCCAGCATGCCCGCGACGATCGCGCCGATCACCAGCACGGTGCCGAGGTCGGGCTGCAGCAGCACCAGGCCGGCGGGGACCGCGGCGATCGCCAGGGCACGGCCGAGGGTGCGCAGGTCGGGGGCCTCGCGGGGGTCGCGGTCGGCCAGCACGAGGGCGACCGCGACGATCACGCTCACCTTGGCGAGCTCCGAGGGCTGGATCGAGAAGCCGGCGGGCAGCCGGATCCACGCCTGGGCGCCGTTGACCGTGCTCCCCATCGGCGAGAGCACCAGCAGCAGCCCGACCAGGCTGGCGCCGTAGAGCACCGGGGTCGTCCGCCGGATGGCGCGATGGCCGAGCCGGGAGACCGCCCAGCACAGGGCGAGGCCGAGCACGAGGTTGACCGCGTGGCGCAGGCCGTAGCTGCCCTGCCAACGGCCGGCCGCGGCGAGCTCGGCAGCGGTGGCCGACCAGACCAGGGCGGCGCCGAGCACGGCCAGGGACGCGGCGGCGAGGACGAGCGGCCAGTCCCACGCCCGCAGCGGGGGCGGGGCGACGCGGGCAGGCACCGGGGGGGCGGTGCGCAGGACCGTCACGGTCCGGCCCCCCGCTCGGATCCCGCTCCGCCGGGCACCCGCGGCACGCCGTCCGGCCCGAGCACCGGCGGCCCGTCGGCCACGTCGCCGCCCACGAGCACGCTGCGCGCTGGATCGGCCACGCCGTCCCGCACCCCGAAGATCGCCTCGTACACCTGGCGCACCGAGCGGCCGGACGTGAAGGCTCCCGTCCCGCCCTGCTCGACCATCATCACCACCGCGTAGCGCGGGTCGTCAGCCGGCGCGAAGCTGGCGAACCACGAGGTGGACTGCTTGCCGAACACCTCCGCGGTCCCGGTCTTGCCGGCGATCGGCACCGCGTCGACGGGGAAGCCCGCGAACGCGCCCCGCGCGGTCCCGTCCTCGATGACGCCGCGCAGCGCACGGCGCAGGAAGGCCAGGTCCTCTGCAGGCACGTCGAGCGTGCCGAGCGCCTGCGGCTCGACGCTGCGCACCACCGAGCCGTCGGCGTCGAGCAGCGCCCTGGCCAGGTGCGGCCGCCACCGCGTGCCGCCGTTGGCCACGGCGGCGTACGCGACGGCGACCTGCAGGACGGTCGCGGCGGTGTCGCCCTGGCCGATGGCGGCGTTCAGGGCGTCGCCCACCCGCCAGCGCATGCCGTCGACGCACTGCTCCTGCGCCAGCTGCCGCAGGTACCGTGCCCGCTCGGCGTCGGCGATCTCCGGGTACCCGGTGTCGGCCCTGCGGCACCAGTCGTCCCGGCGCTCCTGCCACAGGGCCCGCTTGGCCGCGCGCGACGGCACCCGTCCGGCGCGCTCCCCCGGCAGGTCGATCCCGGTCGCCGCGCCGAAGCCGAAGTCGGCCGCGGTGCTCGCGACGAGCTCGCGCGGCTCCTCGACCGGGTCGGACCCGCCGTCGGCCTGCCAGAGCTGGTCGGCCAGGCGGTAGTAGACCGTGTCGCAGGAGACCTCCAGCGAGCGGGCCAGGGTGATCGACCCGTGCGCCCGGGACTCGTAGTTGCGGAACCAGCGGCCACCGGTGCGGTAGCGGCTCGGGCAGTCGTAGGCGTCCGTCGGGCTCCATCCGGCCTGCAGCGCGGCTGCCGTGCTCACGACCTTGAACGAGGAGGCCGGCGGCAGGGCGGCCTGCAGGGGACGGTTGAGCAGCGGCTGCCCGGCCGCCGCGTCGGTGAGGGCCGCGTAGTCCGCCGACGAGATCCCCCCGGTCCAGACGTTGGCATCGAAGGTGGGTGCCGAGGCCATGGCGAGCACGGCACCGGTCCGGACGTCGAGCACGACGGCTGCGGCCCCGTCGGCCTCGTACGGGCGACGGGTGACCGGGTCGACCCGGCCCCGGGCCCGGGTGACGGCGGCCTCCAGCTGCTCCTCGAGCACGGCCTGCAGGGACAGGTCGATCGTCGTCACCAGGGTCTGGCCGGGCTCGGCCGGCTCGACCACGCCGCCGGACTGCCGGTGCCCGGCGCTGTCGACGACCACCCGCTCGAGGCCCGGTCGCCCGCGCAGCTCGGCGTCGTACTGCTCCTCGAGCCCGGCCCGGCCGATGGTGGCGATGCCGTCGAGGTCCGCTCGCGCAGCGAGGTCCTCGGCCGTCACCCGGCCGACATGGCCCAGCACGTGCGCGGCCCGCGTCCCGCCCGGGTAGTGCCGCACGGCGGACTCGAGCACGGTGACCGCCGGGTAGTCGGCCGGGGCGGCCAGGATCACGCCCGCCCGCTCGACCCCGATGTCGCGCGCGACCACCGGGTCCGCGCCCGGGGCGCCGTTCCAGCAGTCCGGCTGGGGACGGGCCCGCGGGGTCCCGCAGTTCTCCAGGCGGGCGGCCAGGGTCGCCGGGTCGATCCGGAGCAGGGCGGCGAGGCGGCCCAGGACAGCCTCGGCGTCGTCCAGGCGGCGCAGCTCGCGACGGGCGACGCTGACGTCCAGCGCGATCCGGTTCGTGGCCAGCGGCCGACCCAGCTGGTCGAGGACGAGCCCGCGGGTGGCCGGCAGGACCAGCGCCCGCTCGCGGTTGTCCGAGGCGGCCGCCCGCGCCTGGTCCGCGCCGGCCACCTGCAGGCTGAAGGCGCGGGCCGCCAGCGTCACCACGAGGGACATCACGAGGACCGCCAGGATGAGCAGGCGGGCGTGCGTGCGGTCGGTCATGGCCGGCTCCCGGTGGCCGGCGGATGCGGCACCAGCCCGGCCGGCGCCGACCCGCTGCCCAGCTCCGCGGGCACGGTGCGCACGAGGGCCGTCGGCGGGGGTGCGCCCCGGGCGGCGACGAGCAGCGCCAGCGGGGCCAGCAGCAGGGCGTAGCCGGCGCTGGCCGCCGCCAGGCCGAGCGCGGACCAGTCGACCGGGACGCCGGCGAACCAGAGCACGGCGGTGCGGGCCAGCACGACCGCCCCGGTCCCGAGCGCGACCAGGACCATGGCGGCGAACGGGCCGGGTCGCGCTGCCTGGGCGACCCGCCCGAGCAGCACGCCGGCCGTCCCGAGCACGAGCGTCCACCCGCCGAGCGGGCCCGCCGCCGGTGGCACGAGGTCGAGCAGCAGGCCCGCACCGGCCCCCGCGAGCCCGCCGGGGAGGGGTCCGCCGCCCGGGCCCCGGGTGATCGCGACGGCGAGCACGGCGACGACGACCAGGTCGGGCACCGCCACCGGGGTCGGCAGGAAGGCGACCAGCGTGACCTGCACGAGGACCAGGGCGAGCAGGACCAGCGTGGTCAGCAGGGCGCGCCGGCCGGTCATGGCGCAGCCCCCGCGCCCGGATCCGCCGCCGGATCGGGATCTGGCACGAGGACGACCACGCGGTCGAGGGTCGAGACGTCCACCCCCGGCGCGATGGCCGCGCGGCGGGTCAGCTCCGCCGCGGTGCCCGTGATCCCGGCGATGCGCCCGATCGGCACGTCCGCGGGGACGGCGCGGTCCGGGGTGCCCATGGTCACGACGAGGTCACCGACGGCCATCGCCCCGAGCGGGTCGAGCAGGGTGAGCGCCGCCGCGTCGCCGGCGCCGCGCACCAGCCCGGCCTCCCGGGTCGCGGCCACGCGGGCGGCCAGCGCCATCGCCGGGTCCACGAGCAGCCGGACGGTCGCCACCCCTGGGCCGACGGACGCGACCAGCCCGACCAGCCCACCGGGCTCGACCACCGCCAGGCCGGCACGCACGCCGTCGCGGGAGCCCACCGAGATCGTGGCCGAGCGGACCTGGTCCTGCGGGGTGCTCAGGGCGACCACCCGTCCCGGCACCGGCCGGTAGCCGGTGGCCGGCAGCCCGGCGGCCAGCTCCCGGGCCTCCTCGGCGCGCAGCTGGCCGGCGGCAGCCGCGGCTGCCTCCGCCCGCGCCGTGGCCAGGGCAGCCTCCAGCTCGGCGATGCGCGCCCGCTCCCGGTCCGCGCCGGCGACCCGCGCTCCCACGGTCGTGCGCAGGGCGGCGAGGGCCCGCTCGGGCGGGCCGGCGACGGCGGCCGCGGCGCCGCGCAGCCCGGCTGCGGGGGCGGCGCCGCGCAGGTCGGCCAGCAGGAGCAGCGCGGCCAGCACGAGGCATCCGACGAGGGCGAGCCGGGCCGGGTGCCGGGGCATCAGTGCCGCGGCTCCGGCAGCAGGACGCGGGCGAGCGCGTCGAAGGACTCCACCGCACGCCCCACCCCGAGGGCCACGGCCTCCAGGGGACGCTCCGCGACGTGCACCGGCATGCCGGTCTCGCTGGCCAGGCGCCGGTCGAGCCCGGCCAGCAGGGCCCCTCCCCCGGTCAGCGCGATGCCCCGGGCGAGGACGTCGCCGGCGAGCTCCGGCGGGGTCCGGTCGAGGGTCGCGGCGACGACGTCGACGATCGCCTGCACGGGCTCGTCGAGGGCCCAGCGGATCTCCTCGGCCGTGACCTCGACGATGCGCGGCAGGCCGGTGACGAGGTCCCGGCCGCGCAGCTGCGCCCCCGGCTCCTGGGCGGCTGGGAAGGCCGACCCGATCGCCACCTTCACGTCCTCGGCGGTGCGCTCCCCGATGAGCAGGGAGTACTCCTTCTTGGCGTAGGCGATGATCGCCTCGTCCAGGCGGTCCCCGCCGGTGCGCACCGACGTGCTCGTCACGGTGCCGCCCAGCGCGAGGACGGCCACCTCGGTCGTACCGCCGCCGACGTCGACCACCATCGAGCCGCTCGGCTCGTGCACCGGCAGGCCGGCACCGATCGCGGCGGCCATCGGCTCCTCCATGAGGTGGACCTCGCGTGCCCCGGCCGCGTAGCAGGCGTCCCGGACGGCCCGCCGCTCGACGCCGGTGATCCCGGAGGGCACCGCCACGACGATCCGCGGCCGCGACCAGAAGCTGCGCCGATGCACGCGGCCGACGAAGTAGCGCAGCATCCGCTCGGCGTTGTCGAAGTCGGCGATGACCCCATCGCGCAGGGGGCGGACCGTGACGATGTGCTCGGGGGTGCGCCCGAGCATCGCCTTGGCCTCGCTGCCCACGCCGACGAGGGCGCCGCTGTCGGCGGCCACCGCGACGATGGAGGGCTCGGCCAGCACGATGCCGGCCCCGCGGACGTACACGAGGGTGGTCGCCGTGCCGAGGTCGATGGCGAGGTCCCGCCCCGCGAACGAGCGCCGCGACGGCTGGGCCATCGTGCTCACCCCCGGGTCGGTCGTGCGGGCTGCTGCGGGCGGATGCGGGCGGTCGGCGGGGTCGACCGTTCAGACGAGGTCGGGGAAGAACAGCGCGATCTCGCGCAGGGCCGACTCCGGGGAGTCCGACCCATGGGTCACGTTCTGCTGCATGACGGTGGCCAGGTCGCCACGGATGGTGCCCGGGGCGGCGCTGACCGGGTTGGTGGCCCCCATCATCGTGCGCCACTGGACGATGGCGTCCGGACCCTCGACCACGGCAGCGACGAGTGGTCCGGAGGTGATGAACCGCACGAGGTCGTCGAAGAACGCCTTCCCGACGTGCTCGGCGTAGTGGGCCTCGGCGGTCGCCCGGTCGAGCGTCCGCAGCTCGAGCGCGACGAGCCGCAGGCCCTTGCGCTCGATCCGGCCGAGCACCTCGCCGACGAGGTTGCGGGTCACGCCGTCGGGCTTGATCAGGACCAGCGTGCGCTCCATCGTCGGACCTCCTGGCTGGGCGTGCGGCACCGGCGGCGCGAGCGGCTGCCGGACGGAGGCGCCAGCGTACCTGCCGTCGGTCACCCCCGCGGACGCTCGGTCGTCAGGCGACCGGGGGCGCCTGCTGCGCCCGGATCTCCTCGGCCCGGCGCCCGAAGTGCAGGGCTGCCCACCAGAGCGCGGCGAAGATCGCGCCGAGCACGAAGAGCATGCCCTCGAACACGCCACAGGCGATGACGAGCCCCTGCAGCAGCCAGCCCGCAGGGACGTAGAACGGGCGCTTGGCGAACGCCGGCAGCAGCAGGGCGACGAGCGCCAGGGCGCCCAGCAGCCAGCCGACCCAGCCCGGCTGGCCGCCCGCGACGAGCGCCACCGGGATGGCCAGGCCGAGCATGATCGCCTCCATCACCAGCACGCTGGACGTCAGCACCCTCACGGCGAGTCCTCCGGCGCGCGGCCCCGGGGGGCAGCGTGGTCGGCCCGGGTGGCTCCGTCGGCGCTGCCCGACTCTGCGCCGAGCAGCAGGCGCGCCTCCCCGACCACGGTGACGGACCCGGTCACGAGCACCCCGCCCCCGACGCCGGCCGGCGCACCGGTCTCGGCGAGCTCGATGGCCCGGTCGAGTGCCTCGTCCAGCCGGTCGACGGCGACGACGCGGTGCTCGCCGAGGATGCTGGCGGCGAGCTCGGCCAGCTCGTCCACCGGCCGTGCCCGCGGTGAGCTCGAGCGCGTGATGACGACCTCGTCGAGCACCGGCTCCAGGGCGGCGAGGATCCCCGCCGCATCCTTGTCGGCCAGGATCCCGACCACGCCGACGGTCCTCGTGAACCCGAAGGACTCCGCCAGCGCGTCGGCGAGGGCGCGCGCGCCCGGCACGTTGTGCGCGGCGTCGACCAGGACCGTGGGAGCGCGGCGGACGACCTCCAGCCGGCCCGGCGAGGTGACGGCGCCCAGGGCGGTGCGGATCACCTGGGCGTCCAGCCGGCGGGGCCCCTCCGGCGGCGGCATCGGGACGTCCTCGGCGGCCGATCCGGGTTGCTGGGTCGACGGCGCCGATGCTGGCGGCGGCACCGTCCCGCCCGGGTCGGCACCCCCCAGCCCGGGCGGGTCGAGCTGCGGCAGGATCCCGAAGAACGACTCGACCGCGGCGAGCGCCACCGCCGCGTTGCGCGCCTGGTGCTCGCCGAACAGCGGCAGGAAGACCTCGTCGTAGTCGCCGCCCAGCCCGCGCAGGCGCACCTGCTGGCCCCCCACCGCGAGCAGCCGCTCGACCACGCCGAAGTGCACGCCCTCGAACGCGGTCGGCGCCTCCATCTGCGCGGCGGCAGCCACGAGCACC
>JALOLH010000054.1 GCA_025456065.1 Candidatus Nanopelagicales bacterium | reverse complement strand
CTGCGGGCCGCGCTGGACCGGCTCGCCCCGGTCACGCACCCGACCGGGAGCTGAGTCAGCGCTGCAGCACCAGGTCGAGCCCGGCCAGCTGCAGCAGGAGCACGCAGGCCGTGGCCAGCACGACGAGCGGCGCGGCGAGCACCGAGGTCCGCACCCCGAGCATCTGCGGCACCGCACGCTGCCGGCGCAGGGACAGGGTGAGCACGGCCAGGCCGAGGACCATCGCGGCGGCAGCGGCGACGACGGCGACCGTGCTGCCGCGTCCCGACGCGTAGGCGAGCAGGCCGGTCGGCACACCGAGCAGCGCCAGCCCCGTCCGCGCCCACGCCAGGGTCGTCCGCTCGCCGGCCAGCCCGGGGTCCGAGGGGCCCGCGGCGGGCAGGTGCCCGCTCACCGCGCCACCAGCACGGCGAGCCCCGAGGCCACCGCGAGCAGGCCCAGGCCGAGGGCCACCAGCGGGATCGAGGAGGACAGCGGCAGGCCGACGCCGAGGCGCATCGCGCGCTCCAGGCGGAACCACCGCACGAACGCGCGGACCGACAGCACCGCGGCCACGAGGATCCAGGCCGCCGCGAGGGCGGTGATCCACCCGGATCGGGTGGGGATCACCGTGCCCACGGCCAGGCCGATGCCGAACAGCCCGAGCGACGTGGTGATCCAGCTCAGGAACGTCCGCTCGTTGGCGAGGGTGAAGCGTGGGTCGGGATCCTCGCCGACCGAGCGGACCCACGCGTCGAAGCGCCTCACGGGCACCCCCGGCTCGCGACGGCCCGGCGTCAGTCGCGGACCTCCTTGACCACCTTCTTGACGACGGTGAGCTTCAGGATCAACGTGGCCACCATCGAGGCCAGCCAGATGATGAGCGCGGCGATGAACCAGGTCGCGAAGCCGTTGACCGTGAGGTCGTCGGAGATCGTGGCGGTGACCACCAGCGCGACGAGCGCGCTGATCAGGCTCACGGCACCCGTGAGCACCGAGGCGTACTTGTCGGCGAGGCTGGTGAGCAGCGGCGAGATGAGGGCCTGGATCAGCGCGAAGATGATCGACGCGAGCAGGAAGCCCAGCGGGTAGGTGACCGAGAAGTCCTGCTGGTCCAGCACCATGTCAGCCACGAACAGGCCGATCGCGGCAGCGGCGAAGTAGACCAGCGTGTTGACGATGAAGCGCAGCATGAGCGGACGGTAGCGCGCGCGGCGCCGGCCGTCCCACTCGCGAGGGCAATCCGCCACGTGTCCGACGGGGCCTTCGCCCCTTGTCCGCCCCGGCCCGGCACTGCGACGGTGGAGACGTGCGGAGGTGGGGGCCGACGGGCACGTGGCTCGTGGCTGGGGTGCTCCTCCTCGGGGCAACGGCGTGCGGCGCCCCCGGGGACGACGGCGCCGCACCCGGGCCGACCGCAACCGCATCGCCGACCGGCTCGCCCAGCGAGACCCGGACGCCGAGCCCCGGTCCCACCCGCACCACGACCCCAAGCCCCGACGAACCGCCGACCTCGCCGGCCCCTGGCCCGACCACGAGCAGCCCGACGTCCACCCCGACACCGAAGCCGAGCCCGACCTCCACCCCGACCTCCACCCCGAAACCGACGCCCAGCCCGAAGCCGACCCCCACCTCCCCGTCGGGGACGGTCCCGGCCGGCCTGGCGGGACGCATCGTGACGACGCTGCCCACCAGCCAACGGGTCGTGGCCCTCACCTTCGACGGCGGCGCATCCGATGCCGGGGTCCCGTCGATCCTGCGCACCCTGGCCGACACGGGCGTGCGCGGGACCTTCTTCGTGACCGGCGACTTCGTCGCCCGCTACCCCGACCGCGTCCGCGCGATGGCGGCCGGCGGCCACCGTGTCGTGAACCACAGCGCGACGCACCCCGACTTCGCCGACCTGTCCGTGGCGCAGGTCCGCGACCAGCTCACCAGGGCCGAGGCGGCCATCGCCCCCGTCGCCGGGCGGACCACCCGGCCGTGGTTCCGCTTCCCGTTCGGCTCCAGCACGCCCAGCGCGATCGCGACGGTCAACGACGCCGGCTACGCGGCGATCGGGTGGACGGTCGACACCCTCGGCTGGCAGGGCACCACCGAGGGCCGCTCGGCGGCCTCGGTGCTCGCGCGGGTGCTCGACGCGGCGCGACCCGGCGAGATCGTGCTCATGCACGTCGGCGCGCACCCGAAGGACCGCTCCACCCTCGACGCCGACGCCCTGCCCGACATCATCCGCGAGCTCCGGGCCGCCGGGTACCGGTTCGTGACGCTCGACGCCATCCTCGGGTGACCGTTCCGGCTGGCAGCCGCCGAGCACCGATCCCGGCCACCGTTCGCCCATGCACGGGCCCGCCGGCCGTCCGCCCAGCGGTGCACCCCGTCGCGCCGCAGCGACGTCAGGTGGCGGGGTGACCGGACCCGTGTGACCCTCGACGGGTGAGCACCGACGCCTGGAACGCCGCCCCCGAGCTGGACCCGGCGCTGGCCGCCCTGGCCGCGCACCTCACCGCGGTCGCCGAGCGCGGCCAGCCGGCGTACGCGGCGGAGGCGGCCCGGCTGCGGGCAGCCGTGGTCGCCGACCCCCACGACCTCGTCGCCCGTGCGGCCGCCGAGGCCCTCGTCGATGCCGTGCTGCACGATCCCTACCTGACCCGCTTCCCCACCCCCAGGCCCGGACATCGATGAGGCCGGGGACGGATCGTCCGTTTCGCGCCTAGAATCGACCCCCGAAGTCGCGCCGCGAGGGGAGGTCTGGGATGCCGGTCAAGATCAGGGAGGGCCTGCCGGCCGTCGACGTGCTCGCCGCGGAGAACGTCTTCGTCATGACCGACCGGCGCGCCGCCGCCCAGGACATCCGCCCGCTGCACATCCTCGTGCTCAACCTCATGCCGGCCAAGCAGACCACCGAGGCGCAGCTGCTGCGGCTGCTCGGCAACTCGCCGCTACAGGTCGAGGTCACCTTCCTGCACACCGCGTCGTACGCGCCGAAGCACACCGACCACACCCACCTCGAGGTCTTCTACGAGACGTTCGAGCGCATCCGCGACGAGCGCTTCGACGGCTTGATCATCACCGGCGCGCCGGTCGAGCTGCTGGCCTTCGAGGACGTGGACTACTGGGACGAGCTGGTCGCCATCATGCGGTGGGCCGACTCGCACGTGTACTCGACACTGGCCATCTGCTGGGCCGCGCAGGCCGAGCTGTACCACCACTACGGGATCGGCAAGGAGACGGTGCCGGAGAAGGTGTTCGGCGTCTTCGAGCACACGGTCACCGACCCGAAGAACAAGATCACCCGTGGGTTCGACGACGCCTTCCTGGCGCCGCACTCCCGGCACACCACCGTGCGCACGCAGGACATCCTCGACGAGCCGGACCTCGAGCTGCTGGCCCACTCGACCGACGCCGGCGTGTACCTCGCGGCCTCGCGGGACGGCCGACGCGTGTTCGTCACCGGGCACCCGGAGTACGACGCCGAGACCCTGGACCTGGAGTACCGGCGCGACGTCGCCGCGGGCCTGCCGATCGAGCCGCCGCGCGGCTACTACCCCGACGACGACCCGGCGCAGCTGCCGGTCGTGCGGTGGCGGGCGCACGGCGACCTGCTGTTCACGAACTGGCTGAACTACTGCGTCTACCAGGAGACGCCGTACGACCTGCACGAGCTGGTGGCCCGCGGGAGCAGCGGCGCCGAGGGCTGAGCGTCCCCGTCGGGCACCAGCGCCGCCCCGGTCACGCTCAGGGCTCGGAGTCCGGGTAGCAGCCCAGGTCCGCAGCCTCGAGGTCGGCCGTGACGTAGGCGTCCTCGCGCGGGTGCCGGCCGTAGCCGTCGCGGCTGTCGTAGCGGGCGATCGCCCAGCCCTCCTCGATGAGCGCGAGCCCAGCGTCGACCGGCCCAGCACCGACCCCGCCCCCACCCTCGTCGACGTCGACGTAGCGCAGCAGCCGGCCGTACCGGTCCGCGTCGTCGGCCGCCCCGGCCACGAGCGTGACCCGCTCGCCCAGCACCAGCGCGGACATGGCCGCAGTCGCCGAGTCGTGGCCGCAGTCACCCCGCTCCGGGGTGTCGATGCCGATCACCCGGATGCGCCCAACCCCGGTCACGTCGATGGTGTCGCCGTCCACCACGCGCTCGACCACGCCCACCTCAGCGCCGCGGACCTGGCCGTCCACCGCGCCGGCCCCATCGTCCACCGCGCCTGCCGCATCGCCGCCCGCGGCACCCGCATCGCCCCCCGTCGTCGCGCACCCGGGCAGCGCGAGCACGACCGCCACGGCCGCCAGGCGGCCCATCCCGTGCCACCGCGGGCCCGCCTTCCACTCCCCCATCACACGCGGGCCCTCACATGAGCTTGCGCAGCACGGGCAGCGGTACGACCTTGATCGCGTTGCCGAACGGGACCCACGGCCAGGCAGGCACCATGGCGCTGGCCTTCCTCGCCTCGATCGCGTCGACCATCGCGCGGACCCCGGGCTCGGTGTCGACCATGAACCTGGTGGTGGGCACCTTCTCGTTCATCTCCGAGCGGATGTAGCCGGGCATGATGGTCGAGACCGTGATGTCGAGGTCGGGCGAGGCCTGCATCTCCGAGCGCAGCCCCTCGGCGAGGCTGCTCACACCGGCCTTCGTGGCGGCGTACGTGGTGAGGTACTTCGGGAAGCCGCGGAGCGCGGAGACCGACGAGATGAAGACCAGGTGCCCGCGCTTCTGGGCGCGGAAGATCTGCATCGCGGCCTCCGCCTGGCACAGCGCGGCCACGAAGTTGGTCATCGCGGTCTCGCGGTTGGCCCAGTACCGGCCCGTGCCGATCGGGGCACCCTTGCCGAGGCCCGCGTTGATGATGATGCGATCCAGGCCGCCGAAGACCTCGGCGAACTCGTCGAACACGCGGAACACGGCGTCGTCGTCGGTGACGTCGAGGTCGCGCAGCTCGATCCGTCGCTCCGGGTGCGCGGCGGCGATCTCGTCACGCAGCTGCTCGAGCCGCTCCGCCCGCCGAGCAGCGAGGGCGAGGTCGTGGCCGCGGGCGGCCAGCTGGCGAGCCATCTCGGCGCCGAGCCCGGAGCTGGCGCCGGTGATCAGGGTCGTGGACATGGCGTCACGGTAGGCCAAGGGTCCGACACCCGGGCCAGGGCCATGGGATCAGGGCCATGCGGCAGGGCATGGATCAGGGCACGATCGTGCGCAGCACCGGGTCCTTGGGGTCCATCCCGTCGCCGCTGGAGACCCCGCGAACCCGCCGGCCGATCCACGGCACGAGGTGCGTGCGCATCCATTCGGCGTCCGTCGCCAGGGCCTCACGCCGGGTCACCGGGTCGGGCGGGGCCAGCGGCTCCTCCCACCACCCCACCGGCCCGCCGAGGACCGCCGCATCGGTCACCCCCAGATGGGCCAGCACGTTGGCCGCGACGCGCGCATGGCCGAGGGCGTTGAGGTGCAGCCGGTCGACCGCCCAGAAGCGCCGGTCGGACAGCGCCGCGACGGCCTCGTCGTCGACCAGCGTGCAGCCCAGCCGCGCGGCGATGACGCGGATGGCCCGGTTGAACGCGAGGAACCGCTCCTCGAGCCGGTCGGCGAGCCGCCCGCTGCCACCCGCCCTGGTCAGCGAGGTGAACAGCACGACACGGGCACCCGTGCCGACGAGGCGCTCCACGGCCGCCTCGTACCGACCCATCAGGGCGGGCCGGTCCACCCCTGGCCGCAGCACGTCGTTGGGGCCGGCGTGGAACGTGATGAGGTCGGGGCGCAGGGCCAGGGCCACGGGCACCTGCTCCGCGACCACCTGGTCGAGCAGCTTGCCGCGCACCGCGAGGTTCGCGTACTCGAGGGGCGCGGGCAGGTGCGGCAGATCTGCTCGGGCCAGGCCGAGGGCCACCCGGTCCGACCATCCGATGTGGTGGCCGTCGGGTCGCAGCTCGTCGGTCATCCCCTCCGTGAAGGAGTCACCGAGGCACACCATGCGCGTCACAGGCGACCACCGTAGTGCGCGCGACCGACGCTCCGGGACTAGCGTGGTCGGCCGTGCCCGGGCACCAGGGGTTCGACCACGTCATCGTCGGGGCGGGCCTGTCCGGCCTGCTCCTGGCCCGGCGCCTGTTGGTCGCCGCGGACGCGGGCCGCCTGCCCGGCGACCAGCGGATCGCCCTGGTGGGCCCGGCGCCGGATCCCGTCCAACGGGTCACGTTCGCGCACTGGGCGCGCCGGCCGACGATGCTCGACGACTGGTCGGTCGGCACGTGGTCGGACCTCCTCGTCGTCGGACACGACGGCCGTGCCCGGCTGGTCGACCTCGACGGCTACCGGTACACCGCGCTGTCCTGGGACCGGGCCCGGGCGGCCCTGCGCGAACGGCTCCTCGCCGACCCCCGCGTCACCGCCGTCGCCGAGCGGGTCGACGCCGTGGGCGCAGACGCCGATGTCGCGTGGGCCGCGGTGGGCGGCGAGCACATCCGCGGGCAGTGGGGCTACGACAGCCGTCCGCCCCACGTCGATCCCATCGCCGGCGACCCACCCGCCGTCCTGCACCAGTCGTTCCGGGGCGTGTGGGTGCGGACCGGCGCAGCGGCCGTCGACCCGTCCGCGGCCACCCTGCTGGACTTCTCCGCCGACGACGGGCCCGACCTCGGCTTCGCCTACGTGCTTCCCGTCGACGACCGCCGCGCGATGGTGATGGCCGTGCGGATGGGACCGTCCACAGACCTGCCCGACCCGATCCCCGCGGTCCCGCGCGTGGTCGGCGCCGGCGGATGGTCGATCGAGGCCGAGGAGCGCGGCGTCACCGCCCTGCCGGCCCGGCCCGCGGCCCGCCGCGCCAGGCCCCGGGTGCTGCGGATCGGCGCCCGGGGCGGTCGGGTGCGCCCGTCGACCGGCTACGCGGTCACCCGCATCCTGGGCGACACCGCCGCCATCGTCGGATCACTGGCGCGGCACGGCCATCCGTTCGCGATCCCGCCCGACCCGCGGCGCGACCGAGCCCTGGACGCGATCTGGCTGGCCGCGCTGGCCCGCGAGCGGGCCGATCTCGAGCCGGCGTTCCTGGCGATGTTCCGCGACGTGCCGGTCGACCGGGTGCTGCGCTTCCTCGACGGTGGCGCGAGCGCACGGGACGTGGCCTCCGTCGTGGCCGCCCTGCCGCCGGGGCCGTTCCTGGGCGCCGCACTGCGGCTCGCCCGGGAGCGCAGCCATCGATGAGGCTGCGCGGCAGCTCGCGCCCATGGCGTCGGCCCTGCCGCTGTGCCACGCTGGCGGCATGGAGCGTTCGGCGAAGACCGACAACGAGGACCTGAAGGCGAAGATGCGCGAGGCGCTCGACCGCAAGCAGGCGCACGACGCCGTGGCGAACGACGAGCACCGCAAGGAAGCGGCACCGCGGACCCACGGGCCGGAGGGCGAGATCCACCTGCACCGCCGGAAGGCGGGCGGCGGGTCCTGACGGGTCCGCCCGCGACGGCCCTGCCACCGCGCGGCACCGCCGTCGAGCATCGCGAGCGTGCGGCGATGGCCCCGGTCCCGGCCATCCCGCACCCATCCCCGCCGGGGCTGCTCGGACGCGACTGGTAGGAGGTCCCCGTGGATGATCCGGCGTCGCTCATCGAGGCACTGGCCGCCCTCGCCTGGCCGATCCTGGCGATCGTCGTCATCGTCCTGCTCCTGCCCACGCTGAGGCGCGTGGTTCGCGACCGACCCTTCTCCATCAAGATCGGGTCGTTCGAGATGACGGCGCAGGAGGCCTCGGAGGCCCTGCTCAAGCAGATCACCGACCTCCAGGACCAGCTCGCTGAGCTGCAGCAGCAGGTGGCGGTCCGCGCCCCGGTCGAGCTCCCGGACGGTGCGCGGGATCGCTCGGGGCCACCGCCCCCGCCCGCCTCGTGGGGTCCCGAGGACGCGCCACCGCAGCCGATGCCCGTCCCCCAGCCGCCGACCGGCCCGCCCGCACCCCTCCCGCCTGCCAACGACGGGCAGCGCTCGATCCTCTGGGTCGACGACAACCCGGGGAACAACGCCATCGAGATCAGCCGCCTGACCGAGCTCGGGTTCAACGTCACGACCAGGCGCTCCACCAAGGAGGCCCTCGAGGAGCTGGGGCCGCGCCCGAACCGGTTCCAGGCCCTCATCACCGATCTCGGGCGCGGCCCTCTGGGCAGGACCGCCGGGCTCGACACCGTGAAAGCGGCACGGGGGCTGGGCTTCGCCGGGACGGCCGTGATCTACACGACCCCGGCCGCCGCACGGGACCGGGCCAGCGACGCGGCACGGGTGGGCGCGGCGATCACCGCGTCGCCGACCGAGCTGGTGCGGATGGTGCACGGGACCTCCACCCGCTGAGCGATCGAGGGCCGCGTCGAGGCCGCCGCCGCCCCTGGGGCGATCCGATGAGCCCGGACAGCCGGATGCCCCCGCGCCACGACGGCGGGGGGCATCCGAGTGCTGGGTCAGGCGACGTCAGGCTCGTGGTCGTGGTCGTCCAGACCGCTGGCCGAGGACGCGGACGCCTCCGGGGTGCCGGTCACCCGCTGCCCCGGAGGGCTGACCGGGTGCCCCTTGCCAGTGCCATTGACGCTGCGCGTGTCGAAGGCGAAGGTCAGCAGGGTGTGCGCGACGGCGTCGCCCATCTCCTCGAGGGCCTGGGCGCTGATGTTCGCCGTCGTGTCGCAGGCGAGGTGGTAGCAGGGGTCGTAGGCGACGCCTGCGGTCCCCCCGAAGACGGCCGCCTCCTCCGCGGTCTTGATGCCCTCGGCGCCGGTGAACAGCCCACCGGCCGGGATCCCGTTGGCGATGAACGCCGCATAGTCGCTGCGCCCGCTGAAGTCGGTGCCCTTGAACGCCAGGCCCTGACCGGCGAAGTAGTCGTTGAAGGCCTGCTCGATCGCAGCCGAACCGTCCGGGCCCGGACCCGCGCCGACGCCGTCCGAGTCGTCACCGTCGTAGACGAAGCGCACGTAGTTGGGCGATGCGATCATGTCGAAGTTCAGGTAGAGCGCGATCCTCTGCAGCTGGTCGGCAGGCAGGTTCGCCACGTAGTGGTTCGACCCGACGAGCCCGGACTCCTCGGCACCCCACAGGGCGAAGCGGACCTTGTTCACCGGCTTGACCTTGGTCATCTGCTGCGCGATCTCGAGCAGGGCCGCGGAGCCCGACCCGTTGTCGTTGATGCCGGGTCCGGCGTTGACCGAGTCGAGGTGGGCTCCGGCCATCACCACGTTCTCCGGATCACCGCCCCTAGTCTCGGCGATCACGTTGCTGGTCGTGGCGATGCCGCGGAAGGTGTCGGCCTTGACCCGCAGGACCAGCCCCGGCGTTGCGGCGAGCTGCTCGCCGACGGCGGCGGTGACCGAGGTGACCGGGATGTCGAGCGTGAAGTCGTTGCCCAGGGTGCCGTTGATCTCGCCCGGCTGGTTGTTGAAGATGACGACCGCCGCGGCCCCGGCGTTGAAGGCGTTCGTGGCCTTGATCGCGAAGGTGCACGCGCCGCGACGGATCAGCGCGATGTTCCCGGCTGGGAACCCGGCGAAGTCCGCGGCCTCGCAGCCGGGTGTGGCGTCGGCAGGCGGGGCGGCCAGCGGCGTCACGGCAGCAGTGACGTCGTCACTGCCCGAGTAGGAGAAGATCGTGGTGGCGATCGGGCCGGCCGGCGCCGGGCTCACCTGCTCGAGCACCGTCGGGCCGAGCGTGATGAAGGTCTGGAACTGGAAGTCCTGCACGGTCACATCCAAGCCCGCGGCGCGGAAGACGTCGGCGGCGTAGTCCGCCGACTCGTCGTACCCGGCGGAACCCGAGACGCGGGTGCCGCCATTGGCATCGGCGATCGCCTGCAGCGCCTGCAGGTGCTCGGTCATCCCGGCTGCGGTGACAGCCGCGCGCAGCTTCTTCGAGGTGTTCTGGTTCGCCCGGTCCGACGCTCCCATCGACGGGGCGGCGGTGGCGACGAGCAGCAGGGCGCCGACACCCGCGGCAGCCGCCGCGCGCGCCTTGGACGAGCTCGGACTCTTCATCAGGTCTCCCGGCGGTCGAGGTGCGACGGACCCGCCGAACAGTAGGGCGCTGCTGGCAGTCACCACAATGGGTCAGGTGAGGCAAACCGAACTGAGCGGTCCGAGCCGAGGCCGGTGCCACCGGCCGCCCGGTCAGCGCAGCGGGTCCCGCCAGGGCTGACGGGTCCGGCCCTCGGCGTGGGCACGCGTCGTCCGGGCGAGCACCCGAGCCCTGCGCAAGGGCTCTGGGGTGCGCGCCGGGCCGAGGCAGGCCCGCGCCACCGCGACGGCCGTGTCCGCGTCGGTGCGCCATCCCGCGTGGACCGCCACGGGACGAGCACGTGCGTTCGTCCGCAGCCACGCGCCGACCACGTCGTCGCCCAGGAGCAGCGGCGCTGCGTCGCCCGGCTCTGGGCCCGGTGCGGCACCGGTCGCCAGCAGCGGGCGGTGGGTGACCCCGATGGACGGGAGGTCCAGCAGCGCCCCCAGGTGCAGGGCGAGGCCCGCCCGGCGCGGGTGGTCGCGACCCGTGGCGTCGACGACGAGCACGTCCGGGCGGACCTCGAGCGCCACCACCACTGCGGCGAGCGCCTCGCCCTCGCGCAGGCCGAGCCGGCCGGGTTCGTAGGGGGCTGCGGCCAGGCACGGCAGGCAGGCTGCGGCCACCGTCGGCCCGGTGCCGTCTGCCACGACGGCTGCGGCCGCCCAGCCGCGGTCCCCGGCATGACCGGGGCCCTGCTCCCCGCGGGCGAAGGCGAGGAAGCATCCGGCGACCAGCAGCCCGGACCCGGGCCCGCCGGGCGGGCGCCACGGTTCGGGGCGCAGAGCAGCGAGCCGCCGCTGCTCCTCGTCCAGGGCGCTGGCGGTCGCCGGCCACGCGAGACCCACCCGGGCACGGTAGCGCGCCGGACCCGCCCCAGCCGAGGCGCTGATCCGGCCCCCGGCTAGGGTCGCGAGGGATCCGCCCGCCACGACGAAGGAATCACCATGAGCGACCCGGTCGGCTACGACCTCGAGGACGGCATCGCCACCCTGACCCTCGACAACGGCAAGGTGAACGCCGTGTCCCACGAGGTCATCCAGGCCTTCCACGCGGGCCTCGACCAGGCCGAGGCCGACCAGGCGGTCGTGCTCATCACGGGCACCCCGGGGATCCTGTCCGGTGGCTACGACCTGAAGGTGATGACCGCAGGCCCGGAGCAGGCGATCGGGCTGGTCGCAGCGGGGTCCGCGCTGGCCCGCCGGATGCTCGCGCACCCGTTCCCGATCGTCGTGGCGTGCACCGGCCACGCCGTGGCCAAGGGCGCGTTCATCCTGCTCTCCGCCGACCACCGCATCGGCGTCGACGGCCCGTTCCGGATCGGCCTGAACGAGGTGCAGATCGGCATGACGATGCACCACGTGGGGATCGAGCTGGCTCGTGACCGCCTTCGCAGGTCCTACTTCAACCGCTCGGTCATCAACGCCGAGATGTTCGATCCGGAGGAAGCGGTGACCGCCGGGTTCCTCGACGCGGTCGTCGCCCCGGACGACCTGGTGCCCGCCGCGCGTGCCGTGGCCGGGCAGCTGCTGAAGCTGGACATGAGGGCGCACGCCACCACCAAGGTCAAGGCCCGTCGGGCCCTGCTGGAGACCCTGGACTGGGCCATCGAGGAGGACAAGCGGCACCCCCTGTAGGAGGGGCTCACGGGTCGCCGCGGGTCGGCTGTGACGGAGCGATCGGCGCCGCGGTCAGGCGACGGGCGCCGCCAGCATGCCCGTGAGCCGGCCGCAGATGATCTCCTCGGCCTCGGCCATGATCCGGTCGATGAGCTCCTTGCAGGTCGGGATGTCGTGGATGAGGCCGGCGACCATGCCGCAGGACCACGCCCCGGCGTCCATGTCCCCCTCGATCATGATCCGGGGGTAGACCCCCGCGACCTGCTCGATGATGTCCTCGAAGGCCAGGTTGGCGCCGAGCTCGCGCTCCTTCTCGAGCAGCTGCTCCACGGCGGCGTTGACCATCACCCGCTCGGTGTTGCGCAGCGGGCGCATGACCAGTCGGGTGTCGAGCTCGGAGGCGGCGACGATCGCGTCCTTGACCCGTTGGTGCACCGGCGCCTCCTGGGTGGCGATGAACCGCGTGCCCATGTTGATGCCGTCCGCGCCCATGGCCAGCGAGGCGACCAGGCTGCGACCGTCCGCCTGGCCACCCGAGGCGACGAAGGGGATCTCCAGCTCGTCCGCCGCCCGCGGCAGCAGGATCATGTTCGGCACGTCGTCCTCGCCGGGGTGCCCGCCGCACTCGAAGCCGTCGACCGAGACGGCGTCGCACCCGATCGACTGGGCCTTGAGGGCGTGACGCACCGAGGTGCACTTGTGGATCACCTTCACGCCGGCGCCCTTGAGGACCGGCAGGACGGCCTCCGGGTTGCGCCCGGCGGTCTCCACCACGGGCACGCCCCCCTCGAGGATGGCCCGGACGTAGCCGGGGTAGTCCGGCGCGGTGACGGTCGGCAGGAACGTGAGGTTCACGCCGAAGGGCTTGTCGGTCATCTCCCGGCACCGGGCGATCTCCGTGGCCAGGTCCTCCGGCGTGCGCTGGGTGAGGCCCGTGATGATCCCGAGTCCACCGGCGTTCGAGACCGCTGCGGCCAGCTCGGCGAACCCGACGTAGTGCATGCCGCCCTGGATGATCGGGTGCTCGATGCCCAACAGCTCGGTAATGCGCGTCCTCATCTGGGCGACCCCTTCCGTCGTGGGCCGGAGGGCGCGGCAGCGGGTGCTCCGGGATCCGGTCCGCGGCCAACGCTAGCGAGCGGCCGGTGCCCGGCGTGGTGGGCCCCGTCCCCCCGCCGCGACGCCCGATCCTGGCCTGCTCAGGGGGCCTCCCGCTGCGGGCCCTGCCCCCGGGGCCTACGGCTGTGCCGGGGCCTGACGCAGCCGCATGGGCATGCCACCCTCGGGTCGCAGCGTGACCGCGGGATGGACGTCCACCCGGTGGCCGGGCGCCAGCGTGGGCGCGAACCCTGGTGCGAGCGTGGCCAGCAGCAGCATCGCCTCGGTCCAGGCGAACTGGTCGCCGATGCAGCGACGCGACCCCCATCCGAACGGGAACCAGGAGCCGCGCGGCTGCCCCGGGGCACCCTCGTCGAAGCGGCCCTCGACATCCAGCCACCGCCCGGGCCGGAACGCGAGGGGCTCGGGCCAGAACCGGCCGTCGCGGTGCAGCGCCCACGGCAGCGCGAGCACGATCGAGCCGGCAGGCACCGTCCAGCCGTCCACCTCGAGGTCGTCGAGCATGCTGCGGCCGAGGATCCACGCCGGCGGGTACACCCGCAGGGTCTCGGCGACCACGGCCCGGGTGCGGGGCAGTGCGGGCAGGTCCTCGAACGTCGGAGGGCGGCCGTCGAGGCTGGCGAGCTCGTCGCGCAGGAGGCCGGCCTCGGCCGGGTTCGCGTCGAGCAGGTGCCAGGCCCAGGTGAGGGCCATCGCGGTCGTCTCGTGGCCGGCCAGCACCAGGGTCATCGTCTCGTCGCGGACCTGGGCGTCGGCCATGCCGCCCTGCTCGTCGGTGCTGGCCAGGAGCATCGACAGCAGGTCGCCGGTGTCGCCGGAGGCCCGGTGCTCGGTGATGAGCCGGGCCACCACCGCGTCGAGCTCACCGGTCGCGCGCTCCAGGTCGCGGACCCAGGGGGCGCGCAGGAGGTCGGCCACCCGCGCTCCGGGCACGAGCATGCGGTCGAACCCGTCGAGCACGTCGGTGAGCGCGCGGCCCACGTCGGCGGCGTCGCCGGAGAGGTCGGCGCCGAACAGCGTGCGCCCGACGATGGCCAGCGTCAGGGCGGACATGTCGGCGGCCATGTCGAGCGCGACGTCCCCGGCCTCGATGCGCCGCTGCCAGGCGTCGCGGTGGGCGACGGCCTCCTCGACCATCAGCGCGGCGTAGCCGGCGATCCGAGCGCGGTGGAACGCGGGCATCACCAGCGAGCGCTGCCGCCGGTGCAGCTCGCCGCCGGCGGTCAGCAGGCCCTCCCCGAGCAGCGCCTTGGCCTGCTGCAGGGCTCGGCCCTTGGTGGTGTGCCTGGCCTCGGTGAGCAGGACCTGGACCACCAGGTCGGGGTCGGAGAGCACGTAGATGTGCTCCGGGCCGATGCGGACGTGGGCGATCCGCGGGTGGTCGCGCGAGATCCCGCCGAACAGCTCGGTGCCCTTGGTGCGGCGCAGCATGCCGGCCAGGGTGCGCAGGGCCGGCGGACCGGGGGGTCGTGGCAACCCGCGCGGCTGCGGGCGCCGCAGCGCGGCCACCGACTCCCGGGCGACGCGCTTGCGCGCCTCGAGGTCCCAGGGCTGGCCGTCGCGCAGGAAGACCGGTGCTGACCCGGCGGGTGCGGTCGTCATGGATCCGTTTCTACGCCGGCGCTCGCCCACGCGCGAGGCCGCCCCTCGTCCGACGGACCTGTGGCCCTTGCTGCCGGGGGGTGCCGGCGGGACCGTGGAAGTGCGGCGAGCGCACGCGTGAGTGCCCATGAGAGAGGTGATGGTGATGGCTGACTTGGCCCACGCGATGTGGATCCATGGGACGAGCATGCAGATCGAGTACCCGGATCGGGTGGCGGCAGTGCGGCGTGCCGGGTCCGGGATCGTGGTGGAGGGCAAGCCGAGCACCCGGAACTGGTTCCACTTCGCGATCCCGACCCCGGTCATCGTCGACGACCACCGGCTCCGGGTCGGTTCGGTGCTGCTGGTCTGCAAGACGAGGTCAGCGGACGCGTTCATCCGCGACATCCACGTGTTCGACGGGGGCCACAGGATCGTCGAGCACAACGACGTCGGCCTGAGCGGGGACCTGGGCATGGTCCGGTACGACGTGCCCGAGCATCCGCTGGTCCGCACCGGGATCGGGAT
The DNA here is from genome assembly GCA_025456065.1 of Candidatus Nanopelagicales bacterium. Lineage (GTDB taxonomy): Bacteria > Actinomycetota > Actinomycetes > S36-B12 > CAIYMF01 > Prado023. Next base: position 1,876 of record JALOLH010000054.1, on the reverse strand, counting down.
CTCGATCGGCGTCGGCTTCGGCATGGAGATGGTGTCCCACCAGATGGTCTTCGTCTCCGCCGGATGCGACTTCCTGCCGTGATCCGCCCGATGAGCCCGTCTGACGCACTGTGACGAAGGAAGGTGGCGATCATGCCTGAACCGAGACGGCTGCGAACGCCGTCCGACGATGAGCTGGCCCCGCTCGCGCGCGCCAAGAGCGAGGCGAGGGACCGGCTCCTGGCGATCCCCGGCGTGCACATGGTGGGGATCGGCTACAAGCGCCGCGGTGGAGCGATCACCGACGAGCTGGCCCTGGTCGTGTTCGTGGACCGGAAGCTGCCGCCCGGCGAGGTGAAGGCCGGGTGGATGGTGCCCGCCGAGGTGGCGGTCACCGGCCCTGGTGGTGAGCGGATGACGGTCATCACCGACGTGGTGGAACGTGCCCGACCCGTGGAGTACCCGCACCTGGCAGACGGGTCGCTGGCCGGCCGGGTCCGCCCGGTCCCCGGGGGCCGCAGCATCCAGGGCGGCCTGGGCGGCGGCACGCTCGGCGGATGGGTGTGGGACGACCGCAACGACGCGCCCGTGCTGCTGAGCAACCGCCATGTCCTCGGCACGACGGCCGGGGGCGACGTGTTCCAGCCGTGGGGCAGCTCCGTGGCCGCCGACCGGATCGCCGACAACGTGCGCACCGGCACCCTGGACGCCACCATCGCCGCGCCCTCGAGCAGCGCGCACGTCCTCTACGAGATCGAGGGCGTCGGCCCCGGCGTGTACGAGACCACCACGGCGGTGCTCGGGATGGCGGTGGAGAAGTCCGGGGCCACCACCGAGCACACCACCGGTCAGGTGGTGGTCGTCAATCTGAGCACCGGGCATGCCGGTTCCACCAACGACTTCGAGGTGCACCCGGATCCCGGTCAGCCGCGCTTCGCCTACTTCGGCGACTCCGGGTCGCTCATCGTGGAGCGGACCCACCCGACCGGGGCCACCTGGAAGCGTGTCGTCGGGCTGCTGTGGGGCGGGGACCCGCCGGAGGGCAACGCGTACGGCCACCAGATCGAGGACGTGTTCGCCGACCTGGGGCTGACCACCGTGTGCGCCGGGGCCCTGGCCGACATCGTCGACTCGCTGTTCGCGCGCACGTTCGCAGAGCTGCCCCCGGCGCGCATCGGCCGGCCAGGAGCGGACGCCATCGGGCTGACGGTGGCGCGCCAGCGGGGGCTGGCCCGCGATCTCGAGCGCGAGATCGGCCAGACCAGGCGGGGCGCCCGGCTGGTCAAGCTGGTGCACAAGCACAGGGTGGCCCTCGTGGCCGCGGCGGTCAGCCGGGAGAGCCGGCGCAGCATCCAGATGGCCCTCGGCCCGTTCGTGGAGGGGCGCTGGTCGGCGCGCGAGGTGCTCGACCGCCCCGTGACCGACGAGGACGTCGCCCGGTTCCGCCGGGCCCTGGACGCCCTGTCGGCCAAGGACCTCAAGGAGGCTCGGGACGCCGCCGGCGACCTGCTCGACCAGGCCAAGGGGCGCACGTTCGGTCAGGCGCTGGCCCGTCGCTGACCGCGGGACGCGATCGCCCTGCGCCGAAGGGCTCCGGACCTCCTGGCGAGCACACGGGGGGATGCGAGACCGTTGCGGGCCCTTGGCGGGGGTTCACCGGGTCCAGGGACCGGGGATCTCCGGGGCTGCTGGGAGGGCCCGGGCGCGTTCGCCGTCGGCGACGCTGACCCGGTCGACGACCGCTCGGGTGACGCCCTCGTCGTCGGGCTGGAGCGCGAGCAGGTAGACGTAGCGGCCGTCAGCGGAGCATCCCGCGGGTTCGAAGCCCTGCGCGGCCGGCCAGGTGATCGCCTCGACCTGCGCCGGACCCAACCCACGCAGGGACAGGCGATCGGTG